>CBKZPU010000111.1:0-16998 GCA_966696705.1 uncultured Verrucomicrobiaceae bacterium | reverse complement strand
AAGCGTTCGCGGAAGGGGCCGAGCCACTGCGGTAGCAAGTAGGGCGCGATCGTGGGAATGATGCCGAAGGAAACGCGGCCGTGCCGGAGTTCCCGGCGGTCGGCGAAGGCGTCGCGCAGCTTGTCGCGCTCGGCGAGCAGCCGTTGGGCGTGCTCCAGCACCGTGCGGCCGGCCGTGGTGGGCTCCACGCCGCGGGCTTTGCGAATGAGCAGCGGCTCGCCGATTTCATCCTCCAGCGCTTGGATCTGCTGGCTGATCGCCGGCTGGGACAGATGACACTTCGCCGCCGCGCCCGTCAGCGAGCCGGATTCGATCACGCTGACCAAGAGCTCAAGCTGCCGAAGTTCCATGAAGCTATAAGAATTCCGAATGGCTGCGTTTTCAACCGGCGATTTCTCAAATGGCTCGCGATCCGCCAGCATCCGCCTCGCAATCCCGACTCCATCACCACCATGGCGCAATCCCAGATGACCACCACCGGCGGCAACCCGATCGCTGATAACCAGAACTCCCTGTCCGCCGGCCCGCGCGGGCCGCTGTTGCTGCAGGACTATCAGCTCATCGAAAAGCTCGCCCATCAGAATCGCGAGCGCATCCCGGAACGCGTGGTGCATGCCAAGGGCTCCGGCGCCTTCGGCACGCTGACCATCACCCACGACATCACGAAATACACCAAGGCCGCGATCTTCTCGCAGGTCGGCAAGAAGACGGACATGCTGCTCCGCTTCTCCACGGTCGCCGGTGAGCGTGGCGCGGCCGATGCCGAGCGCGACGTGCGCGGCTGGGCGCTCAAGTTCTACACCGGGGAAGGCAACTGGGACTTGGTCGGCAACAACACGCCGGTCTTCTTCGTGCGCGATCCGCTCAAGTTCCCCGACTTCATCCACACCCAGAAGCGCCATCCGCGCACCAACATGCGCAGCGCCACCGCCATGTGGGATTTCTGGTCGCTGTCGCCGGAGTCGCTGCATCAAGTGACCATCCTGATGTCCGACCGCGGCCTGCCGCTGAGCTACCGCCACACCAATGGCTACGGCTCGCACACCTACTCGCTCATCAATGCCGCCGGTGAACGCTTCTGGGTGAAGTTCCACTTCAAGACCCGGCAGGGCATCAAGACGATGACCAACCGCGAAGGCGAGCAGGTCATCGCGAAGGACCGCGAGTCGTCGCAGAAGGATCTCTACGAAGCGATCGAGCGCGGCGATTTCCCACGGTGGGACATGCAGATCCAGGTAATGGCCGAGGAAGACGCGGAGAAGTGCTCCTTCAATCCCTTCGACCTCACCAAGGTCTGGCCGCATGCCGACTACCCGGTGATCCCGGTGGGGGTGCTGGAACTGAATCGGAATCCGGAGAACTACTTCCAGGAGATCGAGCAGTCCGCGTTCTCGCCGTCGAACATCGTCCCCGGCATCGGGTTCTCTCCGGACAAGATGCTGCAAGCCCGCATCTTCTCCTACGCCGATGCCCACCGCTATCGCGTGGGCACCTGGTATGAGGCGCTGCCGGTGAACCGCCCGAAGAACGCGGTGAATCACTACCACCTCGATGGCTCGATGAACGCCGGCTATAGCACCTCGTCGAGCGCCTACTATGAACCTAATAGTTTCAATGGCCCCGCCGAAAGCGACCGCTTCGCCGAGCCGCCGCTGAAGATCTCGGGCGATGCCGACCGCTGGAATCACCGTGATGGCAACGATGACTACACCCAGCCGGGCAATCTGTTCCGCCTGATGAATCCATCGCAGCAACAGCAGCTCTTCAGCAACATCGCCGAAGCAATGCAGGGCGTGCCGCAAGAAATCATCGAGCGCCAGTTGGTCCACTTCGACAAGGCGGATCCCGCCTACGGAGCCGGGGTCCGCGCCGCGTTGAAAGCGCATGCCGGCGGCGTGACCAACAACATCTCCGTCCACGAAGAGCCGCAGGCCGAACCGGCCGGCGTCTGATCTAACAAACTCACCCGCGATGGGGCCCGGGCCGAAGCGCCGGGGAGGGAGCGGAAGCCCGGCTCCATCGCCATCCTCCACGCCGTCATTTCATGATCACCGAAGCCGAACAACGCCGCTACGCCGAACTCCAGCAAATGGCGCTCGATGCCGCCCGCCAAGGCGACACGGAAATGCTGCGCCCGATGCTTGAGGCCGGCATGCCGGTCGAGCTGAAAGACGGCAAGGGTAACACCCTGCTGATGCTCGCCGCCTACCATGGCAACGCCGAGGCCGTGGAGCTTCTGTTAGAAGGCGGTGCCGAGTCCGACGCCCGCAATGATCGCGGGCAAACGCCGCTCGCCGGTGTCGCCTTCAAGGGCCACCTTGGTGTCGCCCGTCTGCTATTGGCTGCCGGTGCCGATCCGCTCGCTGATCAAGGCGGTGGCAAGACGCCGGCGATGTTCGCCGCGATGTTTGGCCACCCGGAAATGGTCGCGCTTCTCGACGGCGCCGCGCTACCGTCAGGCAAGCGCAAGGCGTGGCTCGGCTGGCTCGCCCGTCTGATGGCCATTCCGCGAGGAATCTTCTTCCGCAGGCGATTGGGCCCGTTCGTGGCGGTGCCTTGATCATTTCACGAACATCAGCCGACCCCACAGCTCAGGGACATGCATGTTGATCACGCCCTGCGGGCTCCAGACCCAGTTGTCTTCGGGATGGTCTCCGTCGGGGATCTTCGTCCCGTGTTCGGGGACGCGGACGTACTTGCCGTCCTTCACGCGGTGTTTCCACTCGACGCGGGAGAAATTGATCCGCCACGTGTCGCCCGCCGTCGGCGGTGAGGGGAGCTTGCCGGAATACTTCGCGAGGTCTTTCCACGGCAGGAAAACTTCTACGGACCAACCGGTATCGGTGTCCGCCGGGTTGTTGAGCGTGCCGATGACCTTCACGGCGCTCTTGAGGGCGGGGAGATTGGTGCCGTGCACGGCGTTGCCGCCCTTGGAGTAGGGCTTGTCGAGCGTGAGTTCCCAGATCGTGCCGACCGCGTTGATCTCGAACTCGTAGTAGTTGAGCGTGTCGCCATCGGGATCGAGGAAGATCTCGAAGTCGTTGTCGTGGAAGATGATGGCGTTCTTTGCTGTCAGTGTGCCCCAGACGTGTGGTTCTTCCATTTCCGCGGCGACGTGCAGGCCATCGGCGGTCCACAGCATCTTGGCGCGGGTGCGGAAACGTGGTGCCGGATGCTCCTTGCCACGGATGTCGGTGAAGTCGCTGGTCCAGGCGATCTTCTCCCAAGCGGGATCGGCCAGGTCGCCGTCGATCTTCGGAGCGGTTTCTGAAAACCGGCATTCGTAGGTGAGCGGTTCCGCCGAGGCGAGGAGGGGGAGAAAAAGCAGGAAGCGCATGGCATCATCTGGCGAAAGGCGGGAGCGGGCGACAACCCCAATGTGGTCCGCAGGCGCCGCGAGCGGTTGAAGCTACCTTGTGGCTGCATGAAATCCTGCGTGCCGATCACCCTGGACGGTTGCCCGAAGGGTCTTTGGGGGGTGACCACCGCCAACCGAACTGCTTCGGCCGCGCTCGGAGAGTTCGGAGTACTTTCCCGCGGTTGCGCCGTCGGAGGAAATCGCCACACTGGGCGGCATGAACTTGAAAGCCTTGGCAAGCATGGCCGCCGGACTTCTGGCGCTTGGCGCGGCGGAAGCGAAGCCGCTGCGCGTGCTGACCTACAACCTCCGCTACATTACTCCCGGCGACACCGGCGAGCGCGCGTGGACCGCGCGCCGCGACCAAGCCGCCGAGCTGATCAAGCACGACGCGGCCGACATCGTGGGGATCCAGGAAGGCCTGCCGCAGATGATGGACGATCTGGCCGACCGGCTCTCCGGCTACGTCGCGATCGGTGTGGGGCGCGAGGACGGCATCGATCGGGGAGAATATGCGGCCATCCTGGTGAAGGTGGACCGTTTCCGCGTGCAGGAAAGCGGCACCTTCTGGCTCTCGGACACGCCGGAGGTCTGCAACTCCTGCACCTGGGGGAATACCGTCACGCGGATCTGCACGTGGGCCAAGCTCTACGACCGCGTGACGAAGCAGACGTTCCACTTCTTCAATACCCACCTCGACCACGCCTCGCCGGATGCGCGGCAAAAGGGCACGGCGCTGATTCTCTCACGCATCGCCGCGCGCAAGGCCAGCGGGCCGGTCATTCTGACAGGAGACTTCAACGCGCCGGAAAGCGATCCGCTCCACGTCGCGATCAAGGAGGCCGGCTTTGGCGACGTGTGGCGTTCGCTCAACGCTAGCGCGCCGCCGGAAGAATCGGGAACCTTCAACCAGTTCACCGGGGTGAAGAACGGTTCCCGGATCGATTACATCTACGCGACGCCGGAATTGAAAGGATCCGCCGCGGAGATCATCCGCAGCTCCAAGAACGGCGTGTATCCTTCCGATCACTTCCCGGTCCGGGCGACGCTGGAGATGTGACGGGGAGTCGAGCCGGCCTCATCGTCCATCCCAAAAGCTGGAAATCATTCCCGCAGTCCGAGGGCCTGCGGTTTTCATCGGGCGAGGCCGTCAGGCATAGACCCGCACCACGCGCGGGGTGATGCCGGTGAGGATTTCCCACGAGATGGTGCCCGCCTTCGCGGCGACTTCATCGACGCGGATGTTCGGGCCGAACATTTCGACCTCGTCGCCCTCGGCCACGTCGCTGCCGGTCACATCGACCATGAGCTGGTCCATGGTCACCCGGCCGAGCAACGGGAAACGCTGCCCGCGGATGAAAGCGTCCGCGCCATGACCCGACACCGCGCGCGGATAGCCATCGCCGTAGCCGATGCCGACGGTGGCGACGCGGGTCGGCTTGGTCGTCACGAAGGCGCGGCCATAGGACACGCCGTGACCAGCGGGCAGCGTGCGGACGAGGGTGACGCGCGACTTCAGGCTCATCACGTTCCGCAGCTTTGCCTCGTGGCCCGCGAGCGGCGAGATGCCGTAGAGCATCAGGCCCGGGCGGGCGAGGTTGCAGCATTCGCGGTCGTAGCCGAGCAGGCCGGCGCTGTTGGAGAGATGTCGCCAGCGGAACCGTTCCGGTCCGCCGAGCGATTGGATAATGTCCAGGTAGCGCGCGATCTGGGAGCGGGTGAATTCCTCGTCTTCATCCGCGGACGGCAGATGCGAGCCGATGCCCTCGATTTCCAAATTCGGCAGCCTTTCCAGCTCCACCAGGACCTCCGGCAAGCCGGCCGCGACGAAGCCGCCACGGCCCATGCCCGTGTCCACGGCGAGATGGACCTTCAAGCGGCTGCCATGGGCACGTGCGAGGGCATCGAACTCCCGCGCCTCCTCCAGCGAGGAAAGGCAGGGCGTCCAGCCGCGGCCGACGATTTCCGCGCGTTCTTCCGACCATGTGGCACCGAGCAAATAGATCCGCGTGGTCACGCCCGCATCGGCGATGCGGCGGGCTTCGCCGACATTGGCGACGCCAAAGAAAGCGATGTCTTCCGCGGCAAGCGTGCGCGCCACATCCTCGAGTCCATGGCCGTAAGCACCGGCCTTGACCACGGCCATCACATCGCAGCCGGCGACTTCCCGCGCGGTGCGGAGATTGTGGCGCAGGGCGGAAAGATCGATCTCCGCCCAAGATCGGGGCGGCGAAGGCGGCGGGTTCACGCGGGGGAGGAAAGCGGGGACCGCACTAGCGGGCAAGAGCAGGCTATGGGAACGAGCAAGTCGCTTCCGATGACCGCGGCGCAGCCGCCCTTGGACTGCTCCGATCATTCGGAGCTTTCGAATCTACCGGGCGGCGGGCTGTTCTGGCGGGCGCTGGCGACCTGTCGGGATCGCTTCATCCCGTGTATGCGGCCGGCCTCACCCTGCATCCGAAAAGCTGGAAATGATTCCAGCAGTCCAGGGGCCTGCGGCATTCATTGGGCGAGTTCCCACGCAATCACGGCAACGGCACCCGCGGCGTCGGCTTCACCGCATTCCGCGCCGCGCCGAGGCACAGCTCGGCGTGCACTGCCTGCCGCGCCATCTGGCGGCGCTGCTCGCAATGCGAGTCCCACACCTTCTGCTCGTTGACAGGGATTTCCGGATGATGGCGGAAGGGCACGCCAAGACCCAGGAGGGCGGCCAGCCATGCCTCGAGCCCGACCACCCCGGGCCACGCGGGCACGCAGGCCTCAAGGACCGGCGAGGGGCCGATGCTCTGATAAAGATCCACGAGTTCGGCGTGAACGCGGGGCTTCGTTTCGCGGGCCGCTTGCCAGAAGGCCGACTTGCTCGCGGTGTTGAAACGGTAGTGGACGGCGTGGAAGTCGCGGGACTCATCCCACGCTTGCGCCGCCACGCGGTTGTAGAGCTCGCGGCAGCGTTCGCCGGGCATGCCGTCATTCTCCACCAGAATGCGGATCAACCACTGGACGTGGCGGATCAGATGGACGAGTCGCAGCGATGACAGCGGTTCGAGGAAACCATTCGCGTCTCCCACGGCCACCACATTGCCAGTCCATGGCGTCGTGCGGTGACCACAATTCCACGTTTGCACCTGCGGGACCAACGATGCGTCGCCGGCCTTGGCGACGAGTTCCGAGCAGGCTTCGTCGTCGCTGGTGAAATCCGGGTTCCAAGCGGTACCGAGGCCGACGGCGTCATCGTGTTCTACGCGCCAGCGCCAACCGCTGTCGAGGGTTTCGAGCGTGGTAAAGGGGCGGATCGGCTCGCTGCCGCGCCGACGCAGCACGGTGGCGGCGCGGGTGCAAGGCAGGTCGTAGCCGGTCCAAGCGGTGTTGCCAGCGAGCGTGGCGAGTCGCGCGTCGCGACCGGTGGCATCGAGGTAAAGATCGGCGGTGATCGAGCCGCCGCCTTCGAGCTGCAGCGTGTCGGGCTCGCGGGTGAAGCCGGTGAGCTTGGCGTCGCGGATCGTCACGCCGGCGACGCGGCAGGCACGCAGCAGCATGGCATTGAGCGACTCGGTCTTGAAGGTGAGGCCGGTGATGTGCTCGAGCGGCTTGAAGGCGTTCGAGCCGTCGCGCGGAAAGAGCTTTCCCGCGGCCATCAGGGCGGCGCCGGGCGACGAGGCATCGAGGCCCTTTTCCGCGGCGAGGAAGCCGGGCGTCGTCTGGAAGCCGGAAAGGCCGTTGGCAAACGGCGCGTCGAAGGCGCGAAAGAAAGAGCCGCGCGCGCCCCACAGGCACTTGAAGCCGAGCGTCCACACCGGCCGCCCTTGCAAATGGACTTCGGGTCCTTGGAGGCCGACGGCATGAACGAGGTGCTGAATTACGGAAGGCACCGTACTTTCCCCGGCGGGGTCGATGACGGCAGCCTGGGGATCGCGCACGAGAATGACTGGCAAGTTCGGCAGGGCGCGCTTGATCGTGGCGGCGGCCAGCAGCGCGTCGGTGCCGGAGCCGGCGACCACGAGGTTACGGAGAGGGTTCATGGGAAAATCGGGTTTCTTCAGGTCCACTGCCAGCCGGGCTTGCGGATGGCATCGAGCGCTTCGCGGATGGAGACGCCGCCCTTGGCCGCGGCGGCGAGTTTCTGGCGCTGGCGATCGAAGGCATTGCGCTCTTCGGGCACGGCGAGGTGCACCCTTTGATAGGGCACCTGCATGCCCACCAGCATGGCGAGGAAGCCTTCGACGCCGTAAATGTTCGGGCGATTCGGAATGGCGTGGACGAGCAGCGCCGGGCTCGGGCCGGTCTCACGATAAAGGCGGTAGAGCTCCTCGTAATTGCCGAGGCTGGTTTCCTTCCGGCAATGGGTCCAGAAGGGCGTCGAGAGGCGGGTGTTGAATTTGTAGTGGAAGGCGAGGAAGTCGCGGATCTCGTCCCAGGCGATGCCGACGATGCGGTTGTAGCTCGCCTTCATCGCCTCGTCCGGACGGCTGCCGGTGAGATGCAGCGATTCGACCAGCCAGCGCGCCTCGTAGATGATCTGGGCGAGGGCGGTCGCTTCCAGCGGCTCGACGAAGCCGGAGGCATTGCCCACGGCCACGACGTTGCCGACCCAGTTGCGCTCGTAGCGGCCGCTGCGGAATTTCACCAAGCGCGGCTCCGCGGTGATCTTTGGGTTCTTGGCGAGCAGCTCTGCCTTCGCTTCGTCGTCGGAGACAAAATCGCTGCCATAGACGTAGCCGCGGTTGATGAAGGTCTCGTGCTCGATTTGCCAGCACCAGCCGTGATCCATCGTCTCGGCAGTGGTGTAGGGAAGGATGGGCTCGTCGGTGCGCTCCCAACCGGCGATGACCGCGCGGTCGCAGAAAAGGCCCCCGGCGAAGCTCTTGAAGGGCTCGTTGAGGGCCTTGCCGATCAGCTCCGCGCGGAATCCTGAGGCATCGATGTAGAGGTCGGCGGTGCGATTGCCGCTGTTCTTGAAATGGAGGGCCGCCACCTCGCCACCAGCCATTTCCACGCGGTCGAGCGTGTCGTCCTCGACGGTGATGCCGCTGCGCACGGCGATCGCTTCGAGGCAGGAGACGAGACGGTGATTCTCGATGTGGAAGGCATACTGGCCTTTGATCACGGGGCGGTTGAGCGGCCCGGTGGTGAAGGCTTTCTCTTGGCCCATCAGCGCGGAGGCTTGAGACAGATCGCGGCAGTCGCCCGCGGCGTAGAAGCCCGTTGCCTTCCGCGTGCCGGGGAACTGCTGGTCGTACTGGAACTCGAAGTCGTAAAAGAACTCGTCGCGCGGTCCCCACAGGAAGCGGATGCCTTGCTTCCACGTCGGCTGCGCTTCCCGGTAAAACTCCTCCTTCGAGATTCCCAGCGTGGTGAAGAGATGGGCGGGAAACACGGCGGTGGTCCCTTCGCCCACGCCGATCACCCCGATCTCGGAGCTGCGCACCAGCGTGACTTCGAGCGCCGGCATCAGCCGCTTCAACGTGAGCGCCGCGAGCAGGCCCGCACTGCCGCCGCCGAGCACCAGCACGCGGCGGATCGCCGGTGAACTTTCTTCCGATTCGGATTCAGAAAACGAGACCATGGTCAGGACACCATGCCAGCGAATGCCGGCCGGGGTGGCAAGGGGGAACACGCGGTCCGCTTCGCCGCTTTCACCGCACGCGGGGATCGGCCGGGGAATTCCGACCCGCGGCGCGGTCTTGCGGCCGCCAGAGTTCCACTTCGAGTTCCCACGGGTCTTGGCCACGCCAACGCTCGTGGTGGAGGAGGTCACCAAAGGCATTGACCTCCGCGATGGCCGCATACCGGCCACGCGAACTGATCATGACATCCACACCGACGTAGTGGCAGCCGGGAAAACAAAGGGCCGCGGATTCCGCGAGCCGCAGCGCCCCCCGCCAGGCTGGATCGCCGACCGCCTTCCACGTTGCCTTGAGATCGCCGCGGCGGTTGTCGAGATGGAGATTCGTGATCGGTCCGCGGCTGGTGCGCACGACCACGTGGGCGGCCATGCCGGCGACCACCACCACCCGCAGGTCAAAGGGGCGGCCGCCCAGTGTGGCCTTCGGAAACCAGCGCTCAACGAGAGCACGTTGGCGGGCTACGGCATTCACCGTACTTCGCAGCTCGTCCATTTGGCGGATTTCGCGTGGACGCTTCAGGTTGCGGATGACGTCCCCATCCGCCTCTGCCGTGGTGACCGCGCGCCAATCGCCGCGCGGACCGCGGGCGATGGCCATCACGCCGCAGGCCGATGAACCATGGCAGGGCTTGAGAAAAACGCGGTTCCAGCCGCGGTCCATGATGGCGACAAGGTGGTCGAAGCCTTGGCACAGTCCGCCTGAGGCTGGCATGGAGACTTCCGCCGCTTCCAGCACCTCGCGGGTGGCCAGCTTGTCGAAAAGCACCGCGATTTCATCCGGCGCGTTCATCACCCGCAGGCCCGACTCCCGGCACCAGCGGCCAATGTCTTCCAGCACCGCATGAAAGCCGAGGTACCACTGGCGCTGGTGGCGGAGCTGGCCGTCATCGTCGGGCAGGGAGGCGCAAGCGGCAGGGTCCAGCGCGGAAAACAGGCCTTCCGCCCGGCAAGCGGTATGGCCGCGCGCCAGCAGGGCACGCTCGGACGCAGGACAATTGGCAGGCGTTTCGATGCGCAAGGCATCCACGCCCGAGAAACCCGCCGCCAGATCGAAGTCCGGCGAAAGTACCTCTTCCCACCGGATCACCCGCGGTTCTGGCAGGCCGTGGCGGCGGCAGGCCGCGAGGAATCCCGCGGTGCGCCGGCTGCCCGGCTGTGCCAGCAGCGCAAAGCGGGTCATTCGCCCACCGCCACGTAGTAGTGGGGCTCGCCGTCCCAGCTATCCGGCTTCTCCTGGCCGCCGATGTCGACCTTCGGGCCGAGATTCGCGAGCTGGCTCAAGGTGGCGCTGGTCAGGTAATTCCGGTGAAGGTTGAGCGACTTGAGCCTGCGGACCTTTTCGGAAGCGATCAGCGCCTCGGCACCCGCGTCGGTCATCGTGCCGAGCGAAAGGTCGAGTTCTTCCAATTGCCCGAGCACCGGCGCATTCGCCACGGCGGCCGCAAGTTCATCGGCAATCATGCTGTTGCGGATGCCGAGCGACTTGAGCTTCGGAAACAGCGCCGGCTCGATCGCGGGCAGGACGTCATCGACGTCGCCCTCCCAGCCGTAGCCATCGTCGCCGAGCCAGAGCTCGAGGTGTTCGAGGTTCGGGAAGGAGCAGCGGGCGAGGTTGTGCAGCACGGCGGTCGGCATGCCGCCGGTCTCGATGGTCAATCGCTTGAGGCTCTCGTTGGTGCACGGGCTGAGTTCCAGCGACGACTGGCCGCGCACACGCAGCTCTTCCAGCTTCGGGAAGGCGGCGAGGATCAGGCCGATGTCGCCCTGCTCGATCCACGACATCTCATTTTCCTCCTGCACGATGTCGCCGAGGAAAATCCCGCGCAGCGCGGGCAGCTTGGCGGCGTGCTCCACCAGGATGCGGATGACAGTGTCGAAGGATTCGCCGGATTCTCCCGGCATGCCGAAGACCAGCGCCTTGATGGTGGCGGTGCGCGGGTCGGCGAGATATGCCGTCAGGTTCTCCGAAGGGGATTCATCCTCATTGTCATATGAGTAGCCGAAGCGGGGGATGGACAGGCCGTAGCCGGCGCCCGGCTGGTAATCCTCGACCTTCTGGCCGAACCATTCCTTGAGGTGGTCGTCGATCATGATGGGAAACGTGCGTGCAGCGTCGGATCGAAGCTGCTAGCCGTTCGGCCGCGTGGTGGCAAACATTTCCGGGTTGCGAATCGGTTTCCCGATCAGGGCGGTGGCGTTCGATCTGGATGACACGCTGTTCGACCGGCGGGCGGCGCTGGCGCGCTTGTTAGATGATTGGTACTCTTGGCTGATAAATCCGGAAGATGCTTGGACTGTGGACCGGGATGGACAGGCGCCACGGGAGGAGTTCTACACGTGGCTTGCGGGTCGGTTTGGAGACGCGGCCAGCAAAGGGCCGTCATATGCCCGCCATTTTCAGCGCGCATTTCCTTTGTACGTCACTCCAGATTCAGCGGTGCTTCACGTGCTGGAACAACTTTGTGCGTCGGGGTTGGCGCTTGGACTTTTGAGCAACGGCTCGCCCGGCACGCAGATGGCAAAATTGCGCGCGTGTGGAGCTGCCCATCATTTCGACAAGCGCTGCCGTCTCTTTTCCGGAGAGATCCGGCTGGAGAAACCGGACCCACGGGCCTTCCGTCTCTTGGCATCACGATTGGGTTGTGATCCGGGCGAGGTCCTGTTTGTCGGCGATGATCCCGTGCGCGACATTGCCGGAGCAGCCGCCGCCGGAATGATGACCTGCCGGCTGAGGCGTCCGGGACGCACCGGCGAGTGCGCGGGCGTCACGATCGAGTCGATGGTCGAACTGCCAAAGCTACTGACCGCCCACGCATGAAGACCGGCATGAACTGCATCGTCGGCAGCCACGATCTCGTGTGGATCGTGCTGGATTCGCTGCGCTACGACGTGGCGGATCGGGAGATGCGCGATGGCCGCACGCCGAATCTCGCGGCGTGGTTTCCGGCAGGCTGGGAAAAGCGCCACTCGCCGGCGAGCTTCACCTATCCGGCGCACCAGGCTTTTTTCGCCGGCTTCCTGCCGACTCCCGCAGACCCGCACGCGAAGGCCGATCGCTTGTTCGCGCTACGCTTCACGGGCAGCAAGACAACAGGGCCGGAAACCTGCGTGCTGGATGGCCCGGACATCGTCTCCGGCTTCGCCGCGCGCGGCTATCACACGCTGTGCCTCGGTGGCGTGGGCTTCTTCAACAAGAAGACGCCGCTGAGTCGGGTGCTGCCGGGGTATTTCATGGAGAGCCACTGGTCGTCCAAGACCGGCGTGACTTCGAAAACGTCGGCGGAGGAACAGTTCGCCCTCGCGGCGCGGCGGCTCGGGGAAATTCCTCGTGACGAGCGGGTGTTCCTGTTCCTGAACCTCAGCGCGATCCACCGGCCGAATCACCACTTCCTTCCGGGAAAAAAGGACGACGACCTCGAGACGCACGCCGCCGCGCTGCGCCACGTAGATGCGTGCCTGCCAGTGCTAGCGGCTGCGCTGGAGCGCCGGGGACCCGTACACTTGCTCGCCTTTTCGGATCACGGCACGCTTTACGGCGAGGAGGGCTTTCACGGCCATCGGGTCGGGCATCCGGATGTTTA
This sequence comes from uncultured Verrucomicrobiaceae bacterium, assembly GCA_966696705.1. GTDB lineage: Bacteria > Verrucomicrobiota > Verrucomicrobiia > Verrucomicrobiales > Akkermansiaceae > Haloferula. Next base: position 4,436 of record CBKZPU010000111.1, on the reverse strand, counting down.
CACGGTGCCGTATGCCTCCACCATGCTCACGCCTGTCTGACCCCACGATGCTGACGCTGCACGAACGCCTGCAGGAGGAGCCGTTCCAAGGATACGCCTACGCCTATCCGCACAAGACCGCGTACCGGCACTTCGACACTCCATTGCCTCTTCGCGACCTGTGGGCGGAGGAGGACAAGCAGGCGCTCTTTCTCTACCTGCACCTGCCCTTCTGCGAGATGCGCTGCGGCTTTTGCAATCTCTTCACCACCGTCAACCCGCGCGAAGGGAAGGTCGCGCGCTATCTCGATGCGCTGGAGCGACAGATCGACGTGACGGCCGCGGCCATCGGCGACCACCGCTATGCTCGCGGCGCGATCGGTGGCGGCACGCCGACTTTTCTAACAACCGATGAAATGGCCCGCGTGTTCGCGATGCTGCGGAAGGCTGGCAGCATGCCGCGCGGCATTCCACTCTCATGCGAGCTTTCCCCCGCGACGGCAGAACCGGAGAAGATCGCGCAACTGCGTGAAGAAGGCGTCACCCGCGCGAGCATCGGCGTGCAGAGCTTCGTGGAAAGCGAGACCCGCGCGCTCGGCCGGCCGCAGAAGATTCCCGTGGTCCACACGGCGCTGGAGCGGCTTGCGAATGCGGGCTTCCCGGTCCTGAACATCGACTTGATCTATGGGATCGAATGCCAGACCGCGGCATCTTGGCGGGAATCGCTCGAACAAGCGGTGCACTACCGCCCTCAGGAAATCTTCCTCTATCCGCTCTATGTCCGCCCGCTCACCGGGCTCGGAAGAAAGGGCCGCGATCCCTCCGACCGGCGGCTGGAGCGCTTCCGCGAGGCTCGCGATTTTCTGTTAGAGCGCGGCTACCGGCAGATCTCGCTACGGCTGTTCCGCCACGAGTCGAGCCCGGTCGAGGGTGATGGCGGCGCGAGCTACTGTTGCCAGGAAGACGGCATGATTGGCTTCGGCGCGGGCGCACGATCCTACACCCGGCGAGTCCACTACTGCACCGAGTACGCGGTCGGCCGCGTCGGCATCGAGGCGATCCTGGACGACTTCGTTACCCGGCCTGCCGGCGATCATGGCTTCGCGTGGTATGGCTGCGAATTGGATGTCGCCGAGCAGAAGCGCCGCTACTTGATCAAGTCACTGCTGCGCTCCGACGGCCTCGATGAGGGCGCCTACGAAACGTGGGCGGGCACGCCATGGATGAATGACTTCCCGGCACTGGCCGAGTTGTTGGGTCACGGCCTCGCGATTCGGGATGGTGGTGTTTTCCGGCTCACGCGGGATGGCCTCGAACGCGCGGACACCATCGGGCCATGGCTCTACTCCGATGCCATCGCCGCCCGCATGGAGGAATACGAACTCGTGTGACCCCATGCCGATGGACGACCGATGGGACATCCTCTACCGCGGGCCGCTTTCGAGCTGCAACTACGCTTGCGGCTATTGTCCCTTCGCCAAGACCCGGAACACCATCGCCGAGCTGCGCGATGATGCGGAGCGGCTGGTCCGCTTCATCGACTGGGTGGAGCACCAGGTGCCGCGCGAGATCGGCGTGCTTTTCACCCCATGGGGTGAGGCGCTGATTCACCGTGCGTATCAGCAAGCGTTGCTGCGGTTGGGAGCCATGCCGCACGTCCGCCGCGCCGCCATCCAGAGCAACCTCGCGGGCAACCTGAAGTGGCTCGAAGCCGCCGACCGCGACACCGTCGCGCTGTGGTGCACCTTTCACCCGACCGAGACCACCGTGGAGAAGTTCGCCGCAAAGATCGGGCAGCTCCGGCGGCTCGGCATCCGCCATAGCGTCGGCACTGTGGGCGTGAAGGAGCACTTCCCCAAGATCGGGGAACTGCGGCGGCTGCTACCGGACGACACCTACCTCTGGGTGAATGCAATCAAGAAGCACCCGCGTTACTACGGCGACGAGCATGTCGAATTCCTGACCGGCATCGACCCGCACTTCCCGGTGAATCTCCGCAATCATCCCAGCCGTGGCAAAGCATGCCGCGCGGGTCACACCAGCTTCACCGTCGATGGCGATGGCAATGCGCGCCGCTGCCACTTCATCGCCGCGCCCATCGGCAATATCCACGATGCTGACTTTGCGGAAAAACTCCGCCCCCGCCCGTGCCCCAACGCCGCCTGCAAGTGTTACATCGGCTACGTGAACCTCGCGGAACTCGCGCTTGATCGCGTCTATGGCGAAGGATTGCTGGAACGGCTTCCGGCATCACCCGCCCTTAATGCCGCCGCTGCGTCATCATGAACTCGTTCCCCTCGGGATCCACACACATCGCCAAATGAATCGGCTCCTCCGGCGTGTCCTCCGGCTCGCGGGCCAGTGTACCACCGCATTCTAACAGCCGGGCAATTCCCTCCCGCAGGTCATCGAGCTGGAAGGAAAGCCCGGTCCACGTCCGCTGGCCCTCGCCACCACCGTGGATGCCGAGCGTGGCTCCGGCGATGACGATCTCGCTCCACACCTCGGACTCGAAGCTGACGACTCCGTCGAAAAGCTCGCGGTAGAATTTCAAACACCGCTGCCAGTCTGCGGCCCACAGGACGTACTTCACCTTTTCGACGCGCATGATGCCCCCGACTTCGCCAAGCGGGATGCATTCGGCAATCCCCAACTTCGTGTGCTCCGCGGCCCTATACTTTTTTAGTGAGAACAATCCGTTGAAAATCAGGGATTCGGAGAGAAAGTTGCCATTGGCCGGGGAAATGCGATTGAATGAACCGCCGACGGCAGCCGTCTGCCCCGGTGACCCTTACACAACGAGGAGGAGACATCATGAAACCAAGATACTTTCCCATGCTCGGCAGCCTGCTCGCCTTCACGGCGGCGGGTCCCCTGCTGATGCCAATGCCGGCGCCCGCCCAAGCGGAACAGGCCGAAGCGAATCAGGACGTCGAAGTGCTGACCCGCGGCCCGGTCCACGAGGCCTTCGCCGAAACCGTCAGTTTCGAGGCTGAGGCCGGGCTCATCGTCAAGTCTGGCCCGCCGGCGGCCATTGAAGAACTTCCGCCCGACCAGCGGCCCGACGGCGACAATGTCACGTGGATTCCGGGTTACTGGGCGTGGGATGACGACCAGAGTGACTTCCTGTGGATCAGCGGCATCTGGCGCAATATCCCGCCCGGCCGCCAGTGGGTTCCGGGCTACTGGAACGATCTCGGCGACGGGACCTTCCAATGGATCTCGGGTTACTGGGCTGACACCACGACGGAGGAGGTCGAATATGTCGAGACCGCACCGCCGAAGAGCATCGACAGCGGCCCGAATATCGCCGCCCCGTCGGATGACCACACGTGGGTGCCCGGGAACTGGATGTGGAACGAGAGCCGCTACGCTTGGCGTCCCGGCTACTGGTTGCCCTTGCGCCCGAACTGGACCTGGGTGCCGGCCCGCTATAGCTGGAGTCCCCGCGGTTACGTCTTCATCGATGGCTATTGGGACTACGCGGTGGTGAACCGCGGCGTGTTGTTTGCCCCGGTTTATTACCGTCGCCACGTGTGGGAGACGCCGGGTTACTACTACACGCCTAGTGTGGTGGTCAGCCTGAGCTTGTTCACGGACCACTTGTTCATTCGTCCGCGCAGCGGCCACTATTACTTCGGCGACTATTACGCTCCGCGTTATGCCAATCTCGGCTTCTACTCCGGCTTCCACTACCACCGCCATCACCGGGGCTATGACCCGATCTGGGCGTACAATCGCTGGCATCATCGCCATGACCGCGACTGGGAGCGCCGTTACGAAGACAACTACAACTTCTTCCGCACCAATGATCGCTTCCGCCCGCCGCACACCTGGGCCGCGATGCGTGCGCTCGGCGACGAGCGTCTGGAAGGTGGCCGCAATCGTTCCTTCGCCCGCAGCTTCGACAGCGTGTTGAAGGATCCGGACCGCGTGCAGCGATTCCGCCCGGTGGAGAAGGACCGTCGTGAACGGATTCTCGCCCAGCGCCAGGAAATGCGCGAGTTCAGCCGTCAGCGCCGCGATCTCGAGACCAAGCCGGTCGCTGCGATCGCTGACAAGACGGCCGAAGGTGGCGGCAAGAAAGGTGTGTTCCGCGAAAAACTCCGCCGCTCGCCGGTGGTGGGTCGCCAAGCCGAACAGTTCGCTCAAAGCGAGGCTCCGCCGAAGCGTCCCGAACCCCGCGGTCTCAAGGCAAATAAGGCTGCTCTCAAGGAAGCCGCTGCCACCGCTGACGCGGATGCCACCACTCCGGAACGTGGTCGTGGCCGCGACATGACGAAGCGCCAAGGTGAAGGTGACGCGGTCGCTCCCGGTAAAGGCAAGGGCAAGGCCGATGGCACTCAAGAACCCGAGGTGGCTAAGGACCGCGTGCGTCGCGCACCGGGCCAGGACACCGAAGGCAAGCCGCAACGCGAGAAGGTGACGCCGGAGCGTCAGGTGCAGCCGAAGCCGCA
>CBKZPU010000110.1:0-17236 GCA_966696705.1 uncultured Verrucomicrobiaceae bacterium | reverse complement strand
ACCAGTACCGCCGAACCTTAGGATCTTCCCGGTAGATCCGCCGGAACACCGACGCCGGCTCCGTCCTCATTGTGGCCCGCGAAATCAGCCCCATCGCCACGCCGGCGATGAAGCCGCCGATGTGCGCCGCGTAGGCCACCCCGCCGGTCTGGCGGTCGATGGTGGAAAGCGAACCGGCACCTTGGATGAATTGCATGACCCCCCACATGCCGAGGACAAAGACGGCGGGCAGCGAGACGATGCTGAAGAAGAAGACCGCATTCACGCGATTGCGGGGAAACAGCACGAGGTAGGCTCCGAGCACGCCCGAGATCGCGCCCGAGGCACCGAGATTCGGAATCACACCGTCCGGATCCATCGCGATCTGCGCGAAGCTCGCGACAATCCCGCTGACCAGATAGAAGGCGAGGAACTTCAGCGAACCGAAGCGGTGCTCGACGTTGTCTCCGAAGATCCACAGGTAGAGCAGATTGCCGCCGAGATGCATCCAGCCGCCGTGCATGAACATGGCGGAAAAGATGGTCAGGTAGATCGGCGAGGGACCGGCGGTCAGCTTGAGATCCTGGATTCCCTCCGGAGTCCGGATCCAGATCGTTTCGTTGATGTCCTCTCCGCGGGTGATTTCATACGGGATGACGCTCCAGCCATAGGTGAACTCCGGACTCAACTGCTGCCACAGGAATAGGACGACGTTCGCAATCACCAATCCGATGGTCACCCAGGCCGGATGCATCAGGTGGCGGTCATCATCGCTGATCGGGAAAAGCACCGTCGCATCCTCGCCGCACTGCCGCGGAGCGTCGATGGGAAAGTGGTTTCCACCTTGGCTCAATCCGGAAACACGATCGCCCGGTGGCCGTCGATGATGGTGCGGTCGTGGACGTGATAGCGGATGCCCTTGGCCAACGCGATCCGCTCGCAGTTGCGGCCGAGGCGGACGAGATCATTCGGCGCGTGGAAGTGCTGCACGCGCTCGACCTCCTGCTCGATGATCGGTCCGGCATCGAGATCGGCGGTGACATAGTGGCAGGTCGCGCCAATCAGCTTCACCCCGCGCTCGTAAGCCTGCTTGTACGGATTCGCACCGATGAACGCGGGCAGGAAACTGTGATGGATGTTGATCAGTCGCCCCTCGAAATCGCGGCAGAAGTCATCCGGCAGAATCTGCATGAAGCGCGCGAGCACGGCCAGCTCCACCTTTTCCTCCGCGAGGATCTCGCGGATGCGGGCAAAGCCGGCGGCCTTCTTGTCGCCATCCATCTCGATCAGGTGGAACGGAATGCCCGCCCGCCCGGCGATGCCGCGGCAGGCGTCGCGGTTGCCGATGATGCTGGTGATTTCCACCGGCATCTCGCCGATCTCGGCGCGCCACAGGATCTCGTTGAGGCAGTGGTCGGTCTTGGTCACCAGCACCGCGGTGCGCATCTTGTAAGGCAGGCGGCGGAAGTGCCACCGCGCCTTCATCGAGCGACCGAGCGTGCCGAAGCCCTCGATGAAATCCTCCGGGTCCACGTCCAGCTCGCCGGTCTCGATCTCCAGCCGGGCGAAGAAGCGCAGCGAGAGTTTGTCGGTGAACTGGGCGAACTCGACCAAGTTGCCGCGATGGCCGGCCACGTAGGAGGCGATCTTCGCCACGATCCCGGGTTGGTCGGGGCAACTGAGCTTGAGGATCAATCCGGGACGGGACATGCGCAGCGGATTGAGACCCGCCGGGGTGCCGCTGGCAAGGCGGCCGCGTGTCGCACGGGGAAGTTCGCGAAAAGAAAACCGGCTGGAGCGCATTGCTCCAGCCGGCTTTCGAAGAATCATTTCAGCGGCGGCTCAGGCCAGCGCGAGCAGCTTCTGCTTGAGCATGTCCTTGGTCACGTTGGCCCCGACGATCTGGTCCTTGACCTCGCCGTCCTTGAAGAAAAGCAGCAGCGGGATGCTCTTCACGCCGTACTTCACCGCCAGGTTGCGGGCTTCGTCCACGTTGACCTTGCCTACCTTGGCCTGGCCTTCCACTTCGCCGGAAAGCTGGTCGATGACCGGACCGATCATCTTGCAAGGTCCGCACCATTCGGCCCAGAAGTCCACCAGGACCGGTTGGGCGGAGTCGATGACTTCGGATTGGAAATTGCTTTCGTTGAATTGCTGAGCCATGCGCGGAAGTTGGAGGGCAACCCGGAAAAGTCAAGGACCGCACCGCCACAGGGGCGATGCGGTCCTTGCAAGAAACGGGCTTGCCGGATTCCTCAGGTCGGCATGTTGCCGGTCATGATCGCGATCGCGAGGACCGCGGCAGCAAGCAGGAAAGTGATGATGGGATAGATCATGGTCGGGAAGAGGTTTTATTCGAACAACTGGCCGATGCCCTCGGTGCTCCAGATCTTGAAGGTCATGAACTGGATGACCAACACGGCGGCAGCCGCGAGGAATCCGACGATCGACAGGATGTTCGCCGCGGTTTCACCCTTCTCGCTCTCGTCCTCCTCGGTCTGGATGGTGGGAACGGTTGAGAAAGTCGGGGTCGCGGTGCCGAGCGGCTGGGTCGGCGGCTGAAGCTGCACGGTAGCCTTCGGCAGGGAGACGGTCGCGCCGCCAGCAGCCGGGGCGCCGAGCGGAACGGTGCGGGCCGGAGCGCCGGGAGCCGTCGGAGCACCCGGGGTGTTGAGGCGGATCGTCGGGGCCGGAGCCGGAGCGGTCGGGGCACCGGCGGGGCGGAGCGCGATGGTCGGAGCCGGGGCCGGAGCCTTCGGCGCACCCACGGCCGGAGCCGGGGCGGTCGGGGCCACGGACGGAGCCGGCGGAGCACCCATGCCGGTCGGCATCGGCGGCTTGGTGGCGGCCACCACCGGGGCTCCCGGAGCGGCCGGCGGCGCGTCGGACGCCTTGAGAGTCACCCGCACGGTCTCCTTTTTCAGCGGGATGGAAGAAGTCTGCTTCGAAGCCGGAATCGAAGACGTGCCGCGCGGGGCGGGGATCGACGAGGTGGACTTCGGCGGTGGGATTTCGTTTTCGCTCATTGGCGGGGCGTTTTTTGAATTAATTGCTAGGTTGAAGGAAACAACCAGCCGTCCGCGGACCTGTCAAACCTCCATCTCGCGGCCGGGACGGGATTTTTCCGCGTTTTTTGGCGACGAAAACGCCACCCGGCGCGCGGATGCTTGACCCGCCGGGGATCGGACGTTGAGTGGCGAACATGATCAGCCGCCGCTCCTTCCTCGGCACCACCAGCCTCGCGTTTTTTGGTCTCCAGCGCTATACCATGGCGGAACTGTCGGCGCGCGTGATCGAGCCCTTTGGCCCGCTCCTGAAGGATCCCAAGGGCATCCTCGACCTGCCGGAGGGCTTTACCTACCGCGTGCTGGCCCGCAAGGGCGAGCCCATGAGCGACGGCTTCAAGGTCCCTGGCATGGCCGACGGCATGGCCGCCTTTCCCGGGCCGGATGGCAAGGTGGTGCTGGTCTGCAATCACGAGCTCGGCCTCGAAATGACCGCAATGGGGCCCTTTCCCAACAACACCAGGCTCCCGGACGGCTTCGACGCGGCACTGTCCTTCGATCCCGGCGACGACCGCCTGAATCCCTCGCTCGGCGGCACCTCGAATCTCGTCTTCGACCCCGCGACTGGCGAAAAAACCGCCCATTTCCTGTCCCTGACCGGCACCGACCGCAATTGCGCCGGCGGACCCATGCCGTGGGGCGCGTGGATCACCTGCGAGGAACCGGCCGACCTGACGGTCGAGCGCGGCCAGCGCCACGGCTGGTGCTTCGAAGTGAAGGCGACCGCCGAACCGGGCCTGCAGAAGCCAATCCCGCTCAAGGCGCTCGGCCGCTTCCGCCACGAGGCCGTCGCGCTCGATCCCGACACCGGCATCCTCTACCTCACCGAGGACCGTGGCGATGGCCTGCTCTACCGCTTCCTGCCGGAGAAAAAGAACGATTTCACCAAGGGCAAGCTCCAGGCGCTCGCCATCGTCGGCAAACCCTCCGCGAGCCTGCAGAATTACGATCCGTCCTCAAAGTGGCCCGCCGTCGGCGAATCGCTGAAGGCGGCATGGATCGACATGCAGGACACCGATTCGCCGAAAGACGACCTTCGCCAACGCGGCTTCAAGGCTGGGGCCGCCCGCTTTGCCCGCGGCGAGGGCATCCACCTCGTCGAAAAGTCCTTCTTCATCTGCTGCACCGATGGCGGTCCGTCCCGCCGCGGCCAGATCTTCAAGCTCGATCCCTCCGGCGATCCGGCGAAGGAGGACACGCTCGAACTTTTCCTCCAGCCCGAGGAGAGCGACCTGCTCACCAATGGCGACAACCTCTGCCCCGCGCCGTGGGGCGGCATCGTCATCTGCGAGGACCTCATCGACCCCAGCTTCTCCCCCGCCGCGCACGTCCGCTGCGTCACGCCAGAGGGGAAAATCTTCACGCTCGCCCGCAATTCCAGCGCCCAAGGCGAATTCGCCGGCTGCTGCTTCTCGCCGGACGGCAAGTGGTTCTTCGTGAATATCCAGAGCCGCGGGATCACGGTCGCCGTGACCGGGCCGTGGGAGAAGGCGTAAAGCTTCGCGTTACAATCCAAGCGTTTTGTGCCGGTTGCGAGTGGACTATCGTCCACGATGGCGAACTCGCGCGGAATCCACCAGCGAGAGGAGGGCCGGGGGCGCTCTTGGAAGGATTACGTCCCGCTGATGGTTCTTCTCATTCTGACGCTCCTCGCGGCCACGGCCCGGCAGCTACCGAATGGTTTGATTCAACCGATGCCGTGGATGCACGATTTCATGGGGCTGTTCCTTGTGGTGTTCTCGATGTTCAAGTTCTTCGACCTCGAAGGCTTCGCGGACGGCTTCCACATGTACGACCTGCTGGCCAAGCGGGTTCGTCCTTACGGCTACTTCTATCCGTTCATCGAACTGTCCCTGGGCTTGGCCTACCTCGCCCAATGGAAACCTGAGGTCGTTTACCCCGCCACGGTGATCCTGATGCTTTTCGGGGCTGCCGGAGTCTTCATGGCGCTCAAGAAGGGCTTGGATCTTGAATGTGCCTGCATGGGCACGGTTCTCCACGTGCCTCTTTCCACCGTTGCGCTGGTGGAGGATCTTGGGATGGCAGCGATGGCGGGAGCGATGCTTTTGGCGCGATAGCTTTGTCCGGCAGGCCGCCCGATTGGCACTTGGCACTTCTCACTTGGCACTGCTTTCTAGGTGCATGCCCTCGCGCGTCACCGACCTCCACGTCGCCCGCAACATCCCGCTGCCGTCGCCGGCCCGCCTGCAGGCGGAAATCCCGCGCGGCGATGGCCGGGCGGATTTCGTCGCGCAGTCGCGCGTCCACTTGCGCACGCTGCTGTCGGGAAATGACCCGCGCTTCCTCGTGATCGTCGGGCCGTGCTCGATCCACGACACCGAGTCCGGGCTCGAATACGCCCACCGCCTCGCGGCCCTCGCCGAGCGCCTGCGCGACAAGCTCTACCTGGTGATGCGGGTCTATTTCGAAAAGCCCCGCACCACCGTCGGCTGGAAGGGGCTGATCATGGATCCCCACCTCGATGGCACCGACGACATCCCCGAAGGGCTGCGCCGCGCCCGGCACTTCCTGCGGAGCGTGATCGACCTCGGCCTCCCGACCGCCACAGAATTGCTGGACCCCATCACGCCGCAATACATCGCCGACCTGATCTCGTGGTCGGCCATCGGCGCGCGCACGGCGGAAAGCCAAACGCACCGGCAGATGGCCTCCGGCCTCTCGATGCCGGTCGGTTTCAAGAACACCACCTCCGGCGACCTCACCGCCGCCATCAATGCGGTGAAAGCCGCCGCGCGTCCGCAGACCTTCCTCGGCGTCTCGGAGGAAGGCATCGCCTCCTCCGTCACCACCACTGGCAATCCGGATTGCCACGTCATCCTGCGCGGCGGCGACCACGGGCCGAACTACGACGAAGCCAGTATTTCCACCGCCCGCGAGGCGCTTCTAACCGCGAAGCTGGCTCCGAGCCTGGTAATCGACGCGTCCCACGCGAACTGTGGCAAGGACTGCGCGAAGATGCCCGGCGTCTTCCGCGAAATCGTTCGCCAGCGCGCCGCCGGAGATCGCTCGATCACCGGTGCGATGCTCGAAAGCAATCTCGTCTCCGGCAATCAGCCCTTCCCCCGCCCGCTCGACCAACTCATCCGCGGCCAGTCGATCACCGACTCGTGCATCGACTGGGAGACGACGGAAGCGCTGCTGCACGAAGCGGCGGAGAAGCTGTGACGAGTGGGTTGATTTCAACGAACCGCAGAGGCACGGAGATCGCAGTCCGATCCCCGCTCGGAATCATTCTGTCTCGAACACATAGCGCGGTTTGAAGTCGTTCCCCAGCGATATCTTGTACTTCGGCCGACTACCGTTTTTCCCACCACCTTCGGCAAAGACGGACAGTTCCAATTGATCCGTGTCAACGCGCTCCACGCGGTCTTCGATCTTCACGGAACCGTCGAAATACTGGTGGGCACACAAGGGCATGTAGCGGCCCTGCTCCACTTCGGCGACGATGAACCAATAGCGATTGTAGTAGGTCTCCTCTACCTCCATCAGCACCCGGAAAATGCTCCTGCCGCGAAACATGGTCAGCAAGGTCACCCTTGAAACCGCAGGCTTCAGCCCTTCCTTCCGGTCTCGGTTGGCCTCTTCGTGGCCCGCGGGGATTTCCAGTAGAAAGCGATCGAGAGGCAACGGCTTGTAAGGCAACACCGCCTTGTGTTCCCCTTTCGCGGCCTCCCATGGGATTTCCCACTCTCCAGCCTGCGCGCATGGAAATGCAACGAGTACAATAAGGCAGCTCGCAAAAAGAGTCGGCCAGAAACGTCGCGTGCCCATGACCGTAGAGTTTCCCTCGCCTGAACGGAGTCAATCCCGATCGACCAAGGCAACAACTTCCTCAGTCCCCCGCGAAATAGATCCCCTCGATCTCCGCGTTGTCCGCCATCACGTTGGCATTCGCCTTCCACCAACCAAGCAGGCCGAAGTTGGTTTTGATGAGGAGATGCTCCCCATCGCGGAGGACGACTTCGAGGGCGTCGCCCGCGGGGATATTGGCGATGACGTCACCTCCGTCCTTTTTGGCGAGGAGCTTGAGGGGCTGCTTGGCCTTCGACTTGAGGCCGACATAGGAAAAGGGCTGCTCGATCTCGACGAGCTTGCCATCGCGGATGGTGTATTTGGCCTGCGCCTGATGCAGGTTGTTGGCTCGGCCACTGACGTAGATGAAGCCGTTTCCGGGGATGGTGAGGCTCTCGCCGGCGATGCTGCCGATGACCACGCCGGTCTTTTCCTCGGTAATGACGAAGGCGGGGTCGGCGCTCGGCCCGGAGTCGAAGTCGATGAAGTAGCGGGTTTCGTTCTCGCGGTTGATCCGGGTGGAAACGAGACGCCGGGCCTCCGGGGCGCCGTCTTCCAGGCTCATGGGCTCATCGAGGACCTTGGTCAGAGCCGGGTCGTAGGAGAGCTTGCCGGGAAAAGGCGTCAGATCTTCCGGGACAGGCAGGGATTTCAGGCCCGGGAAGGAGTTGTCCGCTTCTTCCGCGCGGGCGGAAATCAGGGTGAGCGAGAGGGTGAGGATGACGAGGCGACTCAAGTTCATGGGATGGTTCGGGATGAAGCTTTCCACCTCTAACGCGATTCCGGATTCCGGCTATTGAAATTCCCCGCCTCTTGCGCCCCCCGATTCCGGCCCGGCCGGGTGCAAAATAGGCGTGCAAATCCTCCCGTCCCCGGCTCCAAATCCGCCCGCCGCGCCGCCGGACCCACGGGCCTTTCATTCGACATTCGATGCAGGGCGTCCGAGGTTCGGCGCTCGCGTTTTCTGACCCCAAGCCATGTCCGATAAAACAGCCATCACCCCGACCCGCGCCCAGGATTTCCCCGAGTGGTATCAGCAGGTCGTGAAAGCCGCCGATCTGGCGGAGAATTCGGAAACCCGCGGCTGCATGGTGATCAAGCCGTGGGGCTACGGCATTTGGGAACTCATCCAGCAGCAGCTCGACCGTAAGTTCAAGGCGACCGGCCACCAGAACGCCTACTTCCCGCTGCTCATCCCGATTTCCTATCTGGAGAAAGAGGCCGAGCACGCCGAGGGCTTCGCCACCGAGTGCGCCGTGGTCACGCACCATCGCCTCGAACCGCAGAAGGACGAGGCGACCGGCAAGGTGAAGATGGTGCCCACCGGCGAACTGGCCGAGCCCTACATCATCCGCCCGACTTCCGAGACCATCATCGGCGCGGCCTTCTCGCGCTGGGTGCAGAGCTATCGCGATCTGCCACTGCTGATCAACCAGTGGGCCAACGTGATGCGCTGGGAAATGCGCCCGCGCTTGTTCCTGCGCACCGCCGAGTTCCTTTGGCAGGAGGGCCACACCGCGCACGAGACGAAGGAAGAGGCGATCGACGAGACCCGCCTGATGCACCGTGTCTATGAGGACTTCCTCAAGAACCACCTCGCGATCCCGGTCATCCCCGGCGAGAAAACGGAGAACGAGCGCTTCCCCGGTGCCGACATCACCCTGACGGTCGAAGCGATGGTGCAAGATCGCAAGGCCATCCAAGCGGGCACGTCCCACTACCTCGGCCAGAATTTCTCCAAGGCGCAGGATATTTCCTTCACTGGCCGCGACGGCGTGAAGCAATTCGTCCACACCACCTCGTGGGGCGTTTCCACCCGCATGATCGGCACGCTGATCATGGCTCACTCGGACGACGACGGCCTCGTGCTGCCGCCACGCGTCGCGACCCAACAGATCGTCATCATCCCCGTCACGCCGAAGGAAGACTCCAAGCAAGCGGTGCTCGATGCCTGCAAGGCACTCGCCGAAACCCTGCGCCTCGAGAAGAACTTCCACGGGGATCCGCTGCGCGTTCATGTCGATGCCCGCGACATTCAGGGCGGGATCAAGAAGTGGGAGTGGATCAAGAAGGGCGTGCCGATTCGCATTGAGATCGGACCGCGCGACATCGAGACCCGCAAGGTCTGCGTCCAGCGCCGCGACCGCGCGAACAACGAGAAGGAGTTCATGGACAAGGAGGACTTCCTCCGCGTTTCGAGCGATATCCTGCAGGACATCCACGACACGCTGCTGAAGCGCGCCACCGAGTTCCGCGACGCGAACATCCTGCCTTGCGAAGCGATCGACGAATTCCACGCCCACTGGTCGAAGGACAATCCCGGCTGGCTGATCACGCCGTGGGCCGGCACGCCGGACGAGGAAGACGAGCTTTCAAAGCAGCACAAGATCACCATCCGCTGCCTGCCGCTCGACAAGCAGGACGAGCCGGAAGCGAAGTGCATCCTCACCGGCAAGCCGACCAAGTCGCGCGCGATCTGGGGACGGAGCTATTGATGGAATGTAGCGGCGGTCTATGACCGTCGCACTTCACCCGACGATCCCACCGGCGGCCACCGTCTGTTCTCGTTCGAGCCTCGACTCTTCGGGGAAAGGCTCCTTGTTTCCCGTGAGGGCCTCGGGGAAGCTGTTGGGAAATGGAAGTCCAGCTCCCGCACCAGCCGCCACCCGATGCTCCCGCGCCGCCGCCGGGACCGGAGGCGATCCGTTCGCGGAAATGGATGAAAGACATTCTGTGGGTGGGAGGAATCACCGCCGCCATCCCCGTGATCATCGGCCTGATGATCCCTGTGCTGCTTCGGCAAGAGAGGGCAACCGATCGAGCCCATGCGATTCACAATCTGAGGCAGGTGGGGAGCGCGCTGCACGAGTTCGAATCCCGATACGGAAAGTTCCCCGACGACTCCACCCTTCCGGCGGTCCAAGGTCAGGATCGTACGAAGCTGATCCTTGGAACCTCCTCTTCGAATCAATACTTCCGGCAGTTGATCGCAACCCGTGACGATACCCGAGAAGATCTTCTTCGCCAATATCCTGCCACGACATTTCTATCCGGACGATCTGACCGGCCCCCATGCCCTGCAAAAAGATGAATGCAGCTTCTCCTACATCCCAGGGCTCTCTTCCTCGAATGATCCGAAGACTCCGGTGGTGATGACACCGCTGCTGCCTTCGACCTTGAAGTTCGACTCCAAGCCGTTTGGAAGCAAAGCAGTGGTTTTATTTGTCGATGGAACCGTGAAGACCTTTCCCATCGAAAAGAACGGTGACGTCACCGTCAATGGCCTGAACCTCTTCGACCCACGCCAACCCTACTGGAACGGGAAGCCCTTCAATCTCAAGTGGCCGGAATAGCTCCCGGCGCCGAAAACTCCACCGCCACGTTCATACTCAGGAACGCACCGGCGGCCCCGAAATAACGCCCACTCACCGGCATCACCCCGCGCGGATGATGGCTGGTGCCGGTGACGATGTGCCGGTGGTCGCAGTGTCTGCCGGTCGTCGGGTCGAAGCCGTACCAGCCGAGCTGCGGGAAATACGCCTCCGTCCACGCATGGGTCGATCCACGCGCAGCACGAGTCGCCGGGCAATCGAGATAGCCGCTGGCGAAGCGCGCCGCGATTCCGAGCTGACGCAGCGTTTCCATCATCAGTGTGGCCACGTCCCGGCACGAGCCGGTGCCGAGCGACAGCGTGGTCGCCGGCGTTTGCACCCCCTTTTGTTCGCGCCGTTCGTAGCCGATCTTTTCATGGATGATCTCCGCCAGCCGCAGCACGAAGGCCTCCGCGCAGGGGAAGTCGCCGGGATTTGGCAGCGTGCCGATGAAGTCCTTCACCGCCGCGGTTTCCTCGCTGAAGACCGGCGTCAGGTAGCCGACCACGACGCCATGCTCCATCGTGTCGTATTCGAGTGGATAGGGACTCGGGCTGTGCTCGATCAACGGCGGGACGTTGGGATCGAAGAAGCGCCGCACCACCACCTCCACATCAAACTTCAACTCGTCTCCCGGTTCGCGGAAATGGGCGTGCGCCACCGAGTTGCCGAAGATGTCGCGCGTCCATCTGACATCGGCCAGAGGGGTGATGCCGAGCAGCAGGCTTTCCACCCGAAGGTCGTGGCCTTCGCGCGGACGAATGACCAGCCGATGCGTCTGGAAGGTCACCGGCTCCGCATAGCGGTAGTGCGTGCGGTGGACGATCTTCAGCAGGTGGCTGTCGCTCATGAGTCGAGAACGATGGCTTGCCCCGCCAAGTCGGTCGGGCCGAGCGGTTGGAAATCCGGTGCAGTGCACGAGACCATCATATCGGTGAGCTTCATCTTGCCGAAGATGGTCGCGACCGATGCGTCCGCGGCATCGCGACCGGTGGCGATGCGGACGAGACCATTGAGCGCGGCAAGCCGGGTGGGATCGAAGATGACCCAGCGATTGCCGATACAGGCCTCGAAGCAGGCGTGAAAGTCCGGCGGCTGCAGGTTGCAGGCATAGCCGGTGAGGTAACGAGCAGGGATCGACAGCGCACGACACAGCGCGATGCCGAGATGCGCGAAGTCGCGGCACACGCCGGAGCGTTGCGTCACCGTGTCGAAGGCCGAGGTGCCGGCATCGGTGCTGCCGGAGAGATACTCGATGTTTTCAAAGATCCAGTCGGCAATGGCCACCACTTGGTCGTAGGGATGACCGATGCCGCCGAACTCTTTCCATGCCAGCTTTCCCAACCGGTCGGACTGGCAGTAGCGGCTGGGAAAAAGAAACGGCAACGCGGACCGGTGAATCTGAGAGACAGGCAGGTAGTGGATCGCCTGATGGCTGACCATTTCATGCCGCGTCTCCGCCGTGACGGAGTAGGCGATGTCGAGCCGCGTGGCCTGGCCGGTATCGAGCCGGATGTAGCGGTTCTCGCCGGCGGTTTCGATCGGCAGTTCTTCCCACGAAACACCGGGAGTGATCTGGAAGGACTCGTGGGAAAGCGTCTGATTCTCCGTCGTCAGCGCGTGGAGGTTCAGCAACACCGTGCTGCGCTGGAGCACGTCGTAGTGGAGTTCGGCGTGGATCTGGAAAGGCATGACCTGCCAGCATCGGCCGGGGAGCGAGGGTCTGCAACTTCCGTGGCGCGTGCTTGTGCGTGAGGCGAGTCTCGGGGAAGCTTGCGGGAAACATGGAACCGACGCTCTTGCCACAGCCGCCGCCGGATGCTCCCGCACCCCCGCCGGGGCCGGAGGCATTGAGGTCGCTCGATCCGCGCCAGCCCTCCTGGCGCGGCAAGGCCCCGGACATCAAGTGGCCGCAGTGGGGCTTTTTCCGACCGCATCGCGGTCGAGGACGATAGCCGTGGGTTTCAACCCACGGATCCCAGTGGAGGCTGGCATCGTGTCGCGTTGCGACACAGGAATCGCAAGGGGTCGCGCCGGCCACACGGGGCGAGACCGCAGGATGGGGTTCCTTTGTCGCGACGGGACAAGCGGGTCGCGGCACCCCGATCCGTGGACTGAAGTCCACGGCTAACGTCCTTGGTCGCTCCGCGACCGGGAATGCGGCGGTCTTTTGCGCCAGAGCGTCTTGTACGGCACGCGCTGCGGCACCCAACCACTTATTTCACCGAGATCCGCAAAAACGCCTTCTGCGCGGACATCGGATAGCTCGCGGTCTTGGTGGTGCCGTTGGTGGTGAGCGTCACGCCCGTGGTGCTCCACGTCTTCAGGTCGGTGCTCACCTCCACGCTGTATGTCAGCTCAGCTCGCAACGCCGGAAAACTCAGCGTGGCGTTCGACCCGCTCTTGCCGAGCTTCGGCTTCAGCGCCGCCGAGCCTTTCTCCGGGTCGAAGCCGAAGGCATACTCCAGCAGGTTCACGATGCCATCGTGATCGGGATCCGACAGGTCGCCGGCGATCGCGCGGTTGGCGCGCTCCGTCGCGTTGAAGTAATCGTCGAGCCACGAGGTCGGCACCACCTTCATTTCGAGCATCGCGGCAGTCGAAGCCGCGCTTGCACCGGTGCAGGTGGCGACGCAGCGGTAAAGATCGCCGGAGCGTTCCTTGCCGGGAGCTTGCAAATGCAAGGTGGCGGTGGCGGTGCCGCTGCACACGCTGTCGTCAGCCAGATCCTCCCACTCGCTGCTGCCGGCGGCCCGGCGCTGCCAGCGATAGGACGGCGATGGATTGCTGGTGGCCGCGACGGTGAAGTCAGCATTCGCGCCGACGGCGATCCATTGGTCCACCGGCTGCGTGCTGAAGGCCGGTGGACTCACGATGCCAAGGCCGCGGATCACGCCGTCGCTCTTGCTCGTGACAAAGAGTTCGCCGGCGGCATCGACGGCCAGCCGGACGTCCGCGCGACCGGTGCCTGAAATGGTCGCGCCCCCGGGCAAGTCGGAGTCCACGCCGCCGCGGAAGTCATAGCCGGCTTCGACGATTTCGAAGAAGCGATCGTAGCTCTGGGGTCCGGCGTCCGGACTGTCGTTAGGATTGTCCCACACGAGGGTGACCGGCTGCATGTCGGCGAGCGTGGACGCATTGCCATCGTCGGCTGCGGACATGTCGCTCCAGCCACTGCACCAGAGCCGGCCAGTGGTGATGTCGGCGAAGACGAACTTCCCTTGCAGGCCGGGGATGGCGCTGCCCCGGTAGAAGAAGCCATTTGAGATCGCATCTCCGTAGGCCGCGGTGTGCGGGTAGGCGATCACCGGATACTCCGGCACGAACTCGCCGGGGAAATTCTGCAGGTTGCTGAGGCGCACCGGCAGGGTGTCCGGCGAGGGTGGCGCGCTCAGGGCAGGCGCGGATGTGGAAATAACCAGCTTCTGCGGCCCCTCGCGCTCGCTGTAGCCGTAGTTTTTGCCGGCCTTCAGCAGATTGACCTCTTCCCAGCCATTGAGGCCGATCTCGGTGACCAGCAGCCGCGGTGCGCCGATGGCCGGCACATGCCAGGAAAAGCGGTGGGGATTGCGATGGCCCAGCGTCCAGATCTCCTTGCGCGCCCCATTGAAGGCGGTGGTGTCGGCGAAGGGGTTGTCACCCGGGATGCGATAGCGGCCGTTCGCGGACACGGTGCTCGTGCCCGGATGAAGCGAGAGATCGGGGATGATGCGGAGGATTTTCCCGGCCAAGCTGTCGAGCCGCTGGGGCGTCAGCTTGGTGGTGTTGTTTTCCCCGGAGCCGCCATCGCCGCCAGCCAAATACATCACGCCCCATTCCGGATCGCCGGGCTGCGCGGCGGGATGGAAGGTGAGGTCACCCAGCGGATGAATGTGGGTGTTGTAGCCGAGTCGCAGCAGCTCGCGCGCGGTGCCTTCGAAGGTCAGATTGGCGCGGTTGCTGTCGGTCCACTCGATCAGCACGGCTTGACGCGTGGTGCTGCCGGCCGGCGGATTGATCACCGGCGTGGAGGTGTAGCCGGTGGTATTGAAGCCGGGAAACTTCGTCGTCACCGGCACGCGGCCGTTGTCCCCATCACTGCTGACGCTCTCGATGTGAACGGTGTAGAACTTCCCGTTGGTCGCGTAAGCGGGATCGAACTCGAAGGTGACGAGACCGTTGGCGTAGCCCTGCTTTTTCGTGAAGAGCGGGAACAAGCCGTTCGGTGCCACCTGGCTGGTGGCGGTGCCGGTGGCATTCGGAAGATTCACCAGCTCCGCCGTGTCGGTGGTGGTCGAGCGGCCATTGAAGTCGAGATAGGCGCTGCGGTTCCGCGCCTGGGTCAGCAGCTCGGCGGTGCGGGTCGCCGGAGTGCCGCCGCGCGAGAAGATGTGAAGGTTGCCATTCAGGTCGCAGGTCCACATCCGGCCGGTGTTGCCGGGCTCCTCCTTGGTGAAATTGATCCGCGCCATGTAGGACGGATTGCCGCCGGTCGCGGAGACGTTTCCGGAAAACGGCATCGATGCCCAATCGCTGACGCGCACGGTCACCGGGGCGGTCACCGCGATTACGCACGCGCCGCCAGCCGCGGCAACGGCAATCAGGGCTCGGATCAACTGGCGTGAGGGAAAGGGGGGGAACTTCCGCAGAGGACGAAAATAAGGCATCGACGGGATTCGGGGTCGCAAACTACGGACTCCGGGGGAAACTTCAAGGCATTGGCGCTCAAGCGCATCTAACCGGTTGAAACCCGTGCTGACGGTGCGTCGCCCGGCACCCGATTCCTCTCTTTCGGGAAATTCCGGCGGCGGCGATTCGTAGGGGCTGTCGGCCCGGCTTCAACCGGATCGAACCCGAAAAAAGGCCGTGGATCTCCAGCGTGTCCAGCTGAAGCCGGGACGACGAACCCCATGAGCGAGCTCTCCAAAAACTGCGACCGAGAGCCGAAGAATCACCGTTGGCTCACCGGCAAGCCACCGGTCAGCGCGGTCACCACCGCCTTGTGCGCGGCATCGACCTCCTCGGCCTTCAGCGTGCGATCCGCGGCGCGGTAGTGCATGCGGTAGGCGATCGACTTGCGGTCGGCGGCGAGCTTCTGGCCGCTTTCGTCGCGGAACACGTCGAAGCACTCGAAGCCCGTCAGCAGCGGCTCCTTCACCTTCGCCAGCACGCGCTCGATCTCGACATTCGCGAGCGTGGCGGGTGCTTCCAAGGCGAGGTCGCGGGACGAACCCGGGAACTGCGGAAGCTCCGCGATGTCACGGCCTCCGGCGACGAACTTGCGCAGCTTCGGCAGATCCAGCTCGGCGACGAACACCGGCGTGGACGCATCAAGCTCGCGTTGGCGAGAAGGCAGCAGCATCGCGAAGGTGCCGAGGTTCTGCCCATCCGCCTGGATGTCAGCAGCGAGCGCGAAGCCTTCACGGGCGCGCGGCACGAGCTGGAGCGCGGCGGTGGGTACTAGCGCCGAAATGATTGCCTTCAGGTCGTAAAGATCGGCGGCGGCTTCGGGATGCGCCCAGCCTGCAGGCAGGGCATGTCCGGAAAGCAACAGGCCGAGTGAGTCGCTCTCAAGGTCCTTCGCCTTGCCACCGCCGGCATTGCGGAACACGCGGCCGACTTCGAAGAAACGCAGCGCCTTCGCGCCTTGGCGCACGTTGCGCTCGGCGGATGCGACGAGCCCGGGGATCAGGCTCGGGCGCATCACCGCGTGATCTTCGCTGAGCGGGAGGCTCACGCGGATCGTGTCACCGGGCAGCAGTGGCTTGAGCGGCAAGGCATCGGTCACTTGTGCGTCGGAGATCAGCTTGATCGTCTGGCACTCGTGGAAGCCCAGGCCGGCGAGGCGCTCGCGCAAACGCATGTCCGCGTCATAGGCGGCATCGACCGCGCTCGATGGCACGAAGGTGCCGCGCAGCCGCGACGGGACCGCATCGAGGCCCTTCACGCGGACGATCTCCTCTACGAGATCGATGTGACGCTGCAAGTCGGCGCGGAACGAAGGCACGGTCCATGTGCCATCGGCGTTCTTCGACAAGCCGAGGCGGGTGAGGATGGTCGCCGCTTCGTCGTGGGAAATGCTGGCACCGGTGAGCTGGTCGAGCTTGGCAAGATCGAGCGCGACCGGCTTCGTCAGCACGGGGGCTTCACCCGCTTTCATGGTGACCGCCTCAGCAGTGCCTCCGGCAATCTCGGTGATCAATTTCACCGCCAGCGCGGAGCCCGCCAGCACGCCATCCGGATTCACGCCACGCTCGAAGCGATACGACGAGTCCGACGAAAGCGCGGTGCGGCGCGAAGTGCGGCGGATGCGTGATGGTGTGAAGTACGCCGATTCCAGTAGAATGTCGGTGGTCGCCTCGGTCACGCCGCTGTCCGCGCCACCCATCACGCCGCCGAGGGCGAGAGCCTTGCCGGCTTCATCCGAGATCACGCAGTCGTCGGAGAGCAGAGCATAGGCCTGACCGTCGAGCGCGAGGAACTCCTCGCCGTCCTTCGCCGTGCGGATGACCAGCGCGCCGGAAACTTTCGCGGCATCGAAGGCATGCAGCGGCTGCCCGAGTTCGTGCAGCACGAAGTTGGTGATATCGACGACGTTGTTGATCGGCCGCAACCCGATCGACTCGAGTCGTTCGATCAACCACATCGGGCTCTCAGCGATCTTCACGCCGGAAATGCGCACCGCGGTGTAAAACGGGCAGGCGTCCGCAGCGTCGATCTTCACGCCATCGGTGAAATCCTCGCGCGCCGGGATGTCCAACGGGGCCAGCGGAACCTCGAGCAACGTCGCCATTTCACGGGCCATGCCGTGGTGACTGAGCAAGTCGGGACGATTCGGCGTGACCTCCACTTCCAACAGCACGTCACCGTGGAAGAGCTCCTTCACCGGTTTTCCGATCGGGAAATCGTGCGGCAGGATCATCAGTCCATCTTCCGCATCTGTCAGGCCGATCTCCGAAGCGGCGGCGAGCATGCCCTTCGACTCCACGCCACGCATGACCGTTTCGCCGATGGTGAAGCTTCCGAGGT
>CBKZPU010000109.1:0-17237 GCA_966696705.1 uncultured Verrucomicrobiaceae bacterium | reverse complement strand
AGGTGCGCGTAGTCCAGCAGCCCGTGCTTGCCGCCCTCGCGGCCGAAGCCGCTTTGCTTGTAGCCGCCGAAGGGGCTGCTCGGGTCGAACTTGTTGTAGGTATTCGCCCACACCACGCCGGCCTTGAGCTCGCTGGCCATTTTGAGGATGCGGCTTCCCTTGTCGGTCCACACACCGGCGCTGAGGCCGTAGGGCGTGTTGTTGGCCTTCTCGATCGCTTCCTCCGGCGTGCGGAAGGTGAGGATGGAGAGCACCGGGCCGAAGATCTCCTCGCGGGCGATGCGATGGCTTTGCGTCACGTTGGTGAAGAGCGACGGCGGAAAGTAGAAGCCCTTGCTTGGAAGTTTGCACGCGGGCTGGTGTAGCTCCGCGCCTTCCTTCACGCCGTTGGCGACGAGGCTCTTGATCTTGGCGAGTTGCTCGGCGGAGTGGATCGCGCCGATGTCGGTGTTCTTGTCGAGCGGATCGCCCACGCGCAGCACTTGCATGCGGCGCTTGAGCTTGCCGATCACGAGATCGGCCACGCTTTCCTGCACAAGTAGTCGAGAGCCGGCACAGCAAACGTGGCCTTGGTTGAAGAAGATGCCGTTGACGATGCCTTCGACCGCTTGGTCGAGCGGCGCATCCTCGAAGACGATGTTCGCCGCCTTGCCCCCGAGTTCGAGCGTGAGCTTCTTACCAGTCCCTGCGAGCGCGCGCTGGATGTTCTTGCCGACCTCGGTGGAGCCGGTGAAGGCGATCTTGGCGGCCGTCGGGTGATTGACCACGGCGGCGCCGGTTTCGCCCGCACCGGTGACGATGTTCACCACGCCCGGCGGCAGGCCGGCCTGTTGGAGAATGGTGGCGAACTTCAGCGCGGTGATCGACGTGGTCTCGGCGGGCTTGAGAACCACCGTGTTTCCGGTCGCGAGCGCCGGCGCGATTTTCCACGCCAGCATCAGCAGCGGGAAATTCCACGGGATCACCTGGCCGATGACGCCGAGCGGCAGCAGCGTGCGACCGGGGGTGACATAGGCGAGCTTATCCGCCCAGCCGGCGTGGTAGAAGAAATGCGCCGCGGCCATCGGCAGGTCGAAGTCGCGCGACTCCTTGATCGGCTTGCCTCCGTCGAGTGTCTCTGCCACCGCGAACTCGCGGGCACGATCCTGCAGGAGACGCGCGATGCGGAACAGGTACTTGCCGCGTTCCTTGCCCGGCAGCTTCGACCACGCCGGGAACGCCTTCGCCGCCGCGGCATAGGCGGCATCGACATCGGCGGCATTGGCGTGCGCGATCTCGCTCAGCTTCTCGCCATTGCGCGGCGCGATCGAATCAAAGTACTTCTTCGACTTCGGCGCGGTGAACTTGCCATCGATGAACAGGCCGTAGCGGGAGTCGATGAAGGGCTCGGCGGACTCCGGCGCGGGATCGTATTCCCAGAGATCGCCGAACAGGAGTTCGCGGGGGCGGGTGGGAGCTTTCTTGGCGGGCATGGCGTGAAGTGCCGGGTGATCCTCGTTCACTAAAGCTACGGAGGACGAGTCGGTGAATGGTGATCAGTGGAAAGACAGTTAGTAACCGGAGCTGTCGTCGCTGAAGGTGTACGGTGCCTGATAGGCCCCGGTGCGCTGCGTTTCGAGCTGTCGGAGCAGGTCGTTGAGCAGCGAGGACGCGCCGAAGCGGTAGTGGGCGTTATTCAGCCACGCATCGCCGAGCGTTTCCTTCACCGCGATCAGGAACTGCAGCGCCTGCTTGGCGGTACGGATGCCACCGGCGGGCTTCATGGCGATCTCCGTTCCGGTGGAGAGATAGAAGTCGCGGATCGCCTCAATCATCACCTGGTTGTTGCCGAGCGTGGCGTTGGCCGGGGTCTTGCCTGTGGAGGTCTTGATAAAATCGCCGGGCCGCAGGACGCGCATCGCGAGGAATGACGCTGCGCGAATGTTGTCGTAGGTTTCCAGTTCGCTGGTCTCGAGGATGACCTTGAGCGTGGCCTCGCCGCAGGCGTCCACGACTTGCGCGATCTCATCCCGCACGAGCGACAGCTTGCCTTCGAGAAAGGCACCGCGGTTGATGACCATGTCGATCTCGTCGGCCCCGTCGGCGACCGCCTGACGGACTTCAGCGAGCCGCGTTTTCAAGGGAGCCTGGCCGGACGGGAAAGCGGTCGCCACGCTGGCGATTTTCACGCCACTGCCCTTCACATGCTTGGCGGCATGCTTCACCATCGACGGATAGACACAGACTGCCGCGACGCGCGGGATATCGCCCTCATGAGGAAAAAGCGCCTTCTGGCACAGCGAGGCGACCTTGCCCGGCGTGTCCTTCCCCTCAAGCGTGGTCAGATCGACCATCGACACCGCGAGCTTCAGACCGAAGACCTTCGAGGCCTTCTTGATCGAGCGGGTGGCGTACTTTGCCACCCGCTCCTCGACGCCGACGGCATCGACAGGTCCGATTTCATCCAACAGGCGACGCAAGGCCGGGGCGGTCATTGGGGAAAACCTCCGGCAAGCGGCGGCGGACGTCGAATCCCGAATGAAGCATCTTGGGACACCATTCTTGGCCAGATGGCCCGTCATTGGCGTCTGGACGAGGTGGGACTTCGATGGCCGGATCAGTCAAGGGCGAGCTTCCCTTTCCAGGTCACTTGGAAGGGCTCGTGCCAGCGGCTGGCGGCGGGGCGAGCAGGCGGAATGATCTTTCGACGCGGGAGGCAGTCCGCACTCGCGGCTCGACGGGTCGCCCGAATTGCCAGGCGACGACCGTGACCGTGACGGGACGGCGCGCGCGGGGGGGAACGCGGGTGAAGCGCAGCGAGTCCCCCTCGATTTCCGCCGGACCTTCGCGGACATAGTACGAGACTGGCAAACCGGCATCCGAGGTGGCGGCGAGCTTGAGCGTTCCGGTGCTGGCGGCTTGGTCGGGGATGGCGGGGAAGGTGATCGTCTGGGGTGTGCCCTCAGTGTTGGGCGCGGCGTGAATCATGGCCTGTTGCACGATCCCCCGGCAGCGCTCGTCTCCGGGATAGGCGGCGACCACCCAGAGGTCGTGATTGCGGCGGTTGGCGGTGTATTCGGCCCGGCCGAATTGGAGGCGGAAGGTGTCGGGGCCGGTCTGGACGAAGGGACCGACGATGCGCGAGAGGGTGATGGGGATGTCGCCGCCGGGGATGGGAAGCGAGGCATCGACCGGGAGACCGGTCCAGAGCGCGCCCTTGGGCGAGTTGCCGGGGACGGGGCTGAGAAACGAGGTCTTCAAGTGGAAGGTCAGTCCGTCGGCCTGCGGGAGAAAGCGCGGAAGGACTGGTTCGCCATTGCCTTCCACGGCCGATTGGCGGCCGTCGGTGACCGAGAGAAGCAGCGGAAGTTTGCCACGATGGCCGGCGTAGATCGATTCGGTTTCTTTCGCCATCTCCTCGTCAAAGCACCAGAAGGACTGGCGTGGGTCGCCGCGGTACTCGGCATATGGCGCGGCGGGTGCGGCAGGTGGCGCGTCCGGGTGCCAGCGGTCGATGCGCCATCCGGCCTTGGGATCGACGACGCGGAGCGGTGAGTCGGGCGCTGCGGGGAGCCGTGCGGCAGCGGCTTTCTCGATGAACCTCGCCAGGAAGGCGACCGTGCGGTCCGAGTAGTCGAAGTGACCACGGCTGGCGTCGGCGAGGAAGGCGATGGGACAGTCGGGATGCGAAGCCTGGAAGTCGAAGGCGGGAGCAAGGCGGTCTTCCCACCATTCGTATTGGCCCATGACCATGAGCGCGGGAATGCCGGCGATGGACCGGTCTCCCCAGTCGATGCGCTTGTGGCCATTGCCGGTGAGGGTCGTGCGCGGGGCGTCGCCCTTGAAGGAGATGAGCGCGAGGGTACGGGCGGGCTTCCACGCGGCGAAGTTCCACGGGAACGTGGCGCAAGCGGAGTGACCGAGCGGCACGACCGGGGCGTGGCGGAGTTCCTCGTAGCCGGAAACATCCGCGAGGGATGAGAGGACGCGCTCGAAGTGCTCGCCGGCACCGGTGTTGAAGTCGAAGGTCGCGTCGAGGTAAGGCACCACCCACATTTCCGCGAAGCCGAGGCGGGTGAGGGTCTCGCGCATCCGCGGGTGTTCCAGGATTCCCTGCTCGACCATGTTGTGGTTGGCGACGACCAGTCCGCGCACCCGCGAACAGTCGTCGGGAATCCACAGGTAGGCGCGCGCGTCGCCATCGGCCACCGACCATTGCCAGACGGTGGCGCGCGCGGTCGCGAGAAGCGGCACGAGCAAGGCCGCGATGACGGCGAGAAACAACTTCATGGGCGGATTTTGTCAGGGCTGGCCGAGGAAGGCGATTTCGGCGACGTTGGCGCTGCCTCCATCGGGCGAAAGATAGCGCAGGTAGCGGAATCGGCCGGGCGTGCTGACATTCACCTTGGTAAACACGCCAGCCTCCGGGGCCTCCGTGACCGTGAAAAGATCCACCGCGTCGCCGAAGTCGGGTTTGTTCGCGCCTTGGAAGCGTCCACCTTTCATCCGCTCCGGGAACTTCCCACCGGAACGCGGCGCGTAGGCGATCGCGGTGACGCGCTTGGAGTGGTCACGCCCGAGGTCGAGACCGGCCCACGCCCCATCGGTCGCCGGGGCGTCGAAGAAGGTGTCGAAGCGGCCATCGAAGGCGGCGGCACGGGTGACGGCGGGGTTGTCGCCATACGAACCGGCGGTGCCGATGACCGTGCCGCCGAGCTTGCCGGCGGGTGCTTTCGCGGTGCCGGGTCCGCCGACCTCGAGCTCGGCCAGCGCCGGCACCGGGCCCTGCTCGGTCGCTTGGAAGCGCACGCGGACGTAGTCGATGCCGCGCCCGAACTCGCCGGTTGCGAGTCGGCGGCGGTCGGTGCTCACGGTGTCGGATTGATCGACCACGCGCTGCCACGTTTCCCCGCCGGAGGAGACCTCAATGGCGTAGCGGTGGTTGGCTTCATCGGGAAATACAAGGCCGATGCGTTGGACATCGTAGGCGACCTCGAGAAAGACCTGCCAAGAGACCGTGCCGCGCGCGTCGTCGGCGGCGCGCCAGGCGGTGGCGGGATGGGCGTCGTTGGCGAGGCTGGAGGGCGAGCCGGTCGCGGACGAAGTGGCGCTCGTCGGGCGATGGAGCGCGAGCACGTCCGCCGCGGGGCCGGTCTTGGCGGGGGCGTCGTTGCGGAATCGCGCGTAGGGACGTGGGGCGGCGTCGCGCGTCACGCCGGGCATGTAGGCGGGTGAGCCGAGCGTCCTGAGTTTCACCGTGGCGTCGGGCAGGCCGGGCGAGCTGGCGCGGATCACCGTTTCGCCGGCATGATAGGAGCGGAACGCGATGGCGGCCTGGCCGTCACGGATCGCGATGTCGGAGGCATCGCCGTGGCCGGGCGGGCTGAAGGTGATCGCGCGGCCGGTGGGGAAGTCGCCGGGACCGGCCTCGATGGCCAGCGTCACCGGCACGGCGGCATTGACGAGCCGGCCGGAGGCATCGAGCAGGTGCACCTGGAGTTGCGCGTCATCGGTGCCGTCGGGCACGGCGAGCGTCGTCTTGTCGGCTGTTAAGGAAAGCCTCGCGGGCTTGCCCTCGACTGGCCACGCCGGTGCCGGGACACCGGAGTAGTTTTCCCGATACCAGAAAAAGGCGCGCTTCGGCACGCGGAAGTAATCGACGATGCCCATGCGGGCGAGATTCTCGCCGGCGTGGCTGCCGTGGTCATACATGCACCACACCGCCTCACCGGCGCGCCACGGGAGACGGGCTGGCCGGCCGTCCTTGAGCTGGCCCTTGAGGTCGCCCCAGCCGGGGTCGAAGGCGCCGGGCCGGTCGGTGATGACGCTGCCGTATTCGGAGACAATGCTCGGCACGGCGGGATTCTGGAAGGCGGGTTGCGAGGCGCCGTCGCCATTGTAGGCGGCGATGTCGCCGAGCCGGTCGATGCGGCTTGCGTCGAGCGGTCGCTGGGCACCGCCGATGGCGGCCGGGCGGGTGGGGTCGAGCTCGTGCGCGAGGGCGACGGATTGTTCCAACAGCCCGCGCACCTTCGGCATTGGGCAGTCGGAGAAGAACGGTTCGTTGCTGGTGCTCCACGCGACGATGGACGGGTGGTTGCGGTGGATGCGGATCATTGCCCGAAGGCTATCGAGCACGCTTTCCTCGAAGCCCGCTTCGTCCTCCGGCGTGACGGGGTAGGCGCTGGCGCTCCACCCGCCGTCCTGGTGCGCGCCGCCGATGCCCCAGAAGACATTCTCCGAGAGCCATAGTACTCCGAGCCGGTCGCAGGCGTCGCCGAAGGCGGGATCCTTCGGGTAGTGCGAGCCGCGGATGAAGTTGAAGCCCGCCTCCTTCACCATCCTCACGTCCCGCTCGTGGGCGGCATTGGTCACGGCGTCGCCCCAGCCGGCGTGGTCCTGGTGGACATTGGCGCCGCTCAACCAGACGTGCTTGCCATTGAGGAAGAACCCGCGGTCGGACGTCCATTCGAACCAGCGGAAACCGAAAGTGGTCGCGCAGGTGTCGGCGACTCCGCCTTTGTTAGAGACGGTGGTGACGGCACGGTAGAGCCGCGGGTTTTCCGGCGACCAGAGTTGCGGCTTGGCGACGGCGGGCGTGGTTTGGTCGAAGGTGACGGTTTCGCCCACGGGGACCGGGAGCTTGGTGGAAATGGTGGCCACCGTGTTGCCGGCGGGATCGACGATGTCGGTGCGGACGGTTGCCTCGGCGGTCTCCGCGGAGGCGTTGCGGACCTCGGTCTGGATCCGGACGGCGCTTTCCGCGCCCGCCTTTGGCGCGAGCGTCGGGGTGGTCACGAAGGTCCCGCACCACGTGACGTGGAGCGGATCGGTGACGACCAGCCGGACATCGCGATAAAGGCCGCCACTGAAGGTGTGATCGCCGGCGCGCGGCGCGAGGTCGGCTTGCCAGAGGTTGTTGAGGCGCACCGCGATGAGGTTCTTGCCCGGCTTCACGTGCCCGGTGATTTCCACGGGAAAGCCGACATAACCGCCGCGGTGGCGGGTGACGCGGGTGCCGTTGACGAAGACCTCCGCATCCTGGAACGCGGCCTCGAATTCGAGCGCGATGCGCTTTCCTTTCCACGCCGCCGGCACTTCGAGCGATCTACGATACCAGCCGTAGCCGGTGTAAAAGCCGGTCCCCATGAAGTAGGGGATGCTGAAGGAGTGGGGAAGGTGGATGTCGAACCACTTCGCCGCATCGTAGGACGTGGCTTCGGCACCGGGGTGATCGCCGGGCTGGAATTTCCATTCGCGGTTGAGGTTGGTCGTTTCGCGGGCGAGGGCACCGGAAGCGGTGGCGAGCAGGACAAGCAGGACAGGACGGAGCGGCATCGGCGGGCGGGTATCCCGGGATATCTACGCCGCGTGATTTCCCGGTTCCGCTTCGCCGGCAGCCTTCCATGGTAAGCTGTGCTGGAGCTCGGCGCTCAAATGTGCCAAGCGCGGCGCGGAAGCGGTGGTCAGCCGCAATCCGAACAGCGCGAACTTCATCGCGAGGGGGGCGGGGGAGACGGCCGGTGGGTGAGCGGCGTGCTTCCGGCTTTGCTTTGATTGTAAGAAATCCCGGGAAGCGGTTTCTTATAAAACAAAAGCACCGTGAATCTTGCCGAACAACAGCAGAGGACCTTCACCGACTGGATGCGCGAGCACGGCGCCATCGTTCATCACGTCGTCAATGGATTCGCGACGGGTGACGACCGCGATGACCTGCTTCAGGACGTCCTGCTGGCGGTTTGGAAGGCCATTCCGGCGTTTCGCGGGCAGGCCAAGCCGGCCACCTACCTGTATCGCGTCAGCCACAACGCCGCCTTGTTGTGGGTCCGCAAAGAAAGGAACTACCGGCGGCGCGTCGAGCGGTTCGGCGCGTGGCCGGCGGAGGCCGTGGGCACGTGCCCGGAGCCCGCGGCCGACGAACGCCTGGTCCGGCTCTATGATGCCATCCACACGCTCAAGCCGCTGGACCGATCGCTGATCCTTCTGTCGCTGGATGGCTTGAGCTATCGCGAGATGGCCGAGGTGCTCGGGCTCTCGGAAAGCAACGTCGGCGTCAAACTCAACCGCATCAAAGCACAACTCACCCGAACCCTGAAAGGAGACGAAGATGAACCACGATGACATGCAGGCCCTCTGGAACTCGCCGGCAAACCATCCGGCGGACGCGGCACAACGGCAGTTGGTGGAACAATTCGGCCGCCGCTTGATCCGGCAGCGACGCTTTCAAGCCGTCTGGCTGGTCAATGTCTTCGTCTGGCTGACGCTGATCACCGCGCTGGCGGTGTGGAATGTCGTGGCGAAGAAGGTCTCTCTCACCGTCGAGTGGGGCGTGATCCCGCTGCTGATCGTGCCCTGGGCCTTCGCGGTGTTCTTCCTGCGCCGGCACCTGAAGCCCGCCGCACCGGTCGTCCGCGGGGAATTGACGGTGGCGGATTCGCTCCGCGCCGCGCTCGCAGTTATCCGGACGCAACAGTCGCACTTGAAGCGCGTCGGCCTGCTGCTGGCCATCATGATCCCGCTGCTCGCGGTGAGCCTCTGGCAACTACATGCCGCGGGCAAAACGTCGCCGCGCGAACTGACCTCCATGGTGGCCTTCTTCGGCGGCACCTTGATCGCCTGTGGAGCGGCAATCGCCGCCCGCCACTTCCTCTGGCTGCGGCCCCGGCAGCGCCAGTTCGACGAGGCACTCGCAGAACTGAACCAGCCGTGAGGAAGGGGGGCGCTTTCCTTCTCCGTGGCCGGGTGGTGGTCCGGCCCGCAGTGCCGGGGAGGCATCAGCCGATCTAACAATACACATACGAATGATATGAGATCCAACACCCCCTTGATGAATTGGCTGTTTCCCTTGGTGGCTTGCTGGCTCGCTTCGGGCGGCGTGCGGGCCGCCGAAGCCGGCTCCATCACCCGAGACCCTCCAAGCCATGTGGACGCCGCTGCCGCTGGCGGACGGCTCAGCCACCGGCTACGCGCTGGGCTGGCATGTCGCGACCACCGATGGCCGGCGGGAAGTTTATCACTCCGGCTCACAACCGGGGACCAGCAGCTTCCTTTTCCTTCGTCCGGACGAGCGTCTGGCGGTGATGGTCCTCAGCAATCTCGGACAGGTGGACTTTCACGAACTGACCCGGAGGATCGCGGGGGAGGTGGAAAGTCCGCCGGAGCGGCCGCCCTTCTAAGATCCGGGTGGGCTGGCGGCTTCGTTCCTCCGGTCCGGCAGGCTGGTGCCATCCACCCAGCTTCCTTCCACTAGGATCTGGCGGAAGATCTTGGGAATGCCGCGGGCACCGTCATTGATCAGCGAGTTCAGCAGCAACATGCCGACGCGACCGATTTCCTCGGGGTGCTGGTCCATGCCGCTGTCCGCGCCGCCATCGAGCACGCTGGTCACCGCTAGCGGGATGTCTTCCGGCACGTGGTAGCCGGCGTCGCGCAGCAGAATCTTTTGCTCCACGGTGCTCAGCAATGCATCGGGTTTCTCATTCCTCATCCACTTGCGGAACCGTGTCACCAGATCCTTGGTGACCGGGTTCTCGATGCGGAAGATCGGCAGCGAGTCGGCATCACCTAACAGCTCGCGGGCACTCAGGAATCCGGCGGTGAAATGCGGGCCGCGCGGGTCGAGGTCGGTCTCGAAGGTGATCAGCCCGATGCGTTTGTAGCCGCGCTCGCGCATCTTGCTCACGGCGATGAAGGTGTTGGTGAGCTGGTCGGCGGTGACCAGATGGGCCGGCGGGAATTTCAACGAGCGGCCGAAGCGCGCCACGGTGTATTCCTCCCATGGAAAATCCTGCCAGTCCGGCTGGTACGGGCCGTGCGGCGGCAGCAGGATGCCGCGGATATTCCGCGCCTGGAAGATCTGGTGCAGCCGCGCGGCGGTCATTTTCTTGTCGAGCCGGAACTCCTCCAGCCGGTAGCCGAACTTCGCCGCGCACTCGCTGGCACCCTTCCAGTAAAGGTCGAATTCCTTATATCGGCGCAGTTCGTCGGGGTCTTCCCACGCATTGATCCACGCCACCGCCGAGTGGATGGCGGACACCGATTTGCGGCTCCGGTAGGCCGCCAGGGCGTGGAGCATCGGATCCGGTCGGTAGCCCATCTCCTCGGCCATTTGCTTGACCTTGTCCCGCATCGACACGGACACGCGGGGATTGTCGCGCAGGGCCATCGACACGGTCACGTGACTGACGCCGAGCCGGGCGGCAATCTCGCGCATGCTGACGCGGGCGGCGGTGGGTTCGGGTTCCATGAATGAATCGGAGCTGATGATTCTTATCCGATCGGCGCGATTTGCGACTTTGTCAATCTACCAGTGAAAGCAGATGCTTACCAAGGTAGATTGGGGGTTTGTTGTGGAAAGGCGGCGACAGGATCAATTCCAAGCATCTCGAAAGTTGTCGGGAGAACCCAAGCGGCAAGACCCATGCCGGCCCCTATTCGCCAGGGCTCCCGAAGGACCGACGAAACCCGACCCCACCGAACCCATGAAATCCACCAGAACCGCCCTCATCTCGCTCGCCCCCATCACGCTCGTCGCGGCGATCCCGGTAGCGTCCTCCGTCCACGCCGCCAGCATCTACTGGAATGGTAGTAATTCCTCCGCGTGGGCGACCGGCGCCAACTGGGACGGCGATGCCGCCCCGGCAAACGACCTCGTCACCGACATCGCCGTCTTCGACCAGTCTTCCTATCCCAATCAACCGGACGCCGGCACGGCCGCCATCAATGGCATCGTGATCGGCGACGGGGTGAATGCCACCGATCCGCTCGCGATCGGCGGCACGGCGCTGTCGATCGGAACGAGTGGCATCACGGTGAATGCGGCAGCGGGTGCGGCGACAATCTCCGCACCGGTCTCCTTGGGTGCGTTCCAGACTTGGACCAACAACTCCGCCAACGCGCTCACCGCGGGCACGATTTCGCGGACCGCCGGCAGCGGCACCACGCTCAAGTTCGCCGGCACGGGCGCGTTCGCGGCGGCGAACACGGACACCAACGGCATGATCGGCGGCTGGGCTGTCGTTTCCACCGGCGCCAGCACGCTTGGCTGGGCCCACAATGACGGCAGCGCGATCACCGCCGCGACGACGGCCGCGCTCGGCACCAGCTTTTCCGGCAACCAAAGTACCGCCAACTGGTCCAATACCGACGGCAACACCACGCTGACCGCCGCCACCCAGGTGAATTCGTTCATCTCGGCGAATGACGTGACGATCTCCGGTCTGCTCACCGTCAACAGCGGCGGCATGGTCCTCGGCAGCAATGCCAGCAAATGGATCAAGAACGGCACCGGCGGGCAGATCACGTCCGGATTCGCGGGAGGCGAGTTGTTCGTCCATACCCCGAACACCGGCGCGACCGACATGCGCATCCAAGTGCCGTTGATCGACAACGGCGCGACTCCCCTCGTGCTGGTCAAGGACGGCGCGGGCCGCCTCGACCTCGAGGCCGCCAACACCTATACCGGCGCGACGATCCTGAACCAAGGCATCCTCTACCTGCGAAACGGGGGTGCGCTGGGCAACTCCAGCGGGATCGTGGTCAACGGCAATTCGGGGATCACCGTTTCCACCAACTTCAACTACGGCGGCCCGATCACCGGCAGCGGCACCTTCGACAACGGCACGATCACCGGCAACGCGAGCTTCTCGATTTTCGGCGATCTGAGCGGCTTCACCGGCACCTTCGCCCACACCACCAGCAACGGTCACAACAACTTCAACCTCGGTGGCGGCACCGCGGCGAGCATGGACGCCTCGCAGGCGAAGCTGGTGCTGAGCGGCAGCACCACCCAGGCGCGCAACGTCAACATCAACGGCACCGGCGATCCGGTCTTCAAGCTCGGCGATATCTCCGGCACCGGCGGCAAGATCAATGTCAACAATGCCACCACGCTGCGGGTCGGCGCGCTCGAGCTGTTCTCGACCTTTGCCGGAAACATCTCGAGCAATGGTGCCCTCGACAAAGTCGGCACCGGCACGCTCACTCTCTCCGGCGCGAACACCTACACCGGGGCCACCACGGTCACCGGCGGCACCCTGCAGATCGGCAATGGTACCACCGGATCGATCGCCGCCGGCAGCGTCGTGACGGTGGGAGCCGCCGGCACGCTGGCTGTCGGCCTGCCCGCCGCGAGCACCTTCCCGAACGCGCTCGTCGTCAATGGCACATTCGACAATGCCAGCGGCAACAACCTGACGCTGTCCGGAACCATCGATGGCGCGGGCACCATCGTTCAGGACGACGCGGCCACGCTCACCCTTTCGAACACGAACCTCTTCAGCGGCACCGCGAATGTTTCCGCCGGCACCCTGAAGGTCACCGGCTTCAGCGACACCACCGGCGTGACGCTGGGCGCGGGCAGCCTCACCGGCAGCGGTTCGGTCGGCGCGGTCACCGTCAACGACGCTTCGGCGATCATTTCCAATGGAAATGGCGACAACGACGATCTCCAGACGGCATCGCTGGCCTTCTCCAGCCCTGCCACCTTCGACCTGAACAAGAGCGCCGATCCCGGCACGCCCGCCGTGTTGGTCACGGGTGATCTTGCCAGCACCGCCGGCATCACGGTGAACCTGGTCAACGCCCCCGCTTGGGTCAGCGGCCAAACCTATAACCTGATCGGCTACGGCTCGCTCACCGGTTCCGCCGGCCATTTCGTGAAAGGGACCATTCCCGGTCTTGGCGGACGCCAGTCGGCGACCATCGGCAGCACTGGTGCGACCAACGGCTACATCACGCTCACCATCGGCGGCGACTCGCCTTACTGGACCGGCGCGCAGAGCAATAGTTGGACCACCGCCGCGATCCCGGGCGCGAAGAACTGGAAGCTCCAAACCTCCGGCACCGCGACCGATTTCCTCAGCAACGACCTGGTCCTGTTCAACGACAACCTCACCGGCAACTCCACCGTCAACATCTCCGATGCCGACGTGCAGGTGGTCGGGGTCGCCTTCGACAACTCGACGAACGACTACACCATCCAGAGCACCGGCGGCTTCGGCATCGTGGACGGCACCTCGGTGGCCACGCTCACCAAGAGCGGCACCGGCATCGTCACCCTTCTCACGAACAACGGCTACACCGGCGTGACCACCATCAACGATGGAACGCTCCGACTGGGCGATGGTACCACCGACGGCGACATCGCCGGCAGCTCCGGCATCGTCAACAACGCCACGCTGGTGCTGAACCGCTCGGCCAGCTCCTTCACCTACGGCGGAGCGATCAGCGGCTCCGGCGCACTCGTGAAAAATGGCGCGGGCACCCAGGTCTTCACCGGCGGCAGCCCGTCGTTCAGCGGAAACGTGGCGCTCAACGCGGGTGCCATCGAGATCGGCGACGGCGGCGGGTCCGGCTCGCTGGGCACCGGCTCGATCACCAATGACGCGAGCCTGGTCTTCAACCGCTTCGACACCGTGGTGCAGGGCACCGACTTCGGCGCGATCAGCGGATCCGGCAGCGTGACCCAGGCCGGCACCGGCACCTTGACCCTCACCGCTGCCAACAGTCACAGCGGCGGCACCTTCGTCAATTCCGGCACGGTGGCTGTCGGCAACGACGGCGCGTTCGGTACCGGTGCCGTCACGCTGAACGGCGGCGCGCTCACCAACACCGCGAACCGCTACGTCGGCAACGACGTCGTCGTGGGCGCGAGCGGCGGTTCCATCGGAATCGGCGTGGATGCCGACTTCACCTTCGGCGGCACCATCGGGGGCGCGGGCGACGTGAACCTGGCCGCCTCCGGCCCGGTCCGCTCGATCAACTGGAACTTCAGCGCGAACACAATGACCGGCGGCAAGGTCACGACCTCGGCGGCCGGCAACACCGTCTTCCGCTTCAACGTTCCCGCGGCCACCAGCGCCGCCGTGGACTGGGAGCTCAACAACAACGCCGGTAACCGCGGCAACATGCTCGGCTCGGCGGCCAGCGCCACCTATCACTTCGGGTCGCTCGGCGGCTCGGGTCTGCTTCACGGGAACTTCCAGGCCAACACCGTGCTGCTGAACCTTTCGGTTGGCGCCACGAATGCCGACGCGACCTTCTCCGGCGTGATCAAGGACAACGGTCCGAAGATCTCGGTGACCAAGGTCGGCACCGGCACCTGGACCCTCAGCGGCACCAACGCCTACACCGGCGACACCACCGTCCAGGCCGGGGTGCTGGCCGTCGGCGGCACCGCCATCGCGGATGCCAACAAGCTGGTCATCGACGGTGGCATGGTGGATCCGCTGGGCGGCAACGAAACCGTGGGCACGCTCTTCTTCGGCGCTGCCCAGCAGGCCGCCGGTACCTGGGGTGCCACCGGCTCGGGTGCGACTCACATCGATGACACCCGCTTCACCGGCACGGGTGTGGTGACGGTGACCACCGGTCCCGCCGGCTATGACACCTGGGCGAATGCCAATGCTCCGGGCCAAACCATGGACCAGGATCATGACGGCGACGGCGTGCCCAATGGCATCGAGTACTTCATGGGCGAAAGCGGCTCCACCTTCACCGCCAATCCGGCGGCCGTCGGCGGCATCGTCACCTGGCCGATGGGGGCTACCTACTCCGGTGCCTACGGCACCGACTACAAGGTCCAAACGTCCGGCAACCTCTCCACTTGGGACGACGTGGCGGCGGGCTCCGTCACCATCACCGCGGGAACCTCGGTCGCTTACACCCTGCCCACCGGGCAAGGGAAGCTCTTCGTCCGCCTCGTGGTCACCAACTGATCCCGGACGAACCAACCCTCCCTTTGCCGTCCGGCGGCCAGGGCAATCTCACCCTGGTGCCTGAGGCGGAAAGCGCGCTGCTCGGTGGCTTGGGCTTGCTCGCCTTGCTCCGCCGCCGGCGGTCGTGAAGGGGCATCGCACTGGAAGCTCCGCGGCGGATTCGGGAAGCCCCGCGGGTTTCCGGAGGTGTCTCGTGAAGCGCCGGGTGCTGGCAAAAGAGACAAATCCCCGCAAAACGGGGTCAACGGGTGGGCCGCCGCGGAGTTTCGGGTTTTCTCCACGGCGGCCCCATTGTTTGCCGCGCCATTTTCATTTGCCGCGTCCTCTGTCACGGCATCGCCAAGCGGCCGCAGCTGCCGGGGGACGTCAATTGCTTCACCAGCGCCTGCACCATGCGCGGCAGGTCGTAGGGGAAGCGGGCGGTGATCAGGTTGCCGTCCACCACGCAAGGCTCATCGAGCACGCTGGCGCCCGCATTCTCCAGATCGACGTGGATGTTCCAGACGGCGGTGGCCCGCTTGCCTCTCAGGAGGCCGGCGCTGACCATCACCCACTGGCCGTGGCAGATCGCGCAGGTCGGCTTGCCGGCCGCGTGCATGTCGCGGACGAAGGACACGGCGGGCTGGTCCATCCGCAGCGCGTCGGGATTCCAGCAGCCGCCGGGCAGGATCACCGCGTCGTAGTCATTCACCCGCAACTCGTCCGTGTAACGATCGATCGCGATCCAGCCGGCATTTTCCATCAGCCGGATGGCCAGTACATGGGTTGCGGCCATCGGCGGGAAACGCAGCCCGAGCGTCGGGTGAAACTCGCCGATGCGTGGCGACACGACATGAACCGTGGCGCCGTGTTCCGTGAGCCAGCGCTGCGCGCCGAGAATTTCGACTTCCTCGACACCGTTGGTGCAGCAGATGGCGATGCGCTTGCCGGCGAGCAATGCTGGATCGGAGGGTGGATCGTAGAGGAAGGCGTGCAACTCACGGTTGAGTTCGCCGTCGGCGGTCGCCAGCAGTTCCGTCGAGATTGACGGCACTGGCGAAGGAGTCATGAGCTGTTGCATCCGCGAGAACGCGGCGGCTTGGGGTGTGGTGGTATTCATGATGCGATGGGCGGTGCGGCGTGGCGGGCGGCGAGGTCGCGGTTGATTTCATTCACACGCCGCTGGCGAGAATACGGCGACAGCGAAGCGTCTTCCAGGAGGCGGTGGATTTCAGGCTACGGCCCGGGAAAGTGATCGACCGGGGTTCAAAGGCGAGATTAAAATTAACCGATTAATTTCGGCTTGCTTTCGGAGGCTTGGACGCTCAGCAACTTGCTCTGCCCAAGGCGGAGTTAGTCCCGCGAAGAAACCATCGACGCCCACTGCCATGCTTGCCGTTCGCATTGCTCTCGTCCTGCCATTGACTGCCCTCGGGGCGCTTCTGGCGAAGCCGCTCATCACTCCGAAACCGGAGGCGCGACGGCTCGAAGTCCTGTTCTTCGGCGCGCCCACCGCCAATGGTCCGGGCCACGACCCTGTCACCCGCTATCGCGCGATCAAACGCAACCTGGGCACCGAAGGCATCGACTTCACTTACACCCAGGATCCGGCCGAGGCGCTGAGTCCTCAGACGCTCGCAAAGTACGACGCGCTGTTGATGTACGGCAACTGGGAACAAAACGGCCCGATGCCCGCCGCTCAGCTCAAGGCGCTGAAGGACTATGTCGAAGGCGGCGGCGCCTTCCTGCCCATTCATTGCGCATCGGCCTGTTACGGCGGCTCACCGGAGTTCATCAAGCTGGTGGGCGGTCGTTTCAAGACCCACTCCGCAGGGATCTTCAGAGCCACCAACGTCAACCCGGAGCATCCGGTCGTGCGAGGGTATGGCGGGTTTGAGGCTTGGGATGAAACCTACGTGCACGACCAGCACGGCGATGACCGGGTGATCCTCGAGAAGCGCGATGAGGAGCCGTGGACCTGGGTTCGCGAGCAAGGCAAGGGCCGCATCTTCTACACCGCCGCCGGCCACGACCACCGCGTGTGGGATCAGCCGGGTTTTCAGGACCTCATCAAGCGTGCGATCCTTTGGAGCGTGGGCGAAGAGAAGTACGGAATGCTCCAGGCACTTGAGCTGCCGAAGTTGGAACAGCAG
Organism: uncultured Verrucomicrobiaceae bacterium; assembly: GCA_966696705.1. Lineage (GTDB taxonomy): Bacteria > Verrucomicrobiota > Verrucomicrobiia > Verrucomicrobiales > Akkermansiaceae > Haloferula. The sequence goes on along the minus strand of CBKZPU010000109.1, from coordinate 409 downwards.
GACGTCCAGCTTCCCGGCTACGTGAAGCGACAGATGATCACGAAGGCGCAGAAGCCGCTGTCGCCGGAGGACTCGATGAAGCTGGCGCAGGTGCCGGCCGGCTTCGAGTTGTCGTTGTTCGCCAGTGAGCCGGACATTGTGAACCCGATCTTCGTGAATTGGGACCACAAGGGCCGCGCCTTCGTCATCCAGACGGTGGACTATCCTAACAACCTGCACGCCGGCAACCTCGGCAACGACAAGATCGTCATCTGCGAGGACACCGACAAGGATGGCCGCGCCGACAAGTTCACGACCTTCGCCGACAAGCTGTCGATTCCGACCTCGCTGGTCTTCGCCAATGGCGGCGTGATCTGCACCAATGGCAGCGAGATGCTGTTCCTTCAGGATACCGACGGCGACGACAGGG
>CBKZPU010000108.1:0-17325 GCA_966696705.1 uncultured Verrucomicrobiaceae bacterium | reverse complement strand
CCCTGCCGGGATCCTAGCACGGCGCAATACACAAGCGGCGGTCTGCGACCGTCGCACTCCAGCGGAATGAGCCGCATCGATGTGCTCTCGACGGTCATGGACCCCCGCTACCTGGAAGCGGGTCGCCGCAACATCCCAGGGGCACCTCATTCTGGAAGTACTTGAAGGCAAGGAGCCGCACGGCAACGCGGGTAGGGACGATCCGCCCTCCACTCCTTCGAATTTCATCCGTTTCGCTCGTTTTGTTGTGCTCCATCCCGCGGATTTTCGCAAATCCTTGGAATTCGCGGTTGAATTCCCCGCTCAAGTCATCGGCAGCATTCGCACCTGTTGGAATCGCGCTCCCAGCCGTGTTGGCTGGAGTCGAATCCATCCCGTGCTTCCCCGCAGCAGGGCTGCTGGCATTGAGCGGCAGCAGGCTGCGCGCAGTCCGGGCCTCCGGCTACCGTTGCGGCGTTTCAAAATGAGGGAGACCTTCGCAACATCCATTGCGTTCTTGACCCACCGGTGCATTCCGGAAAGTCAGTGTCATGGCCGAAGTCCGTTCCACCTTTTCCCTCCGCCGTGGCGATGCCGCCCCGGGTTTCCAACTGCCGGCTCCCGATGGCACCCAGCACGATCTCCACGACCTCCGCGGCAATGAGGGCCTGCTGGTCGTGTTCGCCTGCAACCACTGCCCCTACGTCATCCACCTCGCCGACAAACTCGGCGGGCTGGCCTCGGAGATCGAGGCCGAGGGCGTGAACACCGTCGCGATTTCCTCAAACGACATCGAAAAGTACCCCGCCGACGCACCGGAGCACATGGCGACCTTCGCCGCGCGGCACGGCTGGCATTTCCCGTATCTCTTCGACGAAACCCAGGAAATCGCCAAGGCCTACGGGGCCGCCTGCACGCCGGATTTCTTCCTCTTTGACCGCGAACTGCGGCTCTACTACGCGGGCCAATTCGATGACTCGCGGCCGAAGTCCGGCCAGCCCGCGACCGGCGCCGACCTGCACGCGGCGGTCAAGTCGATGCTCGCCGGCGAGGAGGCACCCGAGCGCCCGTTTCCCAGCTCCGGCTGCAACATCAAGTGGAAACCTGGCAGCGAACCGCCCTATTTTGCCTGAAACGTTTCGCATTTCGCCATTGTCGCCCCGCCATCAGGGCGACTAACACCTTCCGGCATGCTTTCCTTGCCTCTCACCCTCGCGGTGCAGCTTCAAACTATCGACTGGGTGATCCTCGCGATTTCGGTCGCGATTTGCTTCGTTCCGGCGCTCTATTACGCGCGCAAGTCGGGGGAGAGCGTGTCGGAGTTCTTCACCTCCGGCCAAAGCGTCCCGTGGTGGCTGATAGGGATTTCGATGGTGGCGACGACGTTTTCCACCGACACGCCGAACTTCGTGACGAACCTGATTCGCAAGGAAGGCGTCTCGTCGAACTGGCAGTGGTGGGCCTTCGCGCTGACCGGCATGAGCACCGTGTTCTTCTTCGCCCGCTTGTGGCGTCGTTCGGCGGTGCTGACAGACCTCGAATTCTACGAGCTTCGCTACAGTGGCAAGGCCGCCGGTGCGGTCCGCGGCTTCCGCGCCATCTACCTGGGCCTCTTTTTCAACTGCATCATCATGGCGTCGGTGAACCTGGCCGCCACGAAGATCGCGGGCATTCTCTTTGGCTTGGACAAGTGGCAGACGCTCGCCTTCTGCGCGGTGATCAATGTCGCCTTCGCCGCGACTTCGGGTCTGTGGGGGGTGCTGGTCATCGACATGATCCAGTTCGGAATCGCCATGGCCGGAGCCTTCGCGCTCGCGTACTTCAGTCTGAAACAGCCGGAAGTCGGCGGGCTCGACGGGCTGGTCGCCAAGCTTTCCGAGACCTCGCCGCAGACCCTTTCCTTCTTTCCGGCCGCTGACAGCAGCCTCCTATGGAGCGTCCTGCTCATCCCGTTGCTCATCGGTTGGTGGGCGAACTGGTATCCGGGTGCTGAACCGGGCGGCGGCAGCTACATCGCCCAGCGCATGCTCGCCGCGAAGTCGGAGCGCGATGCCCTCGGCGGCACGCTGTTCTTCAACTTCGCCCACTACGTCCTGCGCCCCTGGCCGTGGATCCTCGTCGGCCTTTGCTCGATGCTCGTCTATCCCGAAGTCACCGACATCAAGAAGACGTTCCCGGACCTGCCCGACAACCTCCTCGGCGACGACATCGCCTACCCGGCCATGATGCGCTTCCTGCCCGCCGGCTGGCTAGGCCTGATGGTCGCCGGCTTGCTCGCGGCCTACGTTTCCACCATCATCACCCACCTGAACTGGGGCACCTCCTACTTGGTCCACGACTTCTATCAGCGCTTCATGGCACCCGGGAAATCGGAAAAGCACTACGTGGGTGTCGGCCGGGCGATGACCGTGGTGCTGATGCTCGTGGCCGGCTGCATCACGCTGTTCCTCGAAACCGCGGAGCAGAACTTCAAGCTCATCCTCCAGATCGGAGCGGGCACTGGCTCGCTCTACCTGTTCCGCTGGTTCTGGTGGCGCATCAATGCGATCAGCGAAGTCACCGCCATGGTGGCGTCGCTCATGGTCGCCATCATCTTCCAGGTGCTCGGGGGTGCCTACAAGGACGCGGCCGAGATTCCCTGGTTCATCCAGCACCAGTTGCCGCTCGGCGTTGCCATGACCACGCTGGCCTGGGTCATTGCCACCTTCGTCAGCAAGCCGACCGATGCCGCCACGCTGCGAAAATTCTACGACAAGGTCCGCCCCGCCGGCCCGGGCTGGGCCAAGGTCCGCGCCGAAAGCGGCCTGCCCGCCTCGCCGGACAGTCTGCCGATGGCGCTGCTGGGCACCATCCTCGGCGTGACCGTCATTTGGACGGGCCTGTTCGCCACCGGCAGCTTCATCTACGGGATGACGGGCCAAGGCGCGATCCTCGGCGCGGTCTTCCTCGCCGCTTCGATCGCCCTCATCGCCTTGGTCCGCAAGCTGTGGGCAAGGGAGGCGTGAGGGGGCGACACCCTGATAATATGCCGCGGGCAGGATTTCCGCCCTCCTTAAATGGCTTGGCAAAGCAGGGGTGGCCCGTGCTACGATCCTCTGCCCGTGGACGCTTTGATTCATCATCTGGAACGCAAGGAGGAACTCTCGCCCCGCGAGATCACCGTGGCCGCCGAGCTGCTGCTCGATCCCGGCGCGCCGGATGAAAAGAAGGCCGCCCTTCTGGAAAATCTCTCCAGCAAGGGCGAGACGCCGGCCGAAATCGCCGGGTTTGTGGAGGCTTTCCTTGAGCACGCCGTCGATCCCCACGTCGGCCTGCTCGATCTCGAGGGCCCCACCATCGACGTCTGCGGCACCGGCGGCGACAAGCTGAACCTGTTCAACGTTTCCACCACCGCCATGTTCGTGGTTGCCGCGACGGGCGCGGTGGTTCTCAAGCACGGCAACCGGGGCATCACCTCGAAGAGCGGTGGTGCCGATGTCCTCGAAGCCCTCGGCATTCGCATTGACCTTCCCCCCGAGGGCTTCCGCGACTGCCTGGAGAAGGCCGGGGTCGGCTTCCTCTTCGCGCCGGCCTACCATCCCGCCTTCAAGGCCGTGGTGAACGTCCGCAAGCAGCTCGCCGAAAAGGGCGTGCGCACCATCTTCAATCTCATCGGCCCGCTGATGAATCCGGCCAAGCCGCAGTGCCAGCTCGTCGGCGTCTTCGACCGCGAGATGTGCCCGGCCTTCGCCGAGATCCTCCAGCGCCTCGGCCGCGAAAGCGCCTGGGCCGTCCATGGCACCACGGGCGACGGCCGTTGTGTCGATGAAGTCAGCCTTCTCGGCTCCACCCGCATCTGCAAGGCGGGCCTCTATCAGGACCTCCAGGACGAGGAAGTCCGTCCGCGCGACTTCGGCATGAAGCACGCCGAGGTGGAAGAGCTGCAAGGCGGCGATGCCGACGTGAATGCCGCCATTTTGGAAGCCATCCTCACCGGCAAGGACACCGGCCCGAAGCGCGACATGGTCCTGCTCAATGCCGGCGCCGCCATCGCCTGCTGCGGCCTCGCCGACGACATCGGCGACGGCATCGAGATCGCGCGGCGCTTGATTGATGATGGGAGCGCGCTGGATCGTTTGCGTCTTCTTCAAGGCGTGGCGAAGCGCTAACGCTGGGACCGCGAGACTCCAGTCTCGCTTGGTGCCCCAACGGGGCAAAATGAAATAGCCCGGGGCAAGCGACAGCGTAGCCCCGGGATAAGGCCGCAAGATGGCACCCTGAATGGGTGCGATGGGGCCTGAACTACGACACGCCCCGTGCCGCTGACCCCGTCGCTCCCCTTTGGGGAGCCAATCCTTACTCTGCAATCCCGGGGCTGCGCTATCGCTTGCCCCGGGCTATTACATGTCGCGCCCTTGGCGCTAAAGGCAATGGAAGCTCATTTTCGCTCGGGTGATCGGCATCAACTCAACGACCACAAGCTTTGCGAAACTCATCCCGGCTCAGTCCGGTCACAGCTAGCACGTGTGAGTTTTCCTTAGGTCGGGTTTCATCGATGGCTTTCGAGGGTTGTGCGATTCAAAGCCGCGACCACGCCAGCATCGCCTCCGACCTGCAATTCGGTGTCAGTCCAGGTGATCTTGCCGAATCGCCGCAGTGCATCCTCACGATTGGATGCGTTGCCGATGATCCCCATGTCGTGCTGATAGATTCCGGAACCAATGAAGACGGTGCAACGCACTTCGAGCCTCCCGTCCCCATTCTCGTCGATCGCCGTCACCCTCGCTTGATAGATGAGAGGTCGCTCTTGGCCGCGTGGCGCTGCCCATGAGATGGCCACGGTGCTGTAGCCATTGTCCATGAGCTTGTCTGAAGCTGCGAAAACGCCGACGAGCACCAGCACGACTCCGATAATCGCCGAGAGGGCGATTCCGATCAGCATCCCTAAAAGCCACGGAAGAAACTTCTTCATGAGTCAGGTTACCTTTTTGATTTCGGCAACCTCAACCACGCCTCCATCTCCTTCAGCGGCTTGGTGTTGACCACGTCCTCGCGCCGCAGCCAGCCCTTCCTTGCCACGCTCGCGCCGAAGCGCAGGAACTGGAGCTGGTTCACCGAGTGGGCGTCGGGATTGATCGAGCACAGCACGCCCTTGTCGCGGGCGCGGTGCCACCAGCGCCAGTCCATGTCGAAGCGCTTCGGATTGCAGTTCAGCTCGATGACCGTGCGGGTCTCGGCGGCACAGTCGATGATCTTCTCGTGGTTCACCGCGTAGCCGTCGCGGCGCAGCAGCAAGCGGCCCGTGAGGTGGCCGAGCATGGTGATGTAGGGGTTCTCCATCGCCTTGATGATCCGCTTGGTCATCTCGTCTTCTTCAAGGTTCATCGCGTTGTGGACGGACGCCACCGCGAAATCGAGCGAGGCTAACAGCTCGTCGTCGAAGTCGAGCGCGCCGCTTTTCAGGATGTCCACCTCCGAACCGGCGAAGAGCCGGAACTGCTCGCCGCCGTGCTCGCGATTCCACGCGGCGATCGTTTCGACCTGGGCCGCCAGGCGCTCCGGCGTGAGGCCATTGGCCTGGGGCGAGGACTTCGAGTGATCGGCGATGCCCAAGTACTGCAAACCCAGTTCCCGAGCGCCCTCGGCCATCGCGTGGAGCGAGGCCTTGCCGTCGGACTCGGTGGTGTGGTTGTGGAAGGTGCCACGCAGGTTTTCCCACTCTAACAAACGCGGCAGCGTGCCCTCGTCGGCCGCCTCGATCTCGCCGCGGTTCTCGCGCAGCTCCGGCGGGATGAAATCGAGACCGAGCGCGCGATAGATGTCCGCCTCGTCGCGGACGACCGGCACGTTGTCGCCGGTGAAAGCATACTCATTGAGCGACCAACCCTGCTTCAGCGCCCGCGAGCGGATCGCCACGTTGTGCTCCTTGCTGCCGGTGAAGTAGAACAGCGCGAAGGGATACTGCTCGTTCGACACCGCGCGCAGGTCGCACTGCATGCCGCTTTCGAGCCGGATCGAGCACTTGGTGTCGCCCTGCGCGATGACTTCCTTCACAAACTCCTGCTTCGCGAAGAACGCCGTCAACTCCGCAGGCTTCGGCGTGGCGACGATGAAGTCGAGGTCGCGCACGATCTCCTTCGACCGCCGCGTCGAACCCGCGACCGACGCGCGCAGCACATCCGTGTGCATGCGCAGTACATCCAGGATGCCCTCCGCCGCCTGAATCGCGATATCGAGCCGGAACGCCTCGGCCGATTGCTCGCGGCGCGCGAGCGATTCCAGGATTTTCGCCTGGGTCTTGGCTCCGAATCCCGGAAGTCCCGCGACGATGCCCGCCTCGCAAGCGGCCTTCAGCGTGATGATCGAGTCAATGTTCAGCTCGCGATTCAGCACCGCGATTTTCTTTGGTCCCAGCCCGTCGAGTTCGAAGAGATCGAAAAACGAATCCGGATATCCGGCGCGCAGTTTCTTGTGAAACTCCAGCTCGCCGGTGGTGGCGAGTTCGTGGAGCTTGTCGCGCAGTGCCTCGCCGAGGCCCTTGATCCCTTCGAGCTTGTTGTCGCGGGCCAGCGCCACGATGTCGCCGTCGTAGCCGGACACGACCTCGGCTCCCTGGCGGTACGCGCGGACCTTGAAGGGGTTCTCGCCCTGCACCTCCAGCAGCAGGGCGATTTCTTCCAGGACTTCGACCAAGCGCTCGCGGGTGACGGACATGCGGGGAAGCTAAAAGCGCAGGCCGGGCGGGACAGCCGAAAATTCCGGCTTCATCACCCGGCCGCATAGGGAAGCAAACGCCACGCCTGCAGCGAGGCGACCACGTAGAGGAGCGTGAGAAGGGCGCCCACGAGCACCCCGGTGACGAAGGTTTCCCGCTTCGAGAACCAGTCGGGGCGTTGTTGTTCCAAAATGATCGTCGCGATGACCCACGCCGCCGGGACTGCGAAGGCGACGGGCCCCCATTCGCGGATGAGGGACGGCAGGAGGGGCCAGTCGCGATCCGGATCCGGGTAGCCGGCCGAGCGCAGCAGCACGGTGGAAACGATGCTGCCCACCTGGATGACGGCGCATTGGGCCGCCGCCAGGGCCCCTTGCACCGCGTATTCCCGGATATCCATCCCCGGCAGCATCCGCAGCGGTCGCAGGGAGGAAAGGGGATTCGTGCCGGGAGCCGGGGTGTGACAGCCCCGTCACCTGAACGAACCAATTTAGGCTAAACCTCTTGGCCCGGATCGGGCGTATCTATTACCGGCGGAAATCGCCTCCGCCCGGAATCGTCGCCCTTCCGCCTCCTCGCATGAAAACCCCCGCCGTCTTTCGCCACGCCGCCATGTTGTGGGCCGCAGCGCTGCCCCTTCTTGCCCAGCAGTATGGGCTCACCTCCCGGCCGGACGTGGACGCCTACTACGACGGCACCTTCCCGACCACCCCGCCGGCGGTGCCGGGGAACTGGTCCACGGTCATCGCGTTTCCCAACCTGACCTTCCTCAATCCGGTCGGCCTCGCCCCGGTGCCGGGCACGAACAAGCTGATCGTGTGGGAGCGCGACGGGAAGATCTGGACCTTCGACAACGACCCCGCGACCACGACCAAGACCCTGGTCATCGACCTCTCGGCCAATACCCAGGGCTGGGATGACTCGGGCCTGCTCGGGCTGGCCCTGCACCCGGACTTTCAAAACAACCGCCAGATGTGGATCTGGTACAACTGGCGCGGCGGCATCACCGGGGGCAGCGGCGACTTGGGCCCGGTCCTTGGCAATGCCACCACCCGCCCGCCCACCGCGACCCCGACCCGCAACCGCCTGTCGCGCTTCGTGCTCGATGCGAATCTCCAGACCACCCAGGCCGGCGAATACGTGGTGATCGACCAGCAGGACGCCAGCGTCTGGCACAATGGCGGCGGGATGTTTTTCCACCCGCAGAATGGCTTCCTCTACATCACCAACGGCGATGACCAGAATTCGAGCCTCAATACCCAGCGCATCGACCGCGCGCTCTTCTCCTGCGTCATCCGCATCGATGTGGACCAGCGCGGCGGCGCGATCAGCCACGCGCCGACCAAGCGGCCGTTGAACGAGGTCAGCCCGACGTGGCCTCGCTACCACGTGCCGAATGACAACCCCTTCGTCGGCCAGCCGAACGCGCTGGAGGAAATCTACGCCATCGGCCTGCGCAGCCCGCATCGCATGACCATCGACGCGGTGACGGGGCGCATCTTCATCGGCGATGTCGGTGCCGGATCGCGCGAAGAGATCAGCGTGATCGAGCCGAACGATCCCCCCGGCCTCAATTTCCAGTGGGACCGCATTGAGGGGAAGAACGGCAACCTGACCGCGCCATTCATCGGCACGAACAAGCCGCCGATCATCGATTACACCCACTCCGCCGGTGACGGCAGTTGCGTGGTGGGCGGCTACGTTTACCGCGGCAGCGAGTTTCCCGAGCTCTACGGGAAATACCTTTTCGGCGACAACATGAGCGGCATCGTCTGGTACCTCGACGAGTCGGTTAACCCGCCGGTGAAGGTGGCCTTGGCGACGCTGCCCGATGGTCCCGGTCCGAACTCCGGCAACGACTATCGCGGCCTGGGATCGTTCGGGCTCGATGCCAATGGCGAACTCTACCTGTGCCGCCTGAGCAGCACCGAAGGCCGCATTTACAAGCTCCAGCGCGGCGGTCCGCCACCGGGCTCGCCCTTGCCCGCGACGCTTGGCGCCACCGGCTTGTTCAGCGATCTCGCGACGTTGACGGCCGATGTACGATTGATCCCGTACCAACTCAACGCGCCATTCTGGTCGGACGGCGCGATCAAGTCCCGCTTCGCCGCGATCCCGAACGGGACCACCGTCGGCTTCCAACCGACGGGCGAGTGGAACTTTCCCGCCGGCACCGTGCTGGTGAAGCACTTCGACCTGCCGGTCAGCGACATCGATCCGAACGTGAAGCGGCGGCTCGAAACGCGTGTGATCGTGAAGCAGGGCGACGGCGAGGTGTATGGCGCGACCTACAAGTGGCGCGCCGACCAGAGCGACGCCGACTTGCTCGATGGCGCGCTCACCGAGAACGTGTCGATCGCCACCACGCCGGTCGGCGATCTAACAAGCCAGGACGTCGGCAGTCCGGCCATGGCGGGATCGACCGTGCGCGACGGGAACCTGATCACCATCACCGCCGGCGGCACCGACATCTGGGGAACGAGCGACCAGTTCCATTTCGCGCACCAGCAGCGCACGGGTGACTTCGATGTCGCGGTGCGGATCGAGAGCGTGGTGCAGTCCGACCTTTACACCAAGAGCGGCCTCATGGTCCGCGATTCGCTCGCGGCCAATGCCCGCCATGTGATGGCGCTGGTCTTTCCGAGCAACGCGGCGCGCAACAACAACACCGGCGGCTATGAGTTCCAATATCGCGCGACCGCTGGCGGCAGCGCCACCGCGCTCTATCCGGCCGCGCCACAACCGCGGGTGAATTTTCCCGACACCTGGCTGCGGATGAAGCGCGAGGGCGACACCTTCATCGCGTTGTGGAGTTCCGATGGCTTCACCTGGACCGAGTATTCGCGGACCACGCTCGACTTGCCGGACCAGCTTTATTTCGGCCTCGCGGTCACCGCGCACACGGCGGCGGCCTCGACCGTGGCGAAGTTCCACGTCGATACCCGCCGGCAGCCGTGGTACTTCCCGAGCCGCCAGGATTGCATGCGTTGCCACAATCCGCAGGCGGGCGGCATCCTCGGGCCCAGCACGCGGCAGTTCAATCGCGAGATGCTCTTCCCGAATGGCGTCACCGATCACCAGTTGCGCGCGTGGAATCACGTCGGCCTCTTTGACGACGGGCCGGAGGACGCCGAGTTGCCTGCCTTGGAGAAGCTCTACCATCACAACGACACCAGCGCCTCGCTGCAGGATCGTGCCCGCTCGTATCTCGATGCGAACTGCTCGTACTGCCACCGGCCCAGTGGCGTGCAGGCCTTGTGGGATGCGCGCCATGAAACGCCGTTCCCGGACCAGGGGATCTACTACGGGCCCTTGGTAAACCAACTCGGCAATCCGAATGCCCGCGTGGTGGTGCCGCAAAGCCTGGCCGACTCGATCCTTCACCACCGCCTCAGCATCACCGGCGAAAACCAGATGCCGCCGCTCGCCCGCAACCTCGTCGATAAGGACGGCGTGGCCATGCTCGCGGCGTGGATCAATTCGCTGCCGGAAGAAACGGTCGCGCCGCCGTCGGTCCTCGTTGCCACCGCCGTGTCTAACACGCAGGTGGATCTGACGTGGCAGGATCTCTCGGACAACGAAGCCGGCTTTGCAATCGAGCGCTCGCTCGATGGCGTGAACTTCACCGCCCTCGCGATCGTGGGGCCTGGCGTGGCGTCGTTCAGCGACACCTCGGCCGAGCCGTTCCAGACGAACTCCTATCGTGTGCTGGCATTCGGCGACTATGTTTACTCCACGCCCTCGAACATTGCCTCGGCGGTGACCGATGTCGGGCCGCCGGCGCCCGAGATTCGTCTCACCGGCAACGGGGTGGCGATTTCTAACAACGACCTCGTGCCCGGCCCGGCCGATGGCACCGACTTTGGTGTATCCACGCCCGGTTCCGGCAGCGTGACGCGAACCTTCACGATCGAGAACCTCGGCAATCTGCCCCTCAACCTCACCGGCACGCCGCGCGTCCGCCTCGAGGGCGCGGATGCCGGGTCGTTCACCGTCCCGGCCCAGCCTCCGGCCAGTCTTTCCGGCCCGGGCAATGCGGACATCCAGATCGTTTTCACTCCGCTGGGCTACGGCACCAAGAACGCCACCGTGGTGATCGAGTCGGACGATGCCAGCGAGCCGGTCACGACCTTCGCGATCACCGGCATCGCGCTCGACGACGGGATCGTCGCGTGGTGGCGCTTCGATGATGGCAGCGGTGGCACGGCGGTGGATGCCACGGGCTTCGGTCGCGATGGCGCGTTGACGGCGCCATTTCCGCAGTGGCAGGCGACCGGGCAGATCGGCGGCTCGCTGCGCTTCACCGGCGAACTCAATCAGAGCGTGACGGTGGGCAATCACGCCTCGCTCAATCCCACCGCCGCGATCTCGATCTCGGCATGGGTGCATGCGCTCGATTGGACAAGCAACCGGCGCGTGCTGCAGAAGGGCAATACCGACAGCCAGTATCGCCTGCTCATCGAGGGCGGCGAACTCGTCTGGCACATTGCCAATGTCGGCCGCTTGGAAACCACGCTGCCGCCGGTGAACGAGTGGTTCCATCTCGCCGCGACCTACGACGGCACGCGGATGCGGGTCTTCGTCAATGGCGTGCAAACCGGCACCTTGGCGGCGACGGGGGCGATCCCGGTGACCGCGGACCCGCTTTACCTCGGCACCAAGACGCCGGCCTCGATCGCTGGCGATCACCTCAATGGCTCGCTGGATGATGTCCGCATCTACAACCGCGCGCTGAAAGTCACCGAGATCGGCACCCTCGCCGGGCTCGATCTAACAGACTCGCTGCTCGGCTGGTGGAAGTTCGATGAAACGAGTGACACCACCGCTGCGGATGCGAGCGGCGGGGGGAATACCGGCACCTTGACCACGCCGCTGCCGCAGTGGCAGGCGGATGGCCGCCTCAATGGCGCGCTTCGTTTCACCGGCGAGGTGGGGCAAAGCGTGACCGTTGCCAATGCCACCTCCCTGAATCCGACCACCGGGCTTTCCGTCAGCGCCTGGGTGAATGCGGTGGCTTGGAGCGGGAACAACCGCATCCTGCAAAAGGGTAACACCGACAACCAATATCGCCTGCTTGCCGAGGTCGGCGAGTTCGTCTGGGACATCGCCGGCGTCGGTCGCCTTGAGACGACGCTACCGCCGGTCAACCAGTGGGTCCATGTCGCGGGCACCTACGATGGCGACCGCATGGCGCTCTATTTCGATGGCGTGGAAGTCGCGTCGCTTGTCGCCACCGGGCCGGTGCCGGTGACCACCAACCCACTCTATATCGGGACCAAGACCGCGAGCTCGGGCGCCCAGAACCATCTCAATGGGACGCTCGATCAAGTCCGTCTCTACGGCCGCGCGCTGAGTCCGGCCGAGGTCGCCGAGCTGGCACTGGAAGGAAACACCGTCTCGATCGCGGCCAGCGATGCGACCGCGCGAAAGGGCACGGGGGACACCGGTCTCTTCACCGTCACCCGTACCGGGCCGACCACCTCGGCACTCGGTGTGCCATTGTCACTCGACGGCAACGCGGTGACGGGCTTGGACTTCTCGCTCAGTCCGGCGCTGGCGGGCTTCGCGATTCCGGCTGGCCAGAGCTCGGCGAATCTCCTCGTCCAGCCGATCGACTCCGCCGCGGTCACGGGACCGACGACGGTCACTCTCACGCTCGGCAGTGTGCCGGGCTACCTACCGGGCAATGCCAGCTCGACCGTGACGATCCAGGACTCGCCGCTCAATGACTGGAAGATCGCCGCCTTCGGCAGCCTCGCCGCCGCACAGGCCGCCGATGCGGCCGATGATGCCGACGCCGATGGAGACGGTCTCGACAACTTGTTGGAGGCAGCACTTGGCGGCAGTCCCTCTGCCTCCGACTCCGCCCGTCTGCCGGTCGAAGAAATCGAGCTCGTGGATGGCCAGCTCTACCTCACCTCCACCTACATCCGCCCGAAACCCGCGATGTCCGGGATCTCCTACGTCCATCGTAGGTCGCGGACGCTCAATGATTGGCAACCCGCGGTCATGGTCGCTGGCTATCCCATCGACAATGGCAACGGCACCGAAACGGTGAAGACCCGCACCGCCGTGCCAATCGGGGATCAGCCGAAGCAGTTCTTGCGGTTGGAGATCACAAGGCCGTGATCGAAATCCCGGCGCTTGCGATCCGCGTTGTACGTGGTCCTGGCTTCAGCCCAACGCCGTTAAGGACTCGCGGAGGTTTCCACGCGGGTTCTTGCGAGGTGGCTCCCGAGGGCCAACGGCCCTGCCTATACCAGCCTGGGCCGCAAGGCCCAGGGAAAGAAGAGGAGGGACAGCAACCAAGGGCTGAAGGCCCGGTCCATGAGAGAAATTGAGAGAATCGCTGCGATTCATCCTGCGTCTCCCCGCATGGATCGGACCTTCGGCCCTCCAAAGTCCTATCGCGTTCATTTTCCAGGCCTTGCAGCCTGGGCTGGTATGGGGCGGGCCCTTGGCCCTGAAACCGGCTGCATGTGCGGCAAGGGCGAGTCTGCCCAAGGTTACTCCAGTCCTTAACGGCACAGGGCTTCAGCCGGACTGAAGGAAGGAAAGGGCTTCTCAACTCCGGCGTGTCCGGCTGAAGCCGGGACTACGTGCTCCGTGAGCGAGACGCTCCAGCAATTCACGGCTTCACCACCAGCGTGTTCGACACGTCATTGCCGAACTGCTCGAAGCCATCGAGTTGCCACACCACTTTTTTCGTCTTTGGCTCGACCTCGATCAGGATCGGCTGGCCGGGGCCGGCGTGGCAGTTGCCGATGACGTAGTTGCCATTCGGCAGGATCTGCAAGGTGGTCACCCACGCCAGCGTGATGCCGGGCAGGTCGTTCTGCTCGATCTTCCAGACGATCTCCTTGGCCGGCGTCACTTCGAGCACCGAGTGGCCATTGCCAGTGGTCAGCAGGGTGTTGCCGTTCTTCAGCCGCAGCGCGCTGAAGGTGCAGTTGCCGAAGGCCTCGGGGCCGTGGCCGCCCTTGGCTGCCTTGCCGAACATCGGCACCGGGTAATCCCAGGCCACCTTGCCGTCGGCATCATATTCGCGGACGGCTCCGTCGCCTTCCTGGCAGACGAGGTAGTGGCCATTGTCGAGCTTGCGGGCCAGCCGGGTGTCGCGGTGTGCGTCGGGATGATCGCGCTTCAGGGCGATCTCCTTCACCAGCTTGCCCTCGCGATCCACCTCGATGATCCGGCCGACGCCGCTCTCGGCGATCATCAGGTTGCCGTCCTTGAGCGGTTGGAACGCGTGGACCTCGAGCCGCTTGCCCTCGTTGCCGTTGGACTTCGTGGAGTCGTAGCTCCAGACGACCTTCTTTTCCACGGGGTCGATCGCGCAGACTTCGCGCATGTCCCTTTGGACGTAGATCTTGCCGTCGTCGCCGCGGTGCAGGTCGTGGATGCCGCCCCACGGCATCTCCCACGCGATGGCGCCGTCGCGCCAGAGGGCGAGCTTGCCTTGGCCTTGGAGCAGGACGTCGCGGGCATCGGCCGCAGGGATGGGGAGTAGGACGGCGGCGAGCGCGGAGCGGAAGATCATGGTGGGCTGGGTTCGTGGACAGGGGGTCGGACTCAAACGCGGTTGCCAAATCAAATCTTGCGGGCGGAGCCCTCGTAGATTCCGTTAGACCGGGTGCCTTGACGGGGGAGTGGGGTGTGCTTATTTAAGAGACCTAAATCATCTTACACGACCTCATGCACGCCTTGAAACTCCTGCCGCTCGCCGTTTTCGCCACCCTCGCCTTGGTTCCGGCCGCCTCCGCCGCCGGCAATGGCGCGCTCGACCGCCGCTTCGACAAGGCCGACATCAATGGCGACGACTCGCTGGATTCCATCGAGTTCCTGGCGCTTGAGCCGCGCAGCAAGTCATGGGTCGAGGCGACCTATCGCTTCAATCTGGCGGACATCGATGACAACAACGTGCTCTCCCTGACCGAGTTCCGTGCCTCGAATGGCGGCAAGGAAGGCGGCAAGCCGAGCAAGTCGGAGAAGTTCACCTTGGCCGATCTCGATGACGACGGCTTCCTCAGTGCCGAGGAATTCGCCCTCACCATTGCCCAAAGCAAGCCGTGGCGGAAGGTCCTCCGCGAATTCGGCCGCAAGGACCGCAATGATGACTCGCAGCTCAGCTCGCAGGAATTCGTGGGCTTCGTCAGTCCGCTGTAAACGTCCGTTTGGGCCCGGTTTCTTGACTTTGCCGATCATCAGGGGAACCTAAGTGGTCCCATGAAACACCACTGTTCACTCAGAATCCCACGTGCCCTCGCCTTGGCGGGGCTCTCGACGATCGGCTTGGCCCTCGCGGGCGGCGAGCCGACTCCCACCGACCGTTTCAACACGGCTGATGCCGATGTCTCCGGCGGCCTCTCGTCGGCGGAGTTCGCCACCACCTTCAGCACGCCCTTGTCGAAGGGTCAGCTCAAGAAGGAGTTCCGCGATGCCGATTCCGATGGCGACGGCTCCATCGTGCTGGCCGAATGGCTTGGCTACCTCCGCGACGAAGTCCTCAAGGACCCGAACGCCACGCCGACCGAGAAGTTCGAGGTGGTCGATGGCGACGCCGACGGCTCCATCATCCTGGAGGAGTTCGCCCTGCTCGTGCCCGGCAAGAAGGCGCTCATCGAAAAGCGCAAGCGCTTCCTAATGGCGGATGCGGACGATGACGATGCGGTGACGCTCGACGAGTACCTGGACTACGTCGAAAGCCCGCAGCCGGACACCTCGGGCATTCCCTTCCGCAAGTTCGACCTCGCGGACCTCGATGGTGACGACTCGCTGACGATCGACGAGTTTGCCAATGCCTATCCGCCGGCGGTGAAGCCGCAGGTGATCGCGAAGAAGTTCGCCGGCAAGGACGCCAATGAGGACGACCTGCTGACCCGCGACGAATGGAATCCGGGCGGTGGCGCCGGGGCGCCCTGACCGGAGCGTCTGAATCTCAGGAGCGGCGCGAGAAGCGCCGCTCCAGTTCTTCCCGGCGGAAGCGGAAGATCCGTTCCATCTTCCGCCGGACGAACAGCGCATGGGCGATGCCGCCCAGCGGTCCGAAGGGCAGGGCGTAGTGGACCGAATCGGTGATCTTCACTCCGCCCTCGACCGCTTCGAAGCGGTGCCGGTGATGCCAGAATTTGTAGGGGCCGAAGCGCTGCTCATCGATGAAGCCGCGGCCCTCTTCCACGCCCCTGATTTCGGTCACCCACGGGACCCACAGGCCGGGCACGATTTTGATCCGGTATTCGATGATCTGCCCTTCGTGGATCTTTTCCGCGGGGCAATGGACGATCCGGAAGCCGAGATCCGGCGGCGTGATCGTGTCGAGATTCCGCGGGGACGAAAAGAACTCCCACGCTTGAGCGGGGGGAATCGGGAGAATTTGCTCCTGCGCGAAGTGGTGGAGGGCCATGGAGGCACCGAGCTTCGCATGGTGGGACCCTTGCGCAAGGGCTGGCGCCAGCGGGGCATTCCCATTTGCGACGCGCTTCGCTCTTGGCGATCCGCCGTCCGCGCCTACTTTCCCCGCCGCCATGTCCTCGCCCAAATTGTTCAGCCCCGGCCCGATCGACGTTTCGCCCGAGACCTTCGCGGCGATGTCCCGCACCATGATCGGTCACCGCGGCTCCGAGTTCGAAGCCCTCTACGCCTCGCTCCAGCCCGGCCTCCAGGCCATTTTCGGCACTTCCCGCCCGGTCTTCCTTTCCACCTCCTCCGCCTGGGGCGTGATGGAGGGTGCCCTGCGCAACCTCGTCCGCAAGAAGGTCCTCTGCCTCTGCTGCGGCGCCTTCTCCGACAAGTGGCTCGATGTCGCCAAGAAGATGGGCTACGAGGCCGACTCGGTCCAAGTCGCCTGGGGCGAGCAAATCGACCCTGAGGCCGTCCGCGCCAAGCTTTCCGAAGGCGGCTTCGACACCGTTACCTTCATCCACAGCGAAACCTCCACCGGCGTGCTCAATGACCTCGCCGCGATCTCGAAGGTGGTGAAGTCCTTCCCGGACACCATGCTCATCGTCGATACCGTGTCGTCGCTTTCCACCGTGCCGGTGGACATGGACGCGAACGGCATCGATGTCATGCTCGCCGGCGTCCAGAAGGCGCTCGCCCTGCCGCCCGGCCTGTGCGTCTTCGCCGTTTCCGAAGCCGGCATGGAGCGCGCCAAGGCCACGCCGAACCGCGGCTACTACTTCGACTTCGTCGAGTTCGCGAAAAACGCCGCGGTGAACAACACCCCGTCCACCCCGGCGATCTCGATCCTCTTCGGGCTCCAGTACATCCTCGGCGAGATCGAGAAGGAAGGCCTCTCCAACCGCTTCGCCCGCCACGCCAAGACCAACGCGATGATCCACGCCTGGGGCGCCAAGCGCGGCTTCGAGCACTTCGCGCCGGAAGGCTTCCGCTCCACCGCGCTGACCTGCTTCAAGACGCCCGAGGGCTTCGATCTCTCCGGCTTCATCAAGGCGCTCAAGACGAAGCATAACTTCCTGATCAACGGCGGCTACGGCAAGATCAAGGGCACCACCTTCCGCATCTCCAACATGGGCAACGAAACCGAAGCCACCATGCAGGAACTGATTGATGCGATGGAGGACGTGCTTGGCTGAGCCGCTCTAACAGATTGCTAGAATTCGGGGAGGGGGGACACTCGTGTCCCCCTTCTT
>CBKZPU010000107.1:0-17564 GCA_966696705.1 uncultured Verrucomicrobiaceae bacterium | reverse complement strand
GATGGGGAGGACTCACCCTTTTCTTGACTTTGGGCAGCTTCTGCCGTTGCCCCGACCGCGTGGTGGTCAAGGATGGGAGCCGCGGGCTTTCATCCCGCGGACCGCCGGGGAAAGCGGATGGTGTCGCAGAGCGACACAGGAACTCGACGTGAGGACGCTCACTTCATCCCTACGCTCCGCAAGGGCCGGGTTCCGATGTCGCGACGCGACACGCTCCTCCTTCCGCCCGATACGGTGGGCTGAAGCCCACCGCTACCCTCCTTGACCGCTACGCGGTCGAAGAAAAAGAAGAAGCCCGGAGCACCTTCCAGTGTCCGGGCTCGAAAACAGTCGGCGCGGCTTCTCAGCCCGTCACGCGCATCGGCATGATCACGTAGAGGAAGCTGCCATCGATGCGAACCACGCCGGGGCTCATCTCGTCGATGAGGTCGAGGTAAACGGTGTCGCTCTCGAGGTTGCGCAGCGGAGCCATCAGGAACTCCGGATTGAAAGCGATCTGCATCGCCTTGCCGCCGTAGGCGACTTCCATGGTTTCGCGGGCTTCACCGACGTCCGGCGAGTTGGCAGTGACTTCCACGACGTTCGAGCCGAAGACGAGCTTCACCGAGTTCGACTTGTCCGACGAGAGCAGCGAGACGCGGCGGACGGTGTCGAGGGTCGATTCGCGTGGCAGTTCGACGCGCTCGGTCGAGTCGCCCGGGATCACCTGACGGTAGTTCGGGTAGTTGCCCTCGATCAGCTTGCTGATCAGCAGGTGCTCGCCGATGGTGAAGGAGATCTGGCTGTCGGAAAGGCGGATCAGCACCTCGCCGGCATCACCGAGCAAGCGCTGGAGTTCCTGGACCGCCTTGGTCGGCACGATCACGTCGGTCTCGTGGCTGGCCGGGAAATCGAGGTCGTTTTCGACCATCGCGAGGCGGCGTCCGTCGGTGGCGACGAGTGTCAGCTTGCCATCGCGGAACGAGGTATAGATGCCATTCAGCACGTAGCGGGTCTCGTCGGTCGAGATCGCGTAAGAGGTCTTCTTCAGGCCGTCGCGGAGTTGCGCCTGCGGCATGCGGAATTCCTTCGCGCCCTCGAAGTCGGGCAGCGGCGGGAAGTCCTCCTGGCCAAGGCCGATGATCTTGAAGAACGACGGGCCGCTCTGGATCGAAGCGACGTTCTTGGCGTCGACGGTGATCTCGACCTCGCTGGCCGGAAGTTCGCGGACAATGTTGACGAGGCGCTTGGCCGGCAGGGTGGTCGCGCCTTCCTTCTCGATCTTCGCCTCGACCGAACCGGTGATGCCGACATCGAGGTCGGTGGTGGTGAAGGTCAGCCGGCCATTTTTCGCCACCAGCAGCACGTTCGAAAGAATCGGCAGGGTCGTGCGGGTGCTGACCACGTGCTGGACCTTCTGCAGCCCCTCCAGGAGGGCTTCTTTGGAAATGCTGAACTTCATGGGGAAAACGGGAGACGCGTTGGCTGGGCAGGATGCTCTCCGCAATCTCCGACCCTTGGCAAGCCAATCTATCGGGAATGCCATGGAAGGCCGCCCACCACGGGCGACCTCCCGGAATTTCAAAAAATCCCCGGCGATTTCAGCGTCGCAGCGAGGACTCGATGACCCCGACCGCGTCGCGCGTGGCGGCATCCGTCTCCATCTGCGCGGTGATCCGTTTCACCGCGTGGATGACGGTGCCGTGGTCGCGTCCGCCGAAGGCCTCGCCGATCTCCATGAGCGACTGCTTGGTGAGCGTGCGGCTCAGGTACATCGCCACCTGGCGCGGGAAGGCGATGCTCGCCGGACGGCGGCGACTGGTCATGTCGGCCAAGCGCACGTCGAAATGATCGGCCACGGCGCGCTGGATGGAATCCACGGTCACCTGCTTGCCGGTTTCCTCGCGCAGCAGGTCGCGCAACAGGTGCTCCACCCGCTCCTCGGTCACCCGCTCGCCAGCCAGCGAGGCAAAGGTGGCCACGCGCATGAGCGCCCCTTCGAGGCGGCGGACGTTGCTGCGGATTCGCTCGGCCAGGAAGCGGATGATGCCCTCTTCGACCTTTACCTTCCACTCGTCGCGCTTCTTCTGGAGAATCGCGAGGCGGGTCTCGAAGACCGGCGGCTGGATCTCCACGGTGAGGCCGCATTCGAAGCGGGAAACGAGGCGCGGCTCCAGGTTCTTGATCTCGCTGGCCGGGCGGTCGCTGGTGAGGACCACTTGGCAACGGCCATCGAGCAGCGAATTGAACGTGTGGAAGAACTCTTCCTGCGAGCGTTCCTTGCCGCCGATGAACTGGACGTCGTCGATCAGCATGAGTTCCGCGGAGCGATAGCGCTTGCGGAAGCGTTCGAGGTCGCCCTTGCGGACGGCATCGATGAACTCGTTGGTGAATTTCTCGCAGGTCAAATAGACCACGCGGGAGGCAGGCACGCTGCGCAGCCACTCTTGGCCGATGGCCTGCATGAGGTGGGTCTTGCCGAGACCGGAGCCGCCGTGAATGAAGAGCGGATTGTAGCCCGGTCCCTTGCGCTTGCCGACGGCCTCGCAGGCCGCGTGGGCGAACTGGCTGTTCGCACCGACGACGAAGTTCTCGAGCGTGAACTGCGGGTTGAGACCGGAGGTCTTGAGGCGTTTTTCAAAGCTCACCTCCCCCCCCACCGGAGCCACCGGCACCGGGCGGGCCGGAACCGCGCGGTCGATGTCCGAAACGGCCGGCTCGTGAAGCTCGGGGAGCTTGTCCTCCACCACCAGCTTCACGCCGCGAACGCCGTCCATCGTCTCCGCCACCGCGGTGGCCAGCTCCGGCATGTAGTTCGTCTCGATCCACACCTGGTGGATGTCATTCGGCACGGCGACCACCGCCTTCGAATCCTCCACTGCCACCAACCGCGAAGCCCGGAACCAACGCTGGTAAGCGTCCTTGCTCACCAGACCACCGAGAACTTCGCAGGTTGCTTCCCACTGTGCGGCGACGTCAGCGACGGCCGTCATTGCATCCTCCTCGAACCCCTCAGAATCCATGTTTGTCACGTGTGTAGTCTTAGAAAGGTTTTTGCGCCGCACCACATCCGGAGGGGAAATCGGGAGCCCTTCGGTGCGCGGCGGGGAGGAGGGATAACGTGCCGACCGCACGAAGTGGGATTCAAATTTTACGTGCTCTAACAGCTCTCCCGCTCGCCTCCCTTTTCCACAAGCGTTCCACGCCCGAATTTTTTTAAATCTTGACCACCGCTTTCCTTAATTTTCCCGAAACATCCGGGGTGCAACCCGCTTCCCTGAAAGGCACTCGCCGTTTGAAATCAACGGCTTTCCCCGCCCGGATCACGGCATAAAATTTCATTGGGGAACGTTCAGCACGCGGAACTCCTTAGACGCGAAAGGGAAGCGCCGGGACGCCTCGCTCCGGCCTGTTCATCGGTTCACCTCGCGGTGGCTCACAGGGGTGGTGAAACACACGGCGATCGCCACCGTCACCAGCGTGCCGAGCGTCACTCGCCACGGGAATGCCAGCACGAAGGGCTGCGAGATACCGATCGCCTGCTGGATCCCGAAGGGGTTGCTGAGAAAGAGCACCGCGAGGAAGCCGCAGGTCATCGCGATCACGTTGCCGGTGTCATTGCCGCGGGACTTCGTCAATACGGCGACGAGAAAGACCCCAAGCAGCGAACCGAAGGTGAAGCCGAGGATGCCGAGCACCAGCGGGATGATCTGCGCTTTCGGATTGTGCGCCATGTACCACGCGGTGATCAGACCGACGACCACGATGAAGGCGGCAAACAGGACCGTGCTCCAACGCAGGATGCGCACACGCCGGGCCTCGGTGAGGTTCGCGTCGCCGACGCGGGGAAAGACGAAGTCGGTCGCGAAGCTGGTGCCGAGCGCGTTGAGAGCAGTGCTGAGCGAACCCATCGCCGTGGCCAGCAGACCGGCCACCACCAAACCGCAGATCCCGTGTGGCATGCGGGTGAGAATGAAATGAGGGAAGACCTGCCCCGTTTCGATCTCGCCCGTCGGCTTCCGGGGAATGGTGGAATCGGGAATCGCGCCGTAATAGGCCGCCAGCAGGATACCGATGAAGATGAAGGCGCCCACCACGGGAAAGTCGATCACGCCGGACATGATCGTCGCGAAGGCGCTTTGCTTGCGGTTCTTCGCGGTCAGCATCCGTTGCACCGTGTCCTGATCGATGCCGTGGGTGGCCATCGTGACGAAGGTGGAGCCGATGACCGCAGCCCAGATGGTGTAATCCTGGGTGAACACGTTCCGCACCCATGGCCAGAAGCCAGGCTCGGCTGGCTTGGCGAAATTGAGGAACGCCGGCTCTTGGATTTGCGCGCTGACAGTTGCCCAGCCACCCGGCATTTCCCGAAGCAGGAACCAAATCGTGAATCCCAAGGCCGTCACCAGCACGCCGATCTGGATGAAGTCGGTCCAAATCACCGCCCGGATCCCGCCGGCAGCCGTGTAGAGCGCGGTGGCCACGGTGATCACGACAAGGGCTCCGGCGAAGATCCAGAACTTCTCGGAATCGCTCACCGAACCGCCCTTCCACATCGCATAAGCGAGCACCAGGATGATCGCGGAGACGTAAAGGCGGGTGCCCATGGCGAGCACGCGGGTCACCAGGAAGGTGGCCGAGGCAAAGCTGCGCGTATGACTCCCGAAGCGAGTGCCGAGGTATTCGTAAAGCGAGACCACCCCATGCCGATAAAAGACCGGAATAAAGAGGTAGCTGACGATGATCCGTGCCAGCAGGGTGCCGATCGCGAATTGGGCGTAAGTCCAGTTGTGGCGAACGTAGCCGGACTCGGGGGCGCCGACGAAGGTCGCCGCGCTGATTTCCGCCGCGAGGATCGAAGCCAGCACGGCCCACCAGGGGGTCTGTCGGTCACCAAGGGCGAATCCCTCCACCGAGTCGCTCTTGGAACGCTGGGAAAAGCCAATGGTGAAAATCACCGCGAAGTAGGCCAGCAGCACCAACCCGTCGATCCAGTATTGTCCCATGCCGGGCTCTAGCCGTCCGGCTTCGCGGCGTCGATGCCGCAATTGCCGGCCGTGACATTTCGGGCTACCGCGTCTCCATGCACGACGACCTCGCCGCCCTACTCCGCCGCCGCAAGGAAACCATCGCCGACCACGCCTTCCGCGACCGCGATCCCGCCGCGCATCTGGAAGCGCTGAGATCGGTGTCCGAAGAGATTCTCGCGTGGCATCAGGCCCATCGCGGCGAGCTTCCCGCGCGGCTGGAGCATTTCCTGACGAATTGCTCGTTCGATAAAGCGCTCGTTTACCTCGAAAGCGGCGGGACGTGGACGGGGCACTGAGAGCACCGGCGAATCCTTCCTTCTCCCCATGCCGAAAGAAATCTGGCTCTCCGAGGTTGCCGGCCTTCCCGGCATACCCGCTGGGAAAAAACTGCGGGAATGGCACTCCCCACGGATCAAGCAGCACCTGCGGGACAGCACCATTTGGCTCTATCCCCCGCCCTATCGTACCCTCGATGCCATCGCGGAATGCGAGCATTGGGATGAAGCGCGGCGAGCCGAACTGGGCATCCCGTTGGCCGAGAACTACCTGATCGCCGATTTCGGTCCCGGCACGGACGAAGCGGTCGTCCTCGACTGCAGTGCCGCCACCGGGGGGCGCATCCGGCACCTTCGCGACCGGCAAGAGGAGGCCGTGGCGTATGAATGTCCGGTGGTCTTCGACTCCATCGCGGAGTTCGCCCGCGAGATCTTGGACGACGCAGGCACTCCCTGAGCGGCTTCGTTGCCTGCTTCCCAAGGAATTTCCACACCGCTCTTGCCCGGCCCCGGAGTCGCCCCCTAGTCTCCGCGCCGAGCAACTTCATGGGCGACGGGGCACCACACATCACCGGCATTCTTCCAGCGCGCTGGGGGTCCTCCCGCTTCCCCGGAAAACCGCTCCACCTCATCGGCGGCAAGCCGCTCGTCCAGCACGTCTGGGAGCAGTGCCGCAAGTGCACGCGGCTCGATGACCTCTACATTGCCACCGATGACGAGCGCATTTTCGCCGCCGCGGAGAGCTTCGGCGCGAAGGCGATCATGACCTCGCCCGAGCACCCGACCGGCACCGACCGTCTCGCCGAGGCCGTCCGCTCGCTGCCCCACGCCGACATCATCGTGAACATTCAGGGCGATGAGCCGCTGATCGATCCCGAGTTGATCGACGAACTCGCTGCCGCGATGGCCGGCGATCCGACGCTCGACATGGCGACCGCCGCCAACCCGCTCGATCCCGCCGATCCCGCGGTGCGGGACCCGAACGTGGTGAAAGTCGTGACCGCGCTCGACGGCCGCGCGCTCTATTTCTCCCGCTCTCCCCTGCCCTACTTCCGCAACCCGGTCGAAGGCCTGCCCGTCTATCGTCACAAGGGGATCTACGCATACCGTCGTACTTTCCTTGAGCGCTTCGTCACCTGGCCCCCCTCTCCGCTGGAGCGGGCCGAATCGCTCGAACAACTGCGCGCGCTGGAAAACGGCGCGTCGATCAAGGTTCTCCCTACCAACGACACCTCTCCCGGGGTCGATACTCCCGAACAAGCCGCCCACGTCGAATCCATCCTCACCAGCCAACTGTCCCACTCATGAAATACATCTTCGTCACCGGCGGCGTCGTCTCGTCCCTCGGCAAAGGTCTCGCCGCCGCCTCGATCGGCGCCCTGCTTGAGCACCGCGGCCTCAAGACGCTGATGCAAAAGTTCGACCCCTATCTCAATGTGGACCCGGGCACCATGTCGCCCTACCAGCACGGCGAGGTGTACGTCCTCGACGATGGCGCGGAGACCGACCTCGACCTCGGCCACTACGAGCGCTTCACCTCCGGCGTGATGTCGCGGATGAACAACCTGACCTCAGGCCAGGTCTTTGACGCCGTCATCAAGAAAGAGCGCCGCGGCGAATACCTTGGCAAAACGGTGCAGTTCATCCCGCACGTGACCGATGAGATCAAATCCCGCCTTCACGCCGTCACCGACAACAATCCCGACGTCGATGTGCTGATCACCGAAATCGGCGGCACGGTCGGCGACATGGAAGGACTGCTGTTCATCGAAGCGCTCCGCCAATTCGCGCTCGAAGTCGGCAAGGAGAACGTCTGCTTCATCCACGTCACGCTGCTGCCCTACATCAAGGCCGCCGGCGAGGTGAAGACCAAGCCGACCCAGCAGTCGGTCGCCAAGCTCCGCGAACTCGGCATCCAGCCGGACATCATCATCTGCCGCACCGAGGCCGACCTCGACGAGGACAACCGCCGGAAGATCGCGATGTTCTGCAACGTCGAGAAGAAGAACGTCGTGGCCTTCCGCGATGTCGCCCACACGATCTACGAGTGCCCGCTGGACCTGCGCCGCGACAAGATCGACCGCCTCGTGGTGGACAAGATCGGCCTCGGCCACACGCCTGCTCCGGCGCTCGATGATTGGGAAACCTTCGTCCGCCGCGTCATCCACCCGAAGAACAAGGTGACCATCGCGGTCGCCGGCAAATACATCGAGCTGCAGGACGCTTACAAGTCGATCTACGAATCGCTCATCCACGCCGGCGCGCATCACGACACCAAGGTCAGCATCGTCCGGGTCGAAGCCGAGGCAATCGAGGACCACGGCGCGAAGGCGGTGATCGGCGATGTCGATGGCATTCTGGTCCCCGGCGGCTTCGGCGACCGCGGCATCGAGGGCAAGATCCAAGCCGCCCAGTATGCCCGCGAGAACAACATCCCGTACTTCGGCATCTGCCTCGGCATGCAGATCGCGACCATCGAGTTCGCGCGCAATGTCTGCAAGCTGCGCGGCGCGAACTCCACCGAGTTCGACAAGAACACTCCCTTCCCGGTGATCTGCCTTCAGGAAGAGCAGAAGGGCGTGGAGGACATGGGAGCCACCATGCGTCTCGGTTCCTGTGAAAGCATCGTCTTCGCCGGCACCAAGGCCGCTGACCTCTATGGCGGCGCGGATCGCATCCACGAACGCCACCGCCATCGCTACGAGTTCAACTCCGATTTCCAGGACAAGCTCCAGGACTGCGGCCTCGTCATTTCCTCAGTGTCCGAGAAGGAAGGACTCGTCGAAATCATCGAGCTGCCGAACCATCCGTTCTTCGTCGGCGCGCAGTTCCACCCCGAGTTCCAGTCGAAGCCGAACAAGCCCCACCCGCTGTTCTCCGGCTTCGTGAAGGCGTCGCTCGAACGCGCGCAGGCCCAGTGACCGTGGCCGCGGCATCCTGCCGCAAGCCCCCCGCGTCGAAGCCGGCGGCAGGATGCCGCCGCCTTTTTCCCGCTAGTGTTCCGGCTCCACCAGCGTCGCGCCGCGCATCAGCCGGCAGAACTCCTTTTTCGGCAGCACATGATGGTCGCCTTCCTTCGTGGACAGATCGGTCATCGTCTTGTAGGCCACCTCAAAACGCTCCAGCCGCGTGATCCGGATGAACTCCGCGCCCTTCTTCCACAACTGGTCCTGCTGCAAACGCATGCCGCAGCCTGCGACACGCGCGCCGCAATGACCAGCCTCGCGACACCATGAAAATCGCGGTCATCGGTGGCGGACCGGCCGGGCTCCGCGCCGCGGAAGTGGCCGCCTCGGCAGGCGCCGAGGTCACGCTGTTCGACGCCAAGCCCTCGGTGGGCCGCAAGCTCCTCGTGGCTGGCCGCGGCGGGCTGAACCTCACGCACGGCGAAGATCTCGATCGTTTCATTGGCCGCTATTCGGGTCCGGCGGAATTCTGGCAACGCGTCATTTCCTCGTTCACGCCCACCGATCTCCGCAAATGGGCGGCGGACTTGGGCATCGAGACCTTCGAACAACGGACCGGCCGGGTTTATCCGCGGGAGATGAAAGCCGCTCCCCTGCTCCGCCGCTGGGTGGACCGCTTGCGCGGACTCGGCGTGGGCTTCGAGATGAATCATCGCTGGATGGACCTCAAGCCGGGACCGCCGCACGCTCTGGAGTTCTCCGTCCACGATAAACGTCGTACTTTCATCGCGGACGCCGTCATCCTCGCACTCGGCGGAGCCTCATGGCCTGTCACGGGTTCCGACGGTCAATGGACCTCGATTCTTGCCCGCCTCGGCATCGGCGTGAACCCGCTGGTTCCGGCGAACTGCGGTTGGGAAACGCCATGGCCCGCGGAGGTGCTCGCGGTGGCCGAAGGCAAGCCGCTGAAGAACCTCGTGGTCCGTGCGCGAACTTACGAGGTAAAGGGCGAACTGATGGTCACCGCTTACGGCCTCGAAGGCGGCGCGATCTATCAACTCGGCGCGATCCTGCGGTCCATGCCGGAGCCGGTGATCCACATCGATTTCAAGCCGACCTACTCGGTCGAGCAGCTAGCCGGAAAGCTGATGGCGTCGAAGCATTCCGCCATCGACGCCTGTCATCGGTCTTGGAAGCTTTCCGACGCCGCCCATGCCATCCTTTGCCACGGCTTGTCCGAAGCCACGTCCGCGCATGAACTCGCGGCGCGGGCCAAGGCTTGTCCGGTGGCATTCACGTCCCCTCGTCCGATCGATGAAGCGATCTCATCCGCGGGAGGGGTACGTTGGGATGAAATTGATGGCAGCCTGATGCTCAGAAAATTTCCCGGCATTTTTGTCGCCGGCGAAATGATCGACTGGGAGGCGCCGACCGGCGGCTATCTCATGCAAGGATGCTTTGCCACTGGGACGCTGGCGGGCAAATCCGCGACCGTTTGAAGCGGACAAAACGGGCAGGCTATCCGTTTGAATCTTTGCAAGCGGACTAAACCCGCGCGGTGGATCGTACGTGATGGCAACGAATGATCCGGATGCATTCATCCAGAAGTTCCGACGCTTCTGTTAGCCGCCGACTTGTCTCCCCCGGCAGCGGCTCCCGACCCGATGATCGCCGATGACCGACCTGCATGACGGCATGAATGTGCTCCGAATCATTCTCATACATGCCCTCAAAGCTCCCATGAAAAAAACACTCGAACCCCGTATCGCCGGGCGCGACGTCCCCCGTTTGCCGCTGATCCCAACTCTGCTCGCCCTCGCCGCTACCAGCACGGTGGTCAGCCAAGCTGCCGAAGTGACCTTCCAGTACTATCGCTTCACGCCGACCAAGGTCCGCGGCGGCGATGCCGAGAACCAGACCCAAGTCTCGGAGTTCGAGTTCTTCCTGAAAGGCAGCAAGCTCGACCATTCTTCGGTCGTTGCCACGGGCGGGGTGACTTTCCCCAATCCCGGCGACGCCGAAAGCGCCCAAAAGATGGTCGATGGCAACCGCTTCACCAAGTGGTTCGACAACAACAAGGTGCCGATCACTTTCAATTTCGGCGCTCCGGTGACGATCGATTCATACCGCTTCGCCACGGCCAACGACGCGCTCTACCGCACTCCGGTCCGCTGGCTGATCCATGGCAGCAACGACAACGTGAATTTCGTGCTGATCGACGACCGGAGCGGTGGCGACAACGCGACGCCAACCTCCTACTTCACCTTCCGGCCATTGCTGGTTACCACGCCGCCCGCCAGCACGGGCTACCCGGTGTTCTCGACCTTCCACACCAGCGCATCGGTGGTCGATAACACCGTCGCCGGGCAAGATGTTTATCAGGCGTTCCCCTCCGTCGTGAAAAACACCGGACCGGAAACGAGTCTCACTTGGAACGTGACCAACACCCCCACCAGCGTCTCGTTGACTCCCGCGCTACCCGAGCCGCCGATCAACTTCGCCGACACCCGGCTGGTGACGCCGATCGTTCCGGACGCATTCACGGACTACACGCTGAGCGCGACCACCGCCTCGGGCACCGCGGCGCTGACGCACAAGCTCCGTGCGGTTCCCGGTGGCACCGCGACCGCCCGCTATGTCCGCTTCAGCGCGAACTCGCTGCGGGATACTCTTGGAAATATCGTCCAGATGGGCGAGTTCGAGTTGTTCAATGGCGCGACGAAGCTCACCGGCCTCACCGTCAGCAATCCCGGTGGCGATACCAACAACAACGCCAACGAATCCGCCGACAAGGTGATCGACGGCAACTATCGTACCAAGTGGCTCAACCACAACAATGCGGCATTGATCTTCGACTTGGGCACGGCGCAGGCATTTGATGGCTACCAGCTCACCACCGGCAACGACGCCACGGGTCGCGACCCGGTCCGCTGGTCCCTGGAGACCAGCTCCGACGGGATCACATGGAGCCTGCTCGATACCGCCTACGATTACACTCCGCCGTCGATCCGCCGTGCCAAGAGCGGCATCATTCCGCTCTCCGGTATCTCCACCGTGACGTGGACCGGCTCCCAAGGACAAGATTGGGACAGCGCGACCCAGAATTGGGTCACCACCGGCACCGCCACGCCTGCCGCCTTTAGCAACGGCGTGAATGTGATCCTCGATGAAAGCTCGGCGGTTCGTGACGTCATCCTCGCCGAACCGATGTCTCCGAATTCGGTGTCGATCATCAATTCCACGGGAGATCCTTACATCATCAGCGGTGCTCCGATCGTCGGCTCGGGGGATCTTTTCAAGCGCGGCAGCGGCGAACTTCACCTGAATAGTGCCAACACCTTCCTGGGCGCCATCAATGCCGAAGGAGGAAAGATCGTCGTGAACGATCTGGAAGCGCTAGGCAACCGCGACGCGCGCAACCGCTTGCAGCTCGACGGCACGGAACTCCACATCGCATCCACGGTCCTCACCGAGCGCCGGCTACGGGTCGCCCCGACGGGCGCGGTGGTCAATGTGGACGATGGTTTCACCTTCACCAAGATCGGCCCGTCCGATCTGCTCGGCACCCTGACCAAAACCGGCGCGGGAACGCTCCGCTTCGAAGGTTATAGCGGCAGCACCTGCTTTGCCGCGGATGATCTCGTGGTCAACGAGGGCGTCGTCGATTTCACGGCCGCCACCGGGTTCTTCAATAGCCGGCCGTTCACGACCAGCGGCTCGGCAACGATGAAGATCACCGTGAATTCCGGAGCGATGGTCCGCTTCAGCGTCGATAGCGCACTGGGCGGCGACTACGTGAACCTCCAGACGTCGCTCGAACAGGTGCGGGTCATCGGCGGTACGCTCGACTTCAACAACGGCGGCTTCAACTACATCCACGTCGGCACCGTCGGCGCGGAAGGCCGCATCGTGCTCCAAGGCGGCACGGTCACTGGCGGCGGACAACTCGAACCGGCGGGTGTGGCGGCGCTCACCCCGACCACCTTCACGTCCCTCGCCAGCGACCAGAGCTCCTACATCTCGGGCTCCGGGGCCATCGCGCTGAATCCGGGTAACTCGTCGCTGATCCTGGACGTCGCCGATGGCAGCGCCGAGGACGACCTGGTGATCCAGCGCACGATCGTCGGCTCGCGGCCATTGACCAAGACCGGCGCGGGCAATCTGGTCCTCAGCTCCTCCGCCAACGGTTTCAATGGAACATTCACCGTTTCCGCCGGCAGCCTGACACTTGGCAACACGGCGGGCAACGCCACCGGCACCTCGACGGTGACGATGGCTGCCGGCACCACGCTCCGCGGCCACGGCTTCGCCTCGGGCGGCAGCATCACCACGGCGGGCACCATCTCTCCCGGCGACGACTTCACACCGACTGGCACGCTGACCACCGGCACCGCCACGTTGACCGGCACCTTGCAGATCGATATCGCCATGAGCGAAAGCGACAAGCTGGCAGTGAACGGCACGCTCGACATCACCGGGGCGAGCTTGAACGTCACCGGCACCTTGACCGAACCGCTCTATCAGATCGTTTCGGCGCAGGGCCCGATCACCGGCACCTTCGGTTCGACGAGCTTTCCCGCGGGTTACTCGTTGCAATACCACCAGAACTCGATCGTCCTGCTGTCCGACACCGCACCGGCGTATGAGGCGTGGGCCGCCGGCCTGAGCGATCCTTCACCGGATGCGGACCTCGATGGCGACGGGTTGGTGAACGTGCTCGAGTTCATCCTGAATTCGGATGCGACGGTCAGCAGCACCGGCGATCTGCCGGACGTCTCGACCACTCCCGCTGGCGATCTGGTATTCACCTTCGTCCGCAAGTCGTCCTCGGCCTACCTGGGAGCGGTGGTGGAATATAGCACCAATCTTTCCGAAGGAAGCTGGACCACCTTCGGCGGCACGAACGTGCAGACGGACACCCCAAGCGCGGGCCTCGACACGGTGACTGCCACCTTGCCCGCATCGCTGGCAGCTCCGGGCGGCAAGATCTTCGCCCGCCTCAAGGTGGAGATGCCCTGAGTTATTCCCCCGCGGTATGGCAGGGCCCCCCCAGCCGCCCCCGCGGCGGCCCCTTCTTTTTCAACAAAAAAGTGCCAAAGAAACGGCCAACACATCCCCGCCCCGGTGGCGGCCTGTTCGTGTCAGACGAAGAGTTGCCAGAGCGATGGCAACCGCGTCACGGCCATGCGAGTTGGAAGGTCACGACCACCGAGGCATGGTCGCTCGGCCAAGTGTTGTTGCGGGTCGCCTGGACATTGTCGCCATAAACATAGCCGTCGTTCTCTACCGCGTTCGTGAAGATCTCCGCCGCGGTCGGGGTGGCGGGACTGCCCTTGTGGAAGACGAAGTCGATGCGGTCCTGCGGCTCGTCCGGACTGCTATAGACCGGCGACCACGTGATCCCCGGCTGGGATTGCGGATTGGGAAAGATCTGGCGGAACGAGTCGGTCATCCCGGCATTGGCCACCGCCACCGTGACCGGCCACTGGACGACCTTGCCGTAGTGAGCCGAGGCATTCGCGCTGGTCCAATCGAGGTGCGACGGGCAGTTGAAGTCGCCGGTGAGGAACACGGGCGCCGTATTGGCATCCGCCAGATGACTCGACATGCCGCTGAGGATGCCCGCGATCTGCTCGTCGCGCTGCGAGGCGAGTTCCTCGGCGAGAACGCTGGCGTTGGTCGAGCCCGCGCGCTTCGCCTCGTAAGGTCCGTAGTGCTGGTAATCGAGATGGGTGTTGAAGATCACCACCTCCCGCAGCGGATTGCTGCAAAGGCGCACACGCGCTCCTTTGGCAACCCCGTTGGCCGCGGTGTAAGTGGCCGTGATCGGGTAACGGCTCGCGATGCCGCTGTCTCCCGAACCCGTGGGGCTGTAGTACCAGCCGAGTTCGTTTGCGATGGTCTGCACGCGGTAGGCATTCGAGCCGGAGACGTTGTCCACCGTTTCCTGGGTGCCGATGATGTCCACGTCCGCCTCGATGATCGAGCGAATGCCCTTGGTAGCGCCTTGGTTCATCTGGCCCCAGCCATGCCACAGGTTATAGGACATGACGCGCAGCACATCGACCTGTTCTTGACCCGCTTGGAAGACGGGAATCGACATCGTGGCCGTGCTGGAATTCCCTAATAAGTCGGTGGCGCGGATCAGGAAGGAGTTGCTCCCGGCATCGGATGCTCCCGGGGTTCCCGAAAGAACGCCGGCCCCGGAAACCTGCAACCATGCGGGACCGGAGACCTTCGAGAATGTCAGCGAATCCCCCGGATCCGGGTCGAACGCATAGGCGTGGACCTTCCCCGAATATGCCTGGCCCGCCACCGCGTGGCGCTGTACGAAGCTCGCCACCACCCACGCCGGCTGGGCCGGGCCACCCACCGGCGTGACGCTGAACTGGGCGGGCCCGGCGATCTTCGTGTAGCCATTCGAGGCAAGGAACCACACCTTGTAGTTGCCGGGCGTGAGCGTGGGATTGGCGAAGGTCACGCTGCCGCTCTTTAGGTTGCCGCCGGGAGTTTGCGTGCCGTTGGTATAGAGCCAGTCGAGATAGGTCCCGGTGGACGGCGTGGTGATGCTGGCCGGAAAGATGCCGATCCAGTCGTCGCTGTTGCCCGGCCCGCCACTGAAGTTGGCGGTGATCGGGCTGCCCGCGGGATAAGAACTCGCGCTTAGGGAAACGGACTTCGGAGCGGCTGCGGCGGGAAGGGAGAGGACTACCGCGAAGCAGACGCTGGTGAGATTGGGTTTGTTCATGGCGTCACCGACTTCGCGGCACGACGCAACTACGCGCAACGGGCAATATCGCCGGAACGCAGGGCAGGATCGCCGGTAAAAGTGTGCCGGGCAACCTTTCGGCTGCCCGGCAATCACGGTTCCATCACGCGGCCTTCG
The DNA here is from genome assembly GCA_966696705.1 of uncultured Verrucomicrobiaceae bacterium. GTDB lineage: Bacteria > Verrucomicrobiota > Verrucomicrobiia > Verrucomicrobiales > Akkermansiaceae > Haloferula. The sequence goes on along the minus strand of CBKZPU010000107.1, from coordinate 2,488 downwards.
GCGGTTCCTCGGGGAGCACCTCAGGGGGCTGCTCCTCCTTGAGATTATCCCACGCGGTGAGAAGCTGCATCATCGCCTGGAAGACGCCGGCTTGGGCTCCGTCTTTGCCGTCGCCGCCGAGCATCACGAGTTTCTCCGGCACCAGCGGCTGCTTGCTGTGGGCGAGTTCGCACGCGACGAGATTCAGCGCGTAGAGGCGGTTGTCGCCGAACGCGGCAACCTTCTGACGGCTGACATCGGCTTCCGCCTCGCCCATGCAGGCGATCCGACCTGCTTCCGCCTCGGCGATCTGGCGAATGCGCGCGGCCTCACCGAGACCTGTTAGTTCGGCCACGCGGGCCTGGCCCTCGGCCATCGCGACCTCGCGCTTGGCGAGACGCTCGGCCTCGGCGAGTTGCGCGGCACCGCGGTTGGCGGCGACCTGGATCTCGATCTGCGTTTCGGTCAGGTGCGTTTGGCGCGCGGCCTCGGCCTGGGCTTGATTGAGTTCCTTCAATCGGGCCGCGGCTTCCTGCTGTTTCGAGAAGGTTTCCTTCTGCTCCTCCGCGAGACGACGCTGGCGGAGCTGGTCGAAGAGGCTGTCGATCGGATCCTCCCCTTCGCGGCGGTGGGCGCTTTCCGGACGGCCGATCAACACGGCCACGCAGTTGATGTCGTAGCCTTCGAAGCGACGACCGAGTTCTTCGGTGGCATGGCGCTGGATCTCCTCGCGACGGGTCAGCAGGTCGAGCATGTTGCTGCTCTGCGCCACGTCGCGGAAGTAGGCGGTCAGGATCGGGTCCAGCGTCTGGCTGATCAGGCGGTTCACGTCACCGAAGCGCTGCACCACGCGCGGCGCCTTCTGGTAGTCGATGTGGAGCACCAGGCTGAGCGGCAGCAGCGGCTCATAGCCGTCCGCGGTGATGAGCGGGATGCTGGCGAGGTTCTCGTCATACTTGTGATTCTCGGTTTGCCCGCTGATCCAGCGAAGTACGAAGTTCACCGTAGGTACCAGCTCCACCTTCAACGCATAGGGATTGAGGGCGTATTTGCCGGGAGTGAGCGCCTGTTTCCACACGCCGCGGCGACCGCTTTCGACCTGCTCGCCGTAACGGAAGTTCGCACCGGTGACGTCGGTACCGTCGCCACCGAAGTAGCCGATGACCACGCCGACGTAGCCGATGGGAATGAGCGTCTTCGGTTTCAACTCCACCGTGGCGAACCAGCGGTTGATGAAGTAGGTGCCGTCCGTGAGCACCTGGAGCTGCTTGCCGCGGCGACCACCGAGGGCCAGGAAGACCTCGGGATCCTGGAAGTAGTTGTGGCCGGAGCTGCCTTGGGCGTCGCGAATTTCCGGCGCGATGACCTCGCCGGCCTCAAGCGTCGGGCCATCGTGCACGGTGACCACGCCGATGTTGTCGGACTCGGAAAGCCCGCTCACGGTGTTCGGCGGCTCCGTGCTGCTGCGACGGGGGTTTCCGACCAGCACGGGAGTGAAGCCGGACTGGGCCTGGAGTTCTTCCAGCCAGTGCTGGGCCATGCGATTCTCCTCGCTGGAGATCGGGCCGGTATGCACGCCGGTCTCGGTGATCACCATGAAGACGGCGGTATTTATGGCATAGACGCCCTCACGCAGGATGCCGCGCTGGCGACCGCGTTGGCCGCCGTTCTCAAGGAAAGCCACGGCGTCTTGGAAACCGTTGCTATTCACGATGCGGCCGAGCGTTTGCACCGGCGGCAGCGGCTGGCCGTCGCGGGCATAGACGTAGCCGATGCGGCCTTCCGCCACGGTGACCAGCGGCACCTTGTGGATGGTGAATTTCCAGAACGGGTAGCCGAAGTAGAGGCCACCGCGCAGCACCTTGGCCTGGAAGCCGGCCTCGCCATTGAGGGCGATGATCCGGCCTTCTGTTAGAGAACCGCTGGCGGACCAGAGTTTCTCGATGATCCCCACGCGGCGGTGCGGAATGTAGCGCACGCCGAGGAAGAGATAGACGGCTACTGCCACCGCGACGAGCGACGCCACGGTGACACCCACGCTGAACCAAATGTCAGCAATCATGTTCTTGTTCTCTTTGTTCTTTTCGATGGCCGGTCCCGCCCGCCTGCGGCGAGGCAGGGGCCGGATGCATTTCTTTCCTTGGGATTGCGAAGCGGCGGCGGCTCCGGCGATTCCCCGAACAAGAGGAGACCGAACGATCCGCGCCCCGCGGTGACGCCTACGGGGTTAGCTGTCGGGCTGGAGCCACCACGTGCTCCCGGTGCCGCAGGCACCGCTTGCCCCAAAGACCGCCGCGCAGGAAATAGACCTGCCACAGTCGGTCGGGATTGGTTCCCCCGCTGCTCCGGACCACACGTCCGGTGCACTCGGCTGACGGTATCGTTCTCAACGAACTTGTTACCCTTCTAACCATTTCCCCGGCGGTTGCAAGGCGCGCGTTTGTAACCGGCCACCGGATCTGGCAGGCTGGCAAAATGAAGTGGCGCTCGTCCTTCCTGGCCAAGCCCG
>CBKZPU010000106.1:0-17882 GCA_966696705.1 uncultured Verrucomicrobiaceae bacterium | reverse complement strand
CGATGATCGAAGTCCGGTTCCAACGCGGCCTGCACCTGCCCGAGCTCGACCTGTGGCTCGATCCGTGGGACGCGAAGCCGTGGGCCTTCGTCTCGCACGCCCACGCCGACCACTTCGCCCGGCATGAAACGGCGCTGTGCTCGACGGTCACCGGCGCGCTGGTCCGCTCGCGCTACGGCGTCGCGGAAAGCCGGCTGGATGCGGTCGCCTATCACGCGCCGGTGGTGCGGGATGGCTTTCGCCTGCGGCTCTTGCCGGCCGGCCACATCGCCGGCTCCGCGATGCTCCACGTGACCCGCGTTTCCGATGGCGCGACATTGCTCTACACCGGCGATTTCAAGGTCCGCAAGGGCCGCACCGCCGAGCCGGTGGTCTTCCAACAAGCCGACCAGCTCATCCTCGAAACCACCTTCGGCCTGCCGCAGTTTTCCTTCCCGCCGCCGATGGAGGTGGAAGGCGCGGTGCTGCGCTTCGTCCACGACACCTTGGCCGATGGCGAGGTGCCGGTGCTGCTTGGCTACTCGCTCGGCAAGGCGCAGGAAGCGCTGGCCCTGCTCCATGCCCATGACATCCCCGCGGTGCTCCACCCGAATGTCGCGGACATGACCGCCGCCTGCCGCGCCGCCGGGGTTTCCTGCCTGCCGGAACCCATTCTGCTAGAGGGACCGGTGCCGCCGGGCCACGCGGTGATCGCGCCGCCGAATGCCGTGCGCTCGAAGCTGCTGCGCTCCGTGGGAAACCGCCGCGTCGCCATGCTCAGCGGCTGGGCGCTCGTGCCCGGTGCCACCTTCCGCTATCGTGTCGATGAAGCGATCCCGCTGTCCGATCACGCCGACTACCCCGGCCTGATGGAGTGCCTGCAGCGCGTCCGGCCGAAGAAGATCCTGACCGTCCACGGCTACACCCGCGAATTCGCCGCGGAGCTCCGACTGCGCGGCCACGACGCGTGGTCGATCAATGGCCACGACCAGCTCGACCTGCCCTTGGCCGCGCCGCCGCTGCGCAATGCGGTCGCCTCCAGCATCCAGACCACCGCCAGCGCCCGCCACATCCGCCCGATCTGCGCGCTGGCCGATTTCACCAGCGTCTGCCGGCTGGTCGGCGAAACCAGTAGCCGGCTCGAAAAGATCCGCCACCTCGCGACCTACCTGCGCGGCTTGGAGAACGAGGACGATCTGGCCCTCGCCGCCCGCTGGTTGACCGGCCGGGCCTTGCCGCGCGATGCCGACCGGCGCGCCGCCCACACCGGCGCGGCCACCTTGCGGCGCGCGCTGCTGAAGCTGCCCGGAGCCCGCGAGGAACGCTACCGCGAGATTTCCCTGTCGCAAAACGACGCCGCCCGCACCACCCGGCTGCTGCTGCAAGAGCTCACGCTGAAACCCGAGCCGCTCGACCTCGCCGGGCTCGCCGCGTTTTTCCAAGGGCTCGCCACGGCCACCGGCTCGCTCGCCCGCATCGACCTGCTCTCCGAGCGCCTCCGCACGCTTCACCCGGCCGAGGGCGAGACGCTGGTGAAACTGCTCACCGGCGACCTGCGGATCGGCCTGAAAGAGGGGCTCGTGGAAGATGCGCTCGCCGAGGCTTTCTCGGCCGACCCGGCCGCGGTGAGGCATGCCCACATGCTGACGGGCGATCTCGGCGATTCGGCGCGGCTCGCCAAACGCAAGGCACTGGCCGAGGCCACGCTGCGCCCCTTTGTCCCGGTGAAGGTGATGCTCGCCACGCCAATGCCCGATGCCGCGTCGCTTGTAGCGGCGGTCTATGACCGTCGCACTTCGCCGGAGGAACCAGCGACGGTCACAGACCGCCGCTACATCTGGCTCGAGCCCAAATACGACGGCATCCGCGCCCAGCTTCACAGGCAGGGCGACCGCGCCGCGCTCTACTCCCGTGACCTGCGCCCGCTCGATCGTGAGTTCCCCGAACTACTCGCCGCCGCGCTTTCGATTCCCGGTGACTTCATCCTCGATGGCGAGATTATCGCCCACGCCGAAGGCCGCCGGCTCACCTTCCACGATCTCCAGACCCGGCTCGGCAAAATCTCCACCGCCCAAGCCGACCTCTTCTCCGCCACCAGCGCCTCAATCCCGCCGGTGCGGTTCATCGCCTTCGACCTGCTTCACCGCGACGGCACGGACTTGCTGGCAAGTTCCTTGGAACAGAGGCGCTCGCTCCTTGAATCCACCCTCTCCCCTGCGCCACCCACCATCTCCGCGATCACGGTTCATCGCGTGGAGGCCGATGCGGACGCCGTCCAAGCGACTTTCAAGCAAGCCCGTGCGGATGGCCTTGAGGGCCTCATCGCGAAAGACCCGGCCAGTCCTTACTCTCCCGGCCGCCGGGGCCGGGCATGGCTGAAGCTGAAAACCTCCAGCACCCTCGACTGCGTGGTGGTCGCCGCCGAGCAAGGCCACGGCAAGCGCGCCGAGGTCCTCTCCGACTACACCTTCGCCGTCCGCGATGAAACCAGCGGCCAGCTCAAGATCATCGGCAAGGCCTACTCCGGCCTGACCGATGCCGAGATCGAGGAACTCACCGATCACTTCCAGCGCCACACGCTTTCCAAGGAGCGCCGCAAGCACCTGGTGGAGCCGAATGTGGTGCTGGAGATCGCCTTCGACTCGATCCAGCCGTCCAAGCGCCACGACTCCGGCCTCGCGATGCGGTTCCCGCGCATCCACGCCATCCGCCGCGACAAGACCGCCGCGGACATCGATAGCCTCCAATACGCGCGGTCATTGGCGGACGGCTGACCCCACGTCATTGCGTAAGGCGCGGCCACTTGATATTCAGCGCCATCCGGGGGATTCTAGGGGCCGTTCATTCCCCCCCGATGAAACTCACCCTGCTCGCTTCGGCAGCGCTTGCGCTTGCCCCTTTGTCCGCGTCCGCCGCTCCCCCCTCCCCGGTCGGCACGTGGGAAGTCGCCTTGGCTGGTGCCGATCAAGGCACCGCCTACGTCACCTTTGAGGACGATCACGATTTCACCGGCTATGGCCTGAGCCGCGAGTCGCTCGGGCTCTTCACGCTTTCCGGCACGTGGACCATCGACGAAGCCGGCCAGCTCACCGGCAGCTACACCGAATCGATCCATGGCGGCACCGTGAGCGGTACCCTCACCGGAAAACTCGCCCCCAACCGGCTCACCGGCCGCATCGTGGCGACGAATGGCAACTTCACCTTCAAGGCCAAGCCCGAGGCCGAGACTCAGAATCTGGCCGGCCCGTGGAACAGCATCGCCATCGTGGGCAAGCAGCGGTTCCCCGAACTCTATCAAATCACGCCGAGCGCGCTGCCCCACGTCTATCAGATCGAAGGCACCGGCATTTCACCGCTTTCCGGCCAGTATTCGATCCTCGGCACCGTGCTGGCCGGTGCCAACGGCAAGGTCGAGTTGGTCGCCTTCAGCCTGGATGCCTGGGGCTCGCCCGGTTTTTCCACCTTCCGCGGCACCGTGAACGCGGCGCGCAAACAAAACGTGCTGAAGGGCACCAACGCGAACGGCGCAGCGATCAAGATCTCGCTGCGCCGTTAGAAAAAGCCGCCAGCCGCACCGCGAATCAAGGCGTCGTGATGGTGATCACGAGCGTCTCGGTGTCGGTACCACCCGAATTGGTCGCGGTGATGGTCGCATTGGTGACAGCGGCTGCCGTGGGCGTGCCGCTGATCAAGCCGGTGGCGTTCACCGTGAGGCCCGCAGGAAGCGGGGTGGCTCCGAAGCTCGTCGGGCTGTTTGTAGCGACGATCTGATAGCTGAAGGGCGTCCCCACGGTGCCGCTCGCAGTCAGCGCGCTGGTGATGGATGGAGCCGGCGTGGTGACCGTAATCACCAGCGTCTTGGTACCGGTGCCGGCCAGATTCGTGGCACCGAGAGTCACATTGAACGTACCTGCAGCCGTGGGAGTGCCGGAGATCAAACCGTCACTGGTGTTGACCGACAGCCCGCCCGGAAGACCAGTGGCACTGTAGCTCGCCGGGCTGTTCGTGGCGACGATCTGGTAGCTGAATGCCGAGGTGGTCGAGCCACTCGCAGTCCCGGCACTGGTGATGGACGGTAGGCCGATTTTGATCGTCAGCGTCGCAGAATCGGTGCCGGACTCATCGGTCGCGCTGATCGTCACCGAGTAGGAACCGATCGTCGCGACCGTGCCGCTGATGAGACCCGTGTCGGTATCGATCGTCAGCCCGGCGGGAAGGCCCGTCGCATTGTAGCTGTCCGGGTCCTTGGTGGTGAGAATCTGGTATTGGAAAGCAGCGCCGGGTTCTCCCGTGGCGGTCAGTGAACTGATGACCTCGGGTCCGCCTTCGGAATCCCCAAAGCGGATGCCGAACTCGACTTCGGAAAGGAAGCCGCTGTCATTCTTGTCCAGCTTGTCGAACTTCTTCTGCACCTGCGTTTCCTTGGTGCCGCGGTTCAGGGTCAGCGCATACTCAAAGACATCAAGGTAGCCGTCCCCGTCGCCGATATCGCTGAACTCATCGGCCAAGTGGAAGGTCTGTGCCTTCGAGGGGCGCTTCACGGTCTTGCCGCCAAAGTGGGCGATGTATTCGTCCACCGTGAGGTCGCCGCTATCGTCATCGTCGCTGGAAAGGAAGCGATGCAACATCACCACTTCCGGAAGTCGGCTCGCGGGATGGCCGGACAGGTACTCGGAAAAGTCCACGATCCCGTCGAAATCGCCGTCCACGGCTTCGAAGGCACGGGTCCAGACCGCGGTGCGCTGGCTGCCATCGCCCTTGGTGGTCACGGCGACCTCGGCCGATTTCGAGGACTCACCGGAGGCATTCGAGGCGGACACGGAGTAGCGGTAGGTCGTGGACACCTCGACATCGGTGTCGAGAAAGGTATTCGTCGTGGAAGTGTCGATTTCCGTACCATTCCGGAAAATGACGTATTCGGTGGCTCCACTTACTGAATTCCAGTTCAGCACGACGCCATTCGTGCCAGCGACCGCGCGAAGTCCCGTCGGCGTGCCCGGGGTATTCGGAGTGGTGACGACGTCGGCGACGGACTGCTGCGAGGTGCCCGAGGCGTTAGACGCGGAAACGGTGTAGCTATAGGTGGTTCCAGCCGTCAGACCGGTATCGCTGAAAGTCGTGCCGCTGGTGGGCGTGCCCGTTGCGCTACCATCGCGAAAAACCTGGTAGGTGATGCCCGCGCCACCAGTCGAGGCTGTCCAAGTGACCGTGACCGCGGTCCCGCTGGTGGCAGTGGCTTGGACGTTCGTGGGAACCGTCGGTGCTTGCGAAAACGCGGGAATCGCACTGAGCGCCAGCAGGAACAGGATGAGGAAACGCATATGATTGAAAAAACTCGGGACCGGGGGAATCCGTGACACGGAACCTAGGAACGGGAAACCCGGGCCCGCAAGCGCCGAGTCCACCGTCCCCCGCGTAAAACCGCCGATTGCGGGATTTGTGTCTGACTTTCTCGCGGATGACAGGAAGCGCCCGCGGCGCGGCTGTTTCGCGGCGTGATTTTTCCCGCGAAAGGTGCTTGGATGGAGGGATGAAGGATTTCCGCACTGAACGAGATTCCATGGGGGAAATGCAGGTCCCGGCCGGGGCGCTCTACGGGGCCTCGACGGCGCGGGCGGTGGAGAATTTCCCCATCTCCGGCACGCCGCTGCCCGCGGAACTGATTCACGCTTATGGCCGGATCAAGCGTGCCGCCGCGGAGACCAACGCCGAACTCGGCCTGCTGGAGCCCGCCATGGCAGAGAAAATCGCGGCCGCGGCGGCGGAGATCGCGGCGGGCAAGCACGACGCGCAGTTCCCTGTGGATATTTATCAGACCGGCTCCGGCACCTCCACGAACATGAACGTGAACGAGGTGATCGCCACGCTCTGCAAGCCGCTGGCCGTGCACCCGAACGACCACGTGAACCTTGGCCAGTCGTCGAACGACACCTTCCCGACGGCAATCCACGTGGCGGCGGCCCTGGCGCTGCGCGACGCCCTGATCCCGGCGCTGGTGGATCTCGAGAACGCGCTCAAACGGAAGGCGGCCGCTTTTTCCGAGGTGCTCAAGATCGGCCGGACCCACCTGATGGATGCCACGCCGGTGCGGCTCGGGCAGGAATTCGGCGGCTGGGCGCGGCAAGCGGGACTCTCCGCCTCGCGCGGCCACCATTCCCTCCGGGCCTTGATGGAACTGCCGCTCGGCGGGACCGCCGTGGGCACCGGCATCAACGCGCATCCGAAATTCGCGGAAACAACCATAGCCCGCTTGGCGGCGGATACCGGCCTGCCGTTCCGCGAGGCGGCGGACCATTTCGAGGCGCAGTCCGCCAAGGACGCCTGCGTGGAAGTCCATGGCCAGCTCGCGACGATCGCGGTGTCGCTGCACAAGATCGCCTGCGACCTGCGCCTGCTCGGCTCGGGACCGCGCTGCGGCATCGGCGAGTTCCGCCTGCCGGCGACCCAGCCGGGCTCCTCGATCATGCCGGGAAAGGTGAACCCGGTGATCCCGGAAGCCGTGACCATGGTCGCGGCCCGGGTGGCGGGCAACCAGACGACGGTGAGCTGGTGCGGGGTCGGCGGATTCCTCGAGCTGAACGTTTCCATGCCCCTGCTCGGCGCCTGCCTGCTGGAATCGATCCGCCTGCTGGCCAATGCGGCCACCATCCTGCGGGTGAAGTGCGTGGACGGGATCGAGGCGAACGAGACGCGTTGCCGCGAGCTGATCGAGCTGTCCTTGTCGATGGTCACCTCGCTGGTGCCGAAGATCGGCTACGACCGCGCGGCGGCGATTGCCAAAGAGTCGGTCGCCTCCGGCCGGACGGTGCGCGAGCTGTGCGAGGCATCGCTCGCCGAACTCAAACTGAGTGCCACCGAATTGGATGACCTGCTGGATCCAAGGCGGATGAGCGGGGGCGGCTGACTTGAAAAACTTGCGACTTTTTTTGGTCGCTCCGGAGGACCGGAATTAGTAAGCATGGCCAAAATGTCTGCCTCGCCCCGGCCAGCCGCTACGTCCGATCCGATCCGACCGTGGTTCGAGGCACTGGAGTCGATGGGCGAGTTCGTCGGCATCCGCTTTGGCCATATCAAGCCGGGGTCGAGTGAAGTGGAGTGGCATTTCCTCTCGCACATCGAGGTCGATGGCATCGGCGGCTTCGCGAAACTGCTCCGCGAACGCGGCGCGGACATCCGCGACCTGCCGCGCATCACCCACCCCGCGCCGCTTTCCTGGGCGGCCTTCGTGCGCTCGATCCCGCAGTTGCTCGGTCCCCGCCGGCGGCTGAAATGGAAGGCACTGCCCACCGGAGCGCCCTCGCCGACGAATGCGCCCTCGCCGGCGGTGGCATGGCACATCTTCAGCGAGGATCAGACGGCCAGGATCCGCCGCACCGCACGCCACAGCCAGGTCACGGTCAACTCGCTGCTGCTGAAGTATCTCGACCGCGCGGTGCGGCCCTACTTGGAAGATCCGTCGAAGGCGATCCCGTGGATGGTGCCGGTGAACATGCGCGGCAAGGCCGACCAACCGACGGACACGGCGAACCACTCCAGCTACGTGGGCATCCGCGTGTTCGCCTCGGAAGGTGTCCGCGAGGTCCAGCGCCACATCTACGAGTCGCTCGCCAAGGGCCACCACTGCGCGAATTGGAAGGCCTTCGACGCCACGCGCTTCACCTCGCCCGCGATGAAGCGCCACCTGATCCGCACCGACCGCGCCACCTCGCAGTGGAATCTCGGCAGCTTTTCCAACCTCGGCGTGTGGGACGCGGAGAAGCACATCACCGCTCCCGGCTGCCAGGGCGAGTGGCTGTTCGCGCCACCCACGCTCGCCATCCAGATGATCGGGGCGGGCTGTGTGACTTTCCAAGGCAAGCTCAGCCTCACACTGCACGTCCACCCCGACCTGACCACCTCGCCCGAAGTGCCCGCCGAATGGATGCGGCGCTGGGTGCGCGAGATTGAAACCGGCTTTCCCGAATCGCGATGATGACTCTGCACCGCCTCCTGCCTCTCGCCGCCGCCACCGCCTGCGTCACCCACGTCCAGGCCGTCGGCTACCGCCTTCCCAACCAGGATCCGGAGGGCATCGCGCGTGGCAATGCCTTTGTCGCCACCGCGGACAATCCCTCGGCGATCTACTACAACCCCGCCGGGATCACCCAGCTCGAAGGCCATGACATGAGCCTCGGCGTCTATCTCATTTCCACCAACGTGGGATTCGAATCGCCGGGAGGTTCCGCGAGCACCGACACCGATTTCCAAGCGGTCCCGCAGATCTACTACACCTACTCGCCGGCGGACTCGCCGCTGTCCTTCGGCCTCGGGATCTACGCGCCGTATGGGCTCGGCATCGACTACGGCCGCTTCACCCCCTTCCCCACCGCGGCGCAGGACGCGGAGCTGGCTTACATTTCGATCAATCCGGTGATCGCTTGGGAAATCGCACCCTGCCTCTCGGTCGCCGCCGGCATCACCATGAATCCTTCCGAAGTGCGGCTGGAGCGGCGGATTGGCCTGGTCCCCTTCGACGAGTTCCAGTTCGAGGGCGACGGCTACGCTACCGGCTTCAACCTCGGCGTGCTGTGGCAGCCGGTGGAGGAATGGTCCTTCGGTCTCAACTACCGCTCGCCCACCGAGATCGACTACGATGGCCGCTCGATCACCGCACCGGTGCCGCCCTTCGGCGGCGGCACGCCGACCGAGGCCTCGCTGCACTTCCCGCAGTTCATCGTCGGTGGCGTTTCCTACCGGCCGAATGACGACTGGAACTTCGAGTTCAACCTCGACTGGACCGACTGGGACCAGGTGAACGACTCGGTCTTCGTCGGCACCTTCGGCGGCAACCAGACCTTCCCGTTCCGCTACGAGTCCGGCTTCATGTACAACTTCGGCGTGACCCGCCAACTCGGCGACGGCTGGTTCGTCAGCGCCGGCTACATTTACAGCGAGAACTCCGCGCCAGACGCCACCTTCAGCCCGCTCAATCCCGACTCCGACCTGCACCTCGGCAGCATCGGCCTCGGCCACCGCGGGGAGAAGTTCGGCTGGGCGCTCGGCTACCACTTCGCCTACAACGGCGGACGCACCGTCACCGGCAACTACAACCCCACCGTCAATGGCGAATACGAAACCTTCAACCACGCGGTGAACGCGTCCGTGCGGTTCCGGTTCTAACAGCTCACCGGGAGCGCGGAATTCATTCCGCTTCGACGGTCGGGTCGCAGCGGCTTCTGACCGCTACGCGGTCATAACAACGCGAGACCGAAAGGAACCGGCCGGCGTTGATTCTGTTAGAATCCGGCCTTCCCTCGAAGCCCTCGCTCAGTCCAGCCGCCGGTTCCGCTCGGCATCGTGCCGGCGCTGGAACTCGGTGGGCGTGACCTCGTGCAGGATCAGGAACTCGCGGCTGAAGTCCTTCGGCGTCGGGAAGCCGAGGATCACCGAGACCTCCTTCACCGCCATGCCTTCCATGAGGAGCTGGCGGGCCTGGACGATGCGCTCGCGGCGCAACCAGTCCTTCGGACTGATGCCGAGCGAATCGGTGAAGATGCGATGGAGCTGGCGCTCCGACACCTCGAAGCGATCGCACAGGGGCGAGACCTTGAAGCTCGTTTCACGGGCGATCGGGCCGAGTGGCTCGGGCTCCAGCTCGCGCGGCCGGATGGCGACCACGCGGCCGTTGCGATAGGCGATCTGGAGTTCAGGGCGCTTCATGGTTTGGCGACGCCAACCGACCGGACGGGACCGGACGATTGACGGCGCGGAGACTAATCAGCCCAGTTACCGTTAGAGAAGTCCCAAAGCGGAGGAAATCAGCAAATCGTCATCGAACAGCCAGCGGCCGACATCGGAGCCCGCCGATTTTTCCTCCGCGGCGCCATTGGCCCGGACTTGCAGCGTCAGCGAATCGCCGCGCTGGCGGGCCACCGAACCGCCGGCATCATAAACGCCCATGAGAGCCGCCAGGACCGGCACCGCTTCTTCACCGCCTTGGCGGGAAAGACCGAGCAAACCCGCGAGCAAGCGCGGGAACGCGTCGCCGTCCGAGCCCAGACGGAAGCCGTCGCCGTCCGCCGCCACTTCCAGCGTTTCACCGGCCGGCAGCGATTGCGCGAAGGCATTCACGCGGTCGGCCAGCGAGTTTCCGGCGAACCCGCCCTTGAGCGTTTCCTCCATCGCGGCGGCGAGCTTCTTCTGCTCCTCGTGGACCTTTCTCCACGAATCGACGCCGGCATCCATGGATCCGCTGCGACCGCCGGCAGCGCTGCCGAACGCTCCGATCCGGACGAACGACGCCACCGCCTCCGCCACGTGCTTCGCCGGCAGGCCGGCCGCCAGCGGTGCCAAGGCGAAGGCGGCGAGACGCGACGAGTAAATGACATTGCCCATCGCCTGGAGCTTGGACGACATCAGGCCGTTGAGCTCCCGCTTCACCAGATAGAACTCCATCGCGCGGCGCAGCGTCACCTCGAACTCGCTGACCTCCCACGGCTTGGTGATGTACCGGTAAATCCCCCCCTTGTTGACCGAGTTGATCGCCGCATCCAGATCCGAGTAGGCGGTGGAGAGGATCTTCACCACGTCCGGATACTGGTCGGAGATCTTGGAAAGGAACCCGACACCGGTTTCGTTCGGCATGCGCTGGTCGGTCACGATGATGCCGATTTCTGCCGCGTGGGCGCGGAACACGGAGAGCGCCTCGACACCGTCCGACGCCTCGAGAATGCGGAAGGTCTCGCCATACAGCCGACGGAAATACTTCCGTGTCTTCTCCTCGTCATCCACGAAGAGAATGGCGTAGCGCTGGTAGTCGTAGTTAAGGTCGCTCATGGTTCGGAATCGCTAGGAGTTTCGGAGTCGGCGTCGCCATCATCGGCATCGGGATCGGGCGGCGAAAAGAAAATCGTGAAGCATGTGAACTCGCCCGGCTTGGTATCGACTTCGATATGGGCACCGTGGCGACAGAGGATCTGGTGGGTGATGCTGAGTCCCAGCCCCATCCCCTTGCCCACATCCTTGGACGTGAAAAACGGATCGTAGATCTTGTGGATGATGTCCCGCGGGATGCCGGCACCATTGTCCCACACGGTGACTTCCCAGCCGCCGGCCGCCGGGCGCAGGCCGACGTCGATGCGGCCGGGATCCCCGCCCTTCTCCTCCATGCGCTGCTGGATGGCATCGACGGCATTCTGGAAGAGGTTCACGAAGACCTGCACCAGTTGGTTCGCATTGCCGGTGGCCGGGGCCTTCTCGGGACCCTTGTAGGAAAAGGCGATCTTGTCGCCGAGCTGGTGGCTGACCAGCCGGCGCGAGCGCTCGATGACGTTCACCAGATCGGCCTCGCCGCCGATGCGGTCGTCGTCACGGGTGAATTGCCGGAGATCGGCCACGATCTGGGCGACGCGCTCGACCCCTTCACTGATGTCTCCCACGATTTCGGCGTAGTCCTCGTGATCGCCCGCCGGGAGCGAGCGCTTGAAGGAATTCAGCGCATGGAGCCCGGCGCGGGCGTAGTTGAGAGGATTGTTGATCTCGTGGATGATGCCGGCGCTCATCTGGCCGAGGCCGGAGAGCTTTTCGTTCCGCACCAGCAGCACCTCGTTTTCCTTGAGCTTCTCCATCGCCGCGGCGAGCTCGCGATTGAGGTCGGCCAGCTCACGGCGGATCGCTGCCATCGCGAGCTGGTTGCGCAGGCGCAGGACCAGCTCGCTGCTGGAGAAGGGCTTGGTCAGGAAATCACTGGCCCCGGCATCCAGCGCCTGCAGCTTGGTCTGCTCGTCGGCGCGGGCGGTCAGCATGATGATCGGCATCTCTCGCGTCGCGTGGTTCTCGCGGATCGCCCGGCACACCTCCACGCCGTCCATTTCCGGCATCATGTGGTCGATCAGTGCCAGCGCCGGCACGTGCTGCTTGGCCAGCGCCAGCGCCTCGGCGCCGTCGCGGGCCTCGATGACATCGACATTGTCGAGCTGCATCACCAGGAAACGGCGCATGTCCGGTTCGTCATCCGCCACCAGCACCAGCGGACGGGTCGCGGCGGTCGAGCGGCCGATACCACGGGGGGCGATGCTCACCTCGCCGGCATCCGCCGGGCGTGCGGCGGAGAGCGCGGCGCGCCGGTGGAGTTCCTCGATGTGCTTGCCACTTTCGACGTCCGTCACCTCGGCGCTCGAAGCGGTCACTTCCGCCGCTTGCACCGGGAGTTCGACTTCGAAGCGGGTCCCGACGCCCACCGTGCTCTTCGCCTCGATGGTTCCGCCCATCGTTTCCACCAGGCCGCGGACCAGCGCGAGGCCGATGCCCGCCCCTTGGAACTTGCGGGTCGATGAAGAATCCACCTGCCAGAAACGCTCGAAGATGCGCGGCAGCACTTCCGTGGAAATGCCGACTCCGGTGTCGGCCACCGAAAGCCTCAGACGGCCGTCTTCGCGCACCGCATCCACGTCGATCCGGCCGCCGGCCGGGGTGAACTTGATCGCGTTGATGGTCAGGTTGAGCAGGACTTTCTCGATCTTGTCGCGGTCGAGCATCACGTGGCCCTGCATCCCCATGGACCGCCACTCCAGCGCCACGCCATTCTGGTCGGCAAGGTGGCGCATCGACTGCATCAAGCCATCGAGCATCGCGCCGACCTCGGTGGACTGGAGTTTCAAATCGGCATGGCCGGTGTCGAAGCGGACCAGATCGAGCAGGTCATCGATCAGCTTGAGCAGTCGCAAGCCATTGTGCTCGGTCATGGCGAGCATTTCCTTCACCTCCTTCTCCGCGGTTGGCTTGAAGCGCTCGGCAAGCCGCTCGGTCAGGCCGATCATCACGGTCAGCGGGGTGCGGAGCTCGTGGCTGATGTTGGCGAAGAAGCGGGTCTTGGCTTCGTCGAGTTCGCTCAATTGCTTGTTGGTCGCCTCCAATTGTCCCCGGGCCTCTTCGACTTCCGTGCGCAAGGCGAACTCGCGGAAGCGAAGGCGCTCGTAGAAATAACTTCCCGCACTGACGAAGACCGCGGTGACCACCAGGAAATAGGAATTATTGAAGAGCCAGCGGTTGTCCGGGCGTCGCTCCGAAATCCGAACACTGGCAAAATAGCAGGCCAGGCAGAGAAGGATCATCACCAGTGAATCCTTGAAAGCGCTGCGCAACAAAAGCGACAGGCCTAGCAGCACGAGATTGAGCCCTGCGTAATACGGCGACTCTCCCCCACCGGTCACGGCGATCATCCAGCAGATGCTGACGGTGGGCAGCATGAAAAGGCCAAGCACGATAAGGCGCCGGGCCCTCTCGCTTGAAAACTTGCCCAGCAACCAGAAGACCACGCAAAGCAGCAGCGCGACGACGACGCGAATCAGGAAAAATCCCCACGCCAGCTCCGGAAAGACCATCCAGTCGAGCGTCGTGCCCGCGAGCATGAACAGCGCGGAGAGCAAGGAGGTACGTCGGGCATTGACCACGAACACGCCGTTTTCATAGCGCTTGAAGGCGTGCGTCAGCTCGGCCCCTTCGGCCGACATGTAGGGAACTGTGGCGGCGTCAGCCATCGGCCAGTTCGATTTCCAGGAAGAGATTCACTCCGGTCGCATCTGCTTTCACTTCCACGCGCTTGGCGGGAAGGCCGGCCGGGACCAGGTCCAGCATCTCCTCCCTGTTGCGGTAAATCAGGTTCCACTCCATCACATACTCCATCCAAGCCTTGCGTGGATTGGTGTCTGCCACGTTGGTGACGACGACGAGACCGCCCGGGTTGGCGATCGAGCAGAAAAACTCGACCAAGCGCTTGCCGACGCGCTGGGACAGGTAGTCATACAAGCCGGCGCAATACACCACGTCGTAGCCCCCGAGTTCCGGGTCCCCGCCAGGCTGGGCGGCCGCCTTCAGGATCTGGTGGACGGAGCGCGGGATGAAGCGCATGCGGGTATTCCTGCCTTCCTCCATGCGCGCCTTGTCGAGGCGGTCGCGCGTATAATCCAGGGTCTCCGGGTTGAAGTCCAGCAGGTCGAACTCCATCAGGTCACTGGAATCGTGATCGCGCAAAAAGCGCAGGACTTCTTCCGCCGGACCGCAGCCCAGGTTGAAGGCGCGCGCGCGGCCCCTCCCGAAGCGCCGGTTCGATTCCCGGTCCAGCATGTTCACCAGGTAGTCGATGCGATTGCGGTGGGCCACCACCGGCTCGGTATTGAGAATCGCGTAATTGAGCATCTTCGCGAATGACGACGCGCCCTCGTAGGGATCTCGCATCATCATATTGACCATCTCATAGTCGCCCGCGTAGCCGAGCGGCTTCGCGTAGGTGCGATAGACAAAGGGCGAGCAAAGGACGATCGGGTGCATCTCGCGGCGGATGTACGACTTGTGCGAGGGCACCTCCTCCTCGGCAACCTGGTGCGCCACCTCCTCGAAATGTTCCATCGAAGGGATCATCTGTTCCAGGATCCTCTGCTGGACGCAGCTGAAGATCTCACGCTCCAGGTCGTCGCGCCTGCGGGTGGCGGTGGAGCGGATGCCAACGTCGATGCTGCCCAGCCAGTGCTGCACGCCGGTGAGGGCGCTGGCCATGTCCGCCACGGCAACCTTGAAAGGATCCTGCACGTGGTTGGCAGCTCTCCACTCCGACATGAAGGCGGTGAACTGGGCGCCGAGGTCCGACTCGCCGGTGACGCCGGACAGGAAATCGACCTCCTGCCAGCCATCCTCGAGAGTGGCCTCGCAGACCAGCACCAGACCGGTGTTGAGCAGGTTGCTGACCACCGCCTTGCCCCGGTAGATCAGCCGCTTGTTAGCCAGGATGCGGAAATCGGAAAGGACTTCGGAGAGTTGGAGGATGCTGTAGGGATTATAGACCTCGAATACCACCGAGTAGCGGGTCAGGCGCAGCAGGTTCGCCTGCACCTCCAGTCCCTGGCTGTTTCTGCATTTGATGACACTTTGCGACTGGTCGGGGGAGATCTCCATCAGCTCTTGATTTTCTTGGAAAATACGAGACCCAAAATCGGACAAGGGAGCAAGCCGAACTACTATCCCTGCAATAGTTGCAGGATCACAACCGCACCCCGAAGAAATCCAGCATCACCTGTCGATAGACGTCCCGCTTGAAGTCCGGCAGCCAGTCGAGGTCGAATTCCTCCGGCAGGATCCACCGGTAGGCGCCGAATTCCCGCGGCCGTTGGTTCACGTTCACCTCGGGCGCGTCCGCCTTCACCAGACAGTGATAGTAAGTCTGCTCCTGGCCGTGGCAGCCGTGCTTGCGCATCTTCTTGAAGCGCACCTCCTCCGGATAGAGATAGCGGTAACCGGTGCGATAGCCGAGCAGCTCATAGTGCTGCGGCAACAGCCCGATCTCCTCCCTCACTTCCCGGAACAACGCCTGCTCCAGCGACTCCCCGTCATCCACCCCGCCCTGCGGAAATTGCCACGCCCCGGGAATGGTCCAGCGCTCGCAGACGAGCAACTGCCCCTGCGGCTTCACCATCAACGCCGCGACATTCGGACGAAATCGAACCACGGGGCGAAACGTAGGATAAAGCCACCGCCCGTCTCAATCCTTAACTTACCCGAAGTAACGTCCACACTCGCCAAACGCCCCGCCACCCTCCAATCTTTTCCCACGATGAAAAAGACCGCCCTCCTTTACCTCCTCCCTGGCCTCCTGCTGGTCACTCCGCTCGCCTTCGGTCAGGAAGATCCGGATACCGCCAACCCGAACAGCGAACCCGCCAGCGAGGAGGCGAGCAACGCGAAGGAAACCGACGACCACAAGCGCTTCTGGCAAGCCAGCCTTCCCGGCGGCCACTACATGGTCGCCATCGACCGCATCGCCTCCATCAGCATGCACGAGTACCTCCTCGACGGTGGATTGGTCGTCAACGAAGTCGTCGTCGACACCAACGGCCGCGGCCTCGCCCGCTTCTATCATGTCGTCACCGTCGCGGAAAATTCCGCCTCCGGCACCGCCCGTCGCGTCGTCGAAAAAGGCCACGAACTTCTCGACCGCGCCGGCCAAAAGGCCGGCACCGATGTCAAAGACATGGTCCAGAAGAACTACCCCACCACCAGCCACGCCGGGATGATCGAATTCCGCCTCCTCGACCTCCGCGACTTGGAGGCGATCTACAAGAGCCTCAAGAACGCCTGGGAAACCGGCAAGGGCCGGAAGATCACGGTGAAGCAATAGCTTCCCGCCCTGCTTCACACGGCGCACGGTCAGCGTACGAGCGACGGCGCGATCCGCTTCTCGCCGTCGCCCCCGTACCATCACGTGATCCACTTAACCGGGCGCAGCGGCGAGCAGTGAGCCCAGCCACTCACCCTGCGCCTTCGGATGGAAGTCAGTTTTGTTAAAATGCGGGGACTGAACCCATTTAGGTCCTCAACCGAGTAGATTAGTTCACCGGTCGAATAGCGCACGGGATAGCCGCTTGTCCCTCCTTGCGGGCAAGTTGTCGGATCGGAGCACCTTTCCTCGCCTGTCCCGGGACCGACCTTGCTGATGGACCTCGTGTCCTCGTGGCAAGCAGCACGTTGGCGCCACCGGCAGGGTCGCCGAAGGGTTCGCCCTTCATTAGTCAAATCCAGGATGAACAAAGCTATAAGAACCAGTCATAGCACGCTCAAGCACGTCTTCTGGCGTGACTACGACGCCAATTTCCGCATCTCTCCACTTTCCCTCTAGGGGACCGAGATCAATCATTGAGGAGCCGAAACTCCATCCTGCCCAATCACGAGAGACGGTAATTTCTGGATTTCCGTAATCACCGCTTATACGGAAAAGGACCTCCTTCAATTCATCGACAGGAGAATTTCCAATCTTCCTCCATAATTTTTTCCGATTTCCCACGTTTATGAAAACATGGGCATGAAAGGCCGCGTTCCAATCAGAACAATCGGAGACCGAAATTGATCCCTCCCTGTAGCATGAAGGTTCAAAAACGCGTATCACATCACTATTCAACTGCTCAGCATCCTTCCCTAAAAATTGGAAACAAACTCGCTCCCCCGTCGGAGCTTCCATCAAAAATAAATCTCCGATTTTCATGTTCGATTTACTCTATACCATATGAGGCCCATTTCTTTGGCGCAATCAAGTTATACTTATTCGGAAGCTGTCCAGCGCCCTTCGAAATCCTGCCATATTGATTTATCAGCCTCTGCTCCATAATACGTAAAAGGGGGGGCAGTCCTTGAATCCTGAATTCATCAATCATTCAAGGCTTTCTCCAGCTTCTTCACCCTGGCATGAGCCCCCTCGTCCCGCGCCACCCGGCTCACCGTGCTCGAGTGACCCATCGCCAAGCGCTCCGCGATCCAGCCGTTGGACCGCAGTCCGCTTCCTGGAGCCCCAACATCGGCAGCGCCTTTGCCAGCAGGCGCTCGGCTAGTACGTCGCCTTACCCGAAGTCTAATCCACCTCGTAGTCGAGGCCCACGCCATCGACGTCTTGAATGGGGTCCCTGCATGGAGATTCTCTCCAGCTTGTCACACTTCTTCAGCAGCGAGAAAACGGCCCCTGCTCTTCCCTCCAAGGCGGCTCGCCGGTGTTCACCGCTCCGCCACCAGCCGCTCGATCTCGCGGACGATCGTTGGCGCGAGGTGATGCTTCTCATCCTCCGGCAGGGCCTCGACGTGCTCGGGATAAACTAACAGCACCTCGTTGCGGTCGGAGTCGAAGCCGATGCCGGGTTTGGAGACGTCGTTGGCGATGACAAGGTCGCAGCCTTTGCGGGAAAGCTTGAGGCGGGCGTTCTCTAACAGATTTTCCGTCTCCGCGGCGAAACCGACGAGGGTGCCGGTGAAACCGAACTCGCTTCTAACAGAGCCGAGGATGTCCGGCGTGCGGACGAGTTCGAGCGTCAGCGTTTCACCGGTCTTCTTGATCTTCTGACCGGCGACGGCGGCGGGCCGGTAATCGGCCACCGCGGCGGCGAAGACCG
>CBKZPU010000105.1:0-18036 GCA_966696705.1 uncultured Verrucomicrobiaceae bacterium | reverse complement strand
GCGGCTACGACGAAGCCAACCGCCGCGCGTCGAGCTTTTCGCGCACGTCGAGCATGAAGGCCTCGTTCATCCGGAACTTCAGCGAGGTCAGCAACGCGAGGAGGGTGAAGACCACCGCCGGTCCGATCGCCAGCCACAGCAGCTTCTGCAACGACGCCTCCGGCTGAATCAGCGTCTTCTGGTCGATGCCCGAGAAGTTCACCAGGTAGCCGACAATCAGGACCGAAAGCGAGATCTCCAGCTTCCCCATGAAGGCGACCACCGAAGTGAACAACCCCTCGCGGCGCGTGCCGTTTTCCAATTCATCGAGGTCGCAGATATCCGGAACGATCGCCGAGATCATCGCATTGGTGACGATGGAAAGGGGCGCGAGCATGAGCAAGGGGATCAGCAGCAGGTAGGGATGCTCCGGAGTGAGGATCAAGGGTTGGGCCACCATCAGCAGCAGCGCGATCGCCGCGGGAATGACCAGGCCCATGCGCTTGCCGAGCTTCTGGCTGATCGGCTTGATGAAGGGCAACACGGTGAAGCCGACCAGGCTGCCGAAGATGCCAGCCTGGCCGGTGATCTTGGTCGCGAGGTTCTTGTCGCCCTGGCAGACATAGTAAACGCCGATGAAGAAGAGCAGCCCTTGGAAAACCCGTTCGCCGAAGACCTGGAACAGCTTGAACAGCATCAGGATCATGAAGGGCCGGTTCTGGAACGTCGCCTTCAATGCCGCGCCGATCGGCGGGTGCTCCGTATTGGCCCTCGAGAAGCGCTCCTTGCAATTCCTCGCCGCGTAGATCGCGGCGCTCATGGCCAGAATCACCACCACGGTGGTGATCCAGCGGATGCCATTGATCTCGTTCGCCGGCCCGCCCGGAACGGTGGCGAAGGAAGCGCCCAGCACGCCCTGCATGTGCGCCCAGTCGAGGCCCTTGGCGAACAGCCGCTGCAAGGTTTCGCCCACTCCGACCTCGAACAAGGGCCGCAGCGCGAACCAATAGACCCACGAATTCGCCAACAACACGACCGCCGTGATGACGCCGGCCAAGGCCGCGACCCGCGAGCGCTCGTTGTAATCGTCGGTCAGCTCATAGCCGAGCGCGGTCCACGCCATCGAATAGAGTCCCCAGCTCGTGTAGAAGAGGGTCCCGATGACCGTCAGATAGATCAGTTGTGCCCTGTGGCTCCAGCCGGAGTCGCCCCACCACAGCAGGAACACGAACAGCGAGGCGAGCGCCGCGCCGAGAACGAGGAAGGGTTTCCGGCGTCCCCAGCGGGTGCGGGTATTGTCGGAAAAGTGCCCCATGAACGGATCGATCAGCGCGTCCACCACCCGCGGCAGCATCATGGCCCAGCCGACCACCGCGGCATTGAGGCCGAAGCCGACGGTGAAGATGTTCATTGCCTGCCCATAGGTGCAGATCAACGCGTGAGTCGCGATGCCGCCCAAGACCCAGGCATGGATCTCGCGGCGTGGCGCGGTGTAGGCCGTGATTCCGGTGTCGTTGCTCATGCGGGTTCAGGAAATGGAAGTGAGTTCTAGGAAGTCGAAGTCGGCAGGCCGTTTCGTGCCGCCGAGGTCCTGCGCGCACAGGCCGATCATCGCGCCGGTGAAGCCGGCGGCGTAGTCATCCGAAAGCTTCGTGGCATCGAGCACCGGGCCGATGTCCCGCCAGGCGCTGCCGTCGGGGGAGGCGGCGAATTGAAGGCGCTCGCGGTCGATCGTGGCACGCAGGAAAACCTCCGGCCATCCATTGACCGGGATCTGGCTGCCATGCAGCTCGTCGTAGTTGCCATTGTCGGTCAGCGCGATGCCGAGCACCTTCCCGTGGTCCTCGTCATGGGTGACGCGGAGGTAGTAGTGCATCCGCGTGTGGTAGTAGCAGACGAGGCCGGCCATCTGCGTGAAGTGGTCGGGCGAGAAGTCGAGGCGCGTCGTCGCGACGACCCGGAAGTGCCGGAGGCGCTTGGCGACCAGGCTCTGTTCGAAGAAGGAGTGCAGCGAATCCCGCCCGACGAGCCGCAGCCAACCCGGGCGCGCGGAAAGGCTGAGCCAGGATGCGTCCATCGGGACGCGCAGGCTGCTCCAGGCCGGGCCCAGGCTCGCGCCATCGAAGTGGTCCGTGTCGGCGGCTTCCGGCGGCGCCTGGGCAAGGCACCTGGCGGGGTGGTACCCGCCATGGGCCAGCCGCAGCCAGCCATCGTCCGACCATGCCACCCGTTGCAGGCAAGTTTCCCGGCCCAGCATGCAGCGCCGTTCGAAGCCGACCGGCCGGCTGGCGAGGTGGACGAGGAGCCACTCGCCTTGCGGCGTTTCCACCAGCTCGCCGTGACCCGCCTTCTGCAAGGGATGACCGTAGTCGTCGCGCGTGGTGATCACCGACGGTTGCGGATCCAGCTCGTAAGGGCCGAGCACCGAGCGCGAGCGCGCCATCGAAATGCCATGGTTCCAGCCGGTGCCACCTTCCGCGAGCATGAGGTAGTACCATTCCCCCCGCTTGTAGAGGTTCGGCCCCTCGGTGAGGATGTTCTTCTTTTCGAGGATCTTCGTCCGCGGCCCCACGAGCTTGCCCGAAGCGGCATCGAATTCCTGCGCCACGATCCCGCCGAAGCGGTAGTGTCCGGCGCGGAAGTCCCAAACCATGTTCACCAGCCATTTCCGGCCGTCGTCATCGTGGAAAAGCGACGGGTCAAAGCCGATCGAATCCAGTTCGAGCGGTTCGCTCCATGGCCCGAGGATGTCCTCCGCGGTGGTGAGGAAGATCTTGATGTCCTTGAAGGGCCGGCCCAGCGCGGTGTTGCGCAGGTTGGTATAGACCAGCCAGAACTTCCCGTCGGCGTGACTCAGCGACGGCGCCCACACGCCGCCGGAGTCCGGCACGCCGCGGAGGTCGAGCTGGCTTTGCCGGGTGAGGATGTGGCCGGCGAGCGTCCAGTTTTCGAGGTCCTTCGAGTGATGGACCGGCACCCCGGGAAACCATTCGAAGGTCGAGTTGACGATGTAGTAGTCGTCCCCGACGCGGCAGATCGAGGGATCCGGATGAAAGCCGGGGATGACCGGGTTTGGAAACGGCGCGGAATTCATCGGGTTGGCAGCATGGCTCCGTCGTGCCGTGGCACCGCGAGGTCGATGGTCGGGTGGGCGCTTGGGTTCATCGGAGGAAAATCAGGACGAGGCGGGTCATGGGTTGGTCGGCGTCGCCACGCGCGGCCATCAGAACGCAAACTCTCCCCGGGAATCGCACGGCTCTTTTGGTTAACATGGTTAGCACGGCGAATTCCCCGCCTCACGCCGTGCCGACCCACGCCAGCGCGTTCCCCAGCAGCCGTTGGAATCCGGGCTGAAGCCAGACGGCGAGATGATGCCCGGGGGTCAGCACACAAACGCGGCCGGCGCCGACGGTCCGCCTCCACCCGGCGGGCTGCACCCCATGCTCGGAACGGGAGTGCAAGAACACGTCCGCCGCCGGATCGTCGAAGTGCATGAAGTAGTGCTCGTCGAACTCGGTGAAGGCCTCGACGCCCTCGCACATCGGATGGCCATCCACGGGCTCGACCGTCACCGGGCAAGGCGGCGGGTGATAGGAGAAGGCCCCGGCAGGCAGGCGACGCATCGACGGGACCTCGTGGTAACCGGAGGCCCCCGAGTGAATCACCAGCAATCCCCCGCCCCGCTCGACATACTCGTGAAAGGCCTGGCCGACCGCCTCGCCCGCCCATGGCGTGGTGTCGGCCGGGGAAATGTGGTTCGCTTTCACCAGCACCACGGCCGGATACGGGGCCATCCTCCCGGCCGACCACTCCCGGCCGTCCGCCAGCCAATCGAAATCGCCGAGACCGGCCAGCCCCTGCCGCGGAATCTCGCCGGGATGCCAGCGGTCGTCGATGAATACCAGGGCTTTCATCGGGCCATGACGAACCAGAGTTCCTGATGGTCGAAGCGACTGATGTCTTTCATGGCAGCATCGGCTGGAAGGGCCGCGGCAGGGAATCCACCGCCGCCGGGGCTTCGGGCAAATCACCGCGGCGTCGCCGGCCATTGGCCCGGGGACTTGATCAAATCCTCGTCGGGCACCGATCTCCCTGCGGCCTGCACCTGGCAGTCCTTGGCCTCGCTGCTGTGGATCACCGGCACGCCGGGCAGCTCGCTGGTGAGTTCGATGCCGGTGGCGGCCGCGGGGCGGATGGGGCTGCTCATCTCGGCATGATCGGGCATGCCGAAGCCGAGCATCAGCGGGAGCTTGGGAAAGCCGGTCTCGTGCGGCTGGCTGGTGAGCTTCACGCGATGATCGCTGCCGGCGATGGTGGCGATGGCGTGGACCGCGAAATCCGACCGGCTGCCCGCGAGTTCCAGCTCGATGTCGGAACCCTTGCCACCCCGCAGGTAGAGCAAGGGACCGTACTTCACGTCGCCCCGGCTGCGGCGGACGACGACATTCGAACCCAACAGAAAGGCGCGCTCGCAACCCATGGCGACGCAGCCCTCGATGATCGTCTTCGTCGGGCTGTCATCCTTCGCGCCGATCTCGAATCCCGCGCGCGTGTTCACGGCAGTGCAGTTGACCAGAGTGACGCTGCCCGCGCCGCCATAGGTCCGGAAGCCATCCTCGGACAGGCTTTTCATGTAACCCGGCGTCATCACGAAGCGGCCGTCGCGATTCTGATAGACCGACCGGAAGCCGAGGTCGAATGCGGGACCGGAATCATCCGCAAGCATCTCGCTGGTCGCACGCATCGAGCCCTCGGCCAGGCAGTCTTCGAGCCGGATCCCGTCGCCCGCCTGGATGTAATAGCAGTGCCCGAAGGCGCGGCTATGGACCTTGCAGCGGCGAAGCGTCGAGCGGGAGCCGAGGACCTGGATGCCGCTCTGCTTTTGCAGGCCGATGAGATTGGGGCCGCCCTTTCCCAACAGGTCGCCGTAGCCGTAGGGGAAGGAACCGTGAACGTGCAGCGTCACGTCGCCGAGCGTGTTGTCGGGACCTTCGAGCGAGAGAATGTTGCCGCTGCTCCCTTGGTTCGGCCCGGTATTCCTGATGACAAGACCCTCGATGGTGTTCCCCTTCCCCGCGACAATGAAGCAGCGGATGTAGCCGCCCCCGGGAAGCTTCTTGTAGAGCGAGGTGTCGATTTCGACGGTCACGCCGCGGAGGTCGAAGCGATTGCCACTTCCCCGGAAGACGAACATCGGCACCGGCGGGCGGGCTTGGCTACGATCCACGCTGCCACGGATTTGCTGGAGCACGTCATCCGTGAGGTAGTCCGCCATGCGATAGACGCCGGGCTTCATGGTCACCGTTCCATTGTCCTTGGCCGCGGACTCCGCCAACTCCTTCAAGCTGGTGACCTCAATTCCCTGGACGTGAGCCAAAAGGACGGACGCGGCAATCAGTCGGACAAGCGATCGGGGCAGATTCATGCGTGGTGGACAGGGTCGGGGATTTTCGGTGGTACTTGCCAGAAACCGGACGCACTTGCCAGCGGCGGATCGATTCCGCGCCGATTCGTGCTCGCGGGGAATCGTCTTCCCGCACATGGCCCTCCTACAAGCCGCGTCCGTTTTGACGGCGGTTTACATGGCAACTTGAGGGCTCAATGGCCTTTGAAAACGAACTCCTGCCGATAGGGTTCGGGCGCCACCGCCTGCTTCATCAGGCGCAGCCCGAAAACACCTCCGGCAATGTCTCCCGCCCGGGACTGGAAGCGCACCGTCAGCCTCGACCGGCCGGCGCCGATCCCATGCGGGAGTTGATAGACCTGCTCGAAGAATTCGCCCGGGCGATTGGCGAGGAGTTCCTCGGTGGCGAGCCATTCATCGTCCACGAGAATGTCGAAGGTTCGCTTGTGCCACACCCCGCCCCAATAGGTGACGACCAGCGCCAGCCGTTCGTCCGATCCGCATTTGAGGTGGTACGAGAACCAGCCGCCATCCCTTGCGAGGCGGCACTTGCGATCGGCAAAGTCCTCGATCTCGCTGCCCTCGCAACGCAGCCCGTGCTCGACCTCCGGCTGTTGATAGCCGGGTGCCACCGCATCCAGGGTGCCCTGTTCGATCACACGCTGCCGTTCCCTTTCCGAGCGAAGGTCGCCCTCGCGTTCCTCCCATTCGCCGCCTCCCAGCAATGGCAGATAGGCCGCATACTGCTCTTCATAAACGCGGTGAAGCGGCACGAAATCCAGATCGACCGGCTTCACCACTCCCTCGCTGCGGAAGGAGGCGAAACCCGTCGGCTTCATTCCGCCCAGCACCTCGTCCCATGAGGCCGCGACGAAGTGCGGTGGAAAGGAGTCGGTCTTGCCACGGGCATCGAGGTGCTCGCTGAAGCGGCGCTTCGCGGGGCCCGGCACGCTGTCGTCATCCGGGACGACCGCGGCGAGCAGCGTCGGTCCGAACATCAGCGCGCCGGTCTTGTCTTGCGAGTGAGGCAGCGGCTCCACGCGCAGGGTCATTGGCAGGCGCACGACGAGCGAGTCGCCGCTTCGCCACTCGCGGTCAATGGTGAGGTAGGAAGACGGCGTCGAGGTAAACTCCAGTCGTCCGCCATTGAGCAAGACCTCCGGGGCTTCGCACCACGCGGGATGACGGAGCTTCAAGGTGAACCGCACCGGGCGTTCGCACGCTAGCGAGATCCGCACGGTGTCTTCGTCAGGGAAGATGGTCTCTTGGGTGAGCGCCACGCCCTTCTCCGCCCAATCGAGCGTGCTGCCCATGAAGAGGTTCACCCACAGCGTGTCGTCGTCATGGGCGTGAATCTGTTCGCCGTAGCGCGACGGGTTCTCCATGCCGGTGCCAACGCAGCACCACCACGCATCGAAGGGCGTCGAGAAGACCTTCACCCCGACCGAGCCGAGCCCGAGAAAGTAGCCGAACTCGCCGGGTTCGCGGCCGATGTTGGCGAGGAGATGGTTGATCATCGCGCGCTCGACGAAGTCCATCCGCGCGGCGTCGGGCTGATGGCGGAACAAGTGGCCGGTCAACTTGAGCAGGTTGTAGGTGTTGCAGGTCTCGCAAGTATTCGGCGTGAGCCGCTTCGGAAACTGCTCCACCGGGAAGAAATGCTCGCTCTCGCCGTGGCCGCCGGTCGCGTAGGAGCGGTGGTTCACCACGCGGTCCCAAAAGAACTCCGCCGCTTGCCGGTAGGCGGGATCGCCGCCCAACTCGGCCTCGCGGACGAGGCCGGTGATCTTGGGGATCTGCGTGTTTCCGTGCAGGCCATCGAGCTTGTCCTCGCCGCGCAGCAACGGGGCGAGCACGGCATCGTGATGGAAGAACCGCTCCGCCATTTCCAGGTAGCGGCGGTCGCCGGCATCGGCGGCCAGGTCGGCCAGCTCCTCGTTCATCCCGCCGTGCTCGGCGCGCAGCATTTCCTGGATCTGCCACGGCGTGAGCGGCGAAAGCACGCCATCGAGCCAATCGGCGACGCTCCGGGCTACTACGAGAGCCATCGTACTTCCGGCGAGGCGAAAGGCATCGCGCAGCCCGGCGAGCAGCTTGTGCAAGGTGTAGAACGGCACCCAGACGCCATTCAACGCGAAGGGCGAGGCCTCGATCCTGCCCAGCCGGACTCCTTCGAACGCCGCCTTGTCCACCGGCAGCACGTAGCCGTCGCCATTCGCTTGCTGGCACAGCGCGAGTTCGGCGACGATGTGGTGGACCCTCTCTAACAGATCGAGGTCGCCGGTCGCCGCCTGCATCAGGCTGATGGCCGAAAGGTAGTGCCCCAGGCTGTGGCCGCCGATGTCGCGCGACTCCCAGCCGCCGTAGCGCGGGGCCCGCGGTTCGAGGCCGGCTTGAATGCGGAATGGCGCGAGCAGGCGGTCCGCCTCCACGCTCCGCAGGTAGCGGCGGTGCACTTCCTGCCGTTCGTGGAACGGCCCGCCGGTCAGGCGCACCTGCCGGAGAGGAAAGGCGTGGCAGCTCATGACGGTCACCACCACGGGATGGCCATGCCGTTCTCGCGGGCCAGCGCTTCCATCAGGTAGTAGTCGCCCCAGCTCGTGTAGGCTTGGATCGGATTGCCCACCTGGCCGTGCTTCAGCGTGCCGCGCACGGCGGGGTCGGTGTCGAGGTAGTCCGGCGAGCACAGGCGATCGAGGAAGGCCTCCTTCGCCGCGAGCATGGCCGGATCGGCATGGCCGAGCGCCTCAAGCTCCTGGAATCCGCAGGCCGCGATCGCGGCGGCGGACGAATCGCGGATGTGCAAGGCGGGATCCTCCGGCAAGCGGAAGTCCCATACCGGCACGACTTCCTCATCCAGCAGGGAACGGAACTTCCGCGCCACGCGCAGCGAGGCATCGAGGAAGCGCCGCTCGCCGGTGTGGCGGTAGCTCATCGCGAAGCCGTAGATCGCCCACGCGGTGCCGCGCGCCCAGTGGCTGTCCTTACTATGGCCGCAGTAGTTCTCCCCGCACGATGGCGCGCCGGAAACCGGATCGAAGCGATAGGCGTGGAAGACCGAGTCATCGTCGCGGATGAAACACTCCAGCGTGGTGTCGGCGTGGCGGATGGCGATGTCCTTGAAACGCGGGTCGCCCGTTTCCCGCGACGCCCAGAAGAGGAGCGGCAGGTTCATCATGCAGTCGATGATGGCCATCGCATCCCAGTCGGTGCCCGTTTCATCGAGCCTCCCCCAGGCGCGGATGTAATTGCCCTCCGGCCGGAAGCGCGCGGCCAGCGCCTCGGCGGCCTTGATGCCGAGCTCCCGGTGGCGCTCCTCGCCGGTCAGCTTGTGGAGGGCCACGGAATGGAGCGAATAGAGGAAGCCAAGGTCGTGCATCGTGTCCGCGGCGTGGACGGTGACCTTCGCCCGATAGAGCGGATCGAGCTCCAGCACGTGGCGGATGAAATGCTCGTCTTCCGTTTCACTCCACGCGATCAGCGCCATGCCGGTAAAGAACGATGTGGTCCAGTTGCCAATGTCGAAGAAGCCTTCGTCCCAGGTCGCGTAGTCGCCGTCCATCGCCCACGACCAAGTCGTCGGCTGCGCGACCAGGTCGGCGATGTTGCGGCGGGTCTTCGCGACCAAGGTGTTGTAGGCGAGTGCCCGCGGCGGGGTCAGGCGCGTGGAGATGGAAGTGCGGGCGGTGCTCATGACGCGGATTTGCTTCGTGCCACCACACTAGGAACCCGCGTTCCACCTCCTCAATCACGCCATCCGGTTTCAGTGTACAACGCCGGTGGTTCCCATCCTCCGGCCGGGACTCGGGATCAGCCGTCCGTCGCCGCGAGGATCACCCGGATCTTCTCCAGATCGTAGGGGCCCACGTTGCTCAAGGCGGCCCCCGCGGCTTCCCGGCGGCGGTCCGCGTCGGCGATCGTGCGGAGCCAATCCGAGCAGGTCTCGGGATCACGGCCCGCGTAGTAGTTCACCAGTTGCCCGACCAGCGCATCGCGGTCGGCACCCTCAGGCTGCGCGCCGAGCCACCCGGCGGCCTTGTCAACGTCCACGTTCACCCACAGGGCGAAGGCCGATTCGTTGGCCATGTCCTGCTCCGCCGCCGGCAAGCTGTCGCGCCACGCTTGCCAGCGATCGAAATCGCGCGCGGCCAGGATGTTGGCGAAGTTCTTCACGGCGGTCTCGCGCTCCGCCGGTTCGTCCAGCGCGGCGATCAACTCGATCCCGGTCTCCGGGTCGCGCGCGGCCAGTTGCATCGCGCCGGTGCGCAAGGCTTGGAGGCGTTCGCCACCTTCCAGGTTCTCGCTCCATGCCCACGCCTCCGCCGGTTCGGTCAAGGCGCGGGCATTGGCCACTTCCATCATCAGCGCATCCCGGATGTCCGCTTGCGCGGGCTCCAGCAGCCATTTCTCCACGGCGGCCGGGTCCTTGGCGATCCAGCGGTTGGCAAGCATCGAGACGGCGCCGGCAAGGTTCCCGCCGGTCTGCCATTCCCGCAGCCGCGCCATGATCGCGTCGCGCTGGCCGGCGCGTTCCAAGACTCCAGTCAGCCATTTCGCGTCGTTCATGAAGTCCGCCGGCAAGGTCGCGCGACTCCACAGCTCCACCGCCTTGAGGGGATCCTGGCGCGCCATATCGGTGAGCACGATGCGCCTTTCCGCTTCGGTCAGGCCGTCGCCCGCCTCCATTCGCGTCCGCAGCGCCGCGAAATTGCCGCGGACCTTTTCCGTCTCGATCGCCTGCTCGTACTGCTCCGCTCCCCAGC
This sequence comes from uncultured Verrucomicrobiaceae bacterium, assembly GCA_966696705.1. GTDB lineage: Bacteria > Verrucomicrobiota > Verrucomicrobiia > Verrucomicrobiales > Akkermansiaceae > Haloferula. Next base: position 7,890 of record CBKZPU010000105.1, on the reverse strand, counting down.
CGGGAGGCACCTCCACGCGCTCGCCCATCCGCGTCATGCGCGCCCAGAGATAGAGCACGCCGAGCGAATTCCCGAATCCGGGGGTCGGCGTCTGCCCGGCAAGATCGAACCATGCTTGCCTCGCCTCGGCATCGGTCATCCGCGTCATGGCGCCGATGGCTTCCAGCATCGCCAGCATGTCGGCGGGATCGGTGGACCGCATCCGTTGAATGCCACCACTTCCCTCGCTGCGCGTGACGGACTCGCGGGCCTCGGCCCGCGGAGCCACGGTGGAACCGCACGCACCGGAGGAAGCGCCGGACGCCTCCGCCGCGGCGGTTCGCGAAACCGCGGCAGGGGGATTCCCGCCAGCAAGGCTTTCTCCGGCGCGGTCGCGCAGCCACCAGCCGGTCAAGCCGCAGGAAAGACCGAACAAGGGCAGGAAAATGCGGCGGGCGAATTGGAGTTTCATGGACGATTGTCGATGGGGAGCAGCCCCGCATGGACGGCATGCGGGGCCGCTCCGGAAGTTGGTTTTTTCAAGAAGCCCCCGCTCCTTTCGGGAAGGACGGAACGGAGGCCGCGGTCAGGTCACGGTTTGACGAACTTCCACTGCTGGTTGTAGCTCGAGCCGCTGCCCCAGTTCTGCATCACCGCGCCGTTGTGGGTCTGGCCGCCGGTGTCGAGGCACTTGCCGTTGGCCCGGTTGATGATCTTGTAGTACCCGGAGTCGGTGGCTTGGAAGGTCCACTGCTGGTTGTAGCTGCCGCCATCGGTCCACTGACCCATCGACGAGCCGTCCGCAGTGTTGCCCAGCGTGTCGAGCCGCTTGCCCCCGGTCACGCAGACCAGCTTGAAGTAGCTGCCGACGCGGGTGACGGTCCACCGCTGGTTGTTGCTCGCGCTGTTTTCCCACTGGCCCACGGCCGCGCCGTCGGTGGTCGCGCCGAAGTTGTCGAGGTACTTGCCGTTCGCCCGGTTCACCAGCTTGTAGGTGCCGAGCGCCACGCCGATCGACGTGTCGCTCAGTCCCATGTCGCGGCGCAGGCCGCCGGTGATGGCGATGTGCTTGTCGGCGGGGCCTTCATTGTCCTGGTTCCACCCGTACGGCCACCAGTGCTGGGCATCCGCGGAGAGCACGGCCGACGCGCCGTCGTACGACTGGAGCTTCGCCTTGGCGATCACCCCGGTCCAGGTGTTGCCGCTCCGGTTGGCATTCCAGTTCGAGTACGTTCCGGTCCCGAGCCAGTGGGCCATCTCGTGCTGCGCCACGCGGGCGCTGCGGGAACCGCCGAATTCGATCCAGCCCTGGTAGCTGGCCTGCGCGGTGGGAACGCCCGCATTGTAGGCCACGGTGATGTTGCCGCTGTAGTTGGCCCAGGTGTTGAAGTTGTTCACGGCGGTGTTCATCGCCGAGGTGATCTGGGCCGCTTCGGTGGCCGGCGGACTGCCGGTGAAGGACCAGGTCAGGGCGGCCATGCCGGGCAGCAACGTGCCAAGCATCGCCATCGCTAGGATTACGGTTTTTTTCATCGTTTCGTGTGAGGTCGTGTTTTTTGGTTCTCGTCGGCAGGAGAGCACCCTATCTAACAGATGCTCCCGGAAGTTATCACCGGGGGGATCCGCGAATCGTCGCCTCATGAATCGCCCTTCCGTCACGCCACGGCAGGCCGCCGGGTTCCGCGCCCCGGCGGGCTCCGGTCGCGAGGCCGCGGAGCCGTTCGCGGACAGCGCCGGTTCCGGAGATGATGATCGAGGCCCGCGGATCCATCATGACGGGCACGCTGGCACCATGCTTCCCGCCGCGGCAACCGCCCGCGACGCTTCACAACTTGTATTTCCAACAGACAACCCGGCGCCCCCCGGCCGGATGGCACCCGTCAGCCGCACGTCGATTTCGGACCAGGCGGTCGCATTCCTCCGCCACGGGCTCGCGGCCGGCCGCTGGCAGGGCGAATTGCCGAGCGAGGCGGAGCTGTGCCGGGAGCTTCGGGTCAGCCGGGCCACCGTCCGCAAGGCGATCGAGCAACTGGTCCGCGAGAAGCGATTGAAACCCGGCGGGAGAGGACGACGCCACCGCATCCTCCACGGACGGCCGGCGTGCGCCCCCCGCGGCGGCCACCTGATCCGGATCCTCAGTCCCTATCCCTCCGACAGCTTCACTTCCGCACATCTCATGATGTTCGAGGGTCTCCGCACCACCGCCAACTCCGCCGGCTATGGCGTGGAATTCGAATACCGTCCCAAGCTGTTCAAGATGCGGGGGGCCACGGGATTCTCACGGTTGGACATGCTCCCCGACACCGCCGGATGGGTGCTGATGTACTCCACCCTTCCCATCCAGCGTTGGATCGCTTCCCGGGGCTGCCCCGGCGTCGTCTTCGGCACGCTCTATCCCGGGCTGGAGCTGCCATGCCTCCACATCGACACGGAGGCCAGCGCCCGTCATGCCGCGGGACTTTTCCACGCCCGCCACCACCGCAGGATGGTCTTCCTGCTGCCCGAATTCACGAGCCTGAGCGATCGCCTGAGCGGGGCCGCATTTGTCACCGAGGCAAGGCGGCTCGGATCGCATGCCGTCATCGCCAGCTACAAGCCGGAGGTGGCGGACCTGAGGCGCACCCTCGACCACCTGCTCGTCATGCGCCCCCGGCCGGACGCGTTCTTTTCCAACTGCCCCGAGCACTCGATGACCGTCCTCTGCCATCTGCGGCAAGCCGGCCTCGCCGTGCCGGACGATGTCGCGATCCTCTGCGGCTGCGACGACCCCTTTCTCGAACACGCCGTCCCGAGCATCGCACGCTACCGCTTCGATCACGCCAAGGCCGGCCGCAGGATCGGCGGCATGCTGCTGGACGCGATCCAGAACGGCACCGGCAAATGCCCGCACCTCAAGCTCCTGCCCGACTTCGTCGCCGGAGGGACCTCCCGGTAGCCCCGTCACACGAGCGGCCTCATCACCCCTTCGCGCTCGTCGTGCCGCTTCGACAGGTCGAGCCCGTCGAGTACCAGCACCCCTTGCAGCGAGGAGATCCGTGACGAGTCGCTCCACTGCCACACGATCCGGCCGTCTTCATCGAACTCCAGCAACTGCACCCCGGAATCGCCGAAGCCGGGACCGTGGCCCTGCCAGTTGGCGACGACGACGTGATCGTTCTCCAGGAGTTGGAACATCGCGTAGAAAAACGGATTCACCGCTTCCGGCACATGGGCCTTCTGCCCGAAGCGGCGGATCTCGTTCCCGGCGGCATCCAGCTCGACCATGAAGGCGCCATAGCCCGCCGAAACGAGCAGGTGGCCGTCCGGCAGACGCAGCGCCTTCCACGCGTGGTAAAAGCCCTCGACCGGGAACTCGCGCAGGTAGTTCCCCTCGAGGTCGCCCTCGCGGATGCGGTCGTTGCAGGACATCAGCAGTGTCCCTTGCGCCGTCTGGCGGATCAAACGGACGTAGTCGCCGGGATAGACCGCGCGACGGAGCTCGGCACCGCTTTCATCGAGCTCTAACAAAACCACCCCCTCGGCCCCGGCGATATCCACGCCGGCGACGAGCGTGCGGCCGTCCGGTTGGCGGCGCACGGCGGTCACGCCCTCGTAGCGGGCCACCTCGTGCAGGACCTTCCCCGTGGCGATCTCGAACTCCGTCCAGCCGTGATGATGCCCGATCAAGACGCGCCCGCCCCCGATGAGCTGCATGTCCCGCGCCGCGGGATGACCGATCGGAACGATCCAATCGTTCGACGGTTCGTGTTCGTCGATGTGGAGCAACTGGACAAGGCCTTCGTCGATGGCAAGGAAGCGGTGCTGGATCATGGAAGGCCGGCAAACTAACGCCCGGATCCGGAACCGGCGAGCGCATCCGGTGGCATGCCCAACCGTGTGACCCTGGTGGAGTCCGGAGACTTGAAGCACGGGCGAATCGGATGCCGCCCGACTCAGATCTACCTCACGATCGAGAAGCCACGCGTCACCGGCTCGGCGGTCTTGAGCTTCGGCTCGATCGAGCGTCCCCACTGCCAGGCGACGACGGTGACTTTCACCGGGTACTTCGCGCGCGGCGGGATGGCGGTGAACTTCAAGGTGTCGCCGTCGATTTCCGCCGGGCCTTCGCGGACGTAGTAGCGGACTTCGGCATCCTTGGCGCTGGAGCGCGCGTGGAGCTTGATCGGCTTGGCTCCGGCGCGCTGGTCCTTGATCTCCTGGAAGTGGATCTCCTGATCCTCGCCCGATGTGTTGCGCAGCGGGAAACGCAGCACCGCCTGTTGGACGCAGCGCTTGTACGCGCCGTCGCCGGGATGGACAGCCATCAGCCAGATCTCGTTCGAGCGCTTGGCATTGTCGAAGCCGAGGCGATCGAAGCGCAGCGCGAAGGTGTCGTCGGAGAGCTTCTCGACCGGTCCGCAGATCCGGCTGATGACGACGGGGCCCGTGGCATGGGCGACCGGCGAGTCCACGCCCAGGCCGGTCCAGCGCACCGGCCGGCCATCGGGCACGGTGTCGAGGAAAGCCCCTTCGAGCTTGAAGGTCGTGCCGTCACCAATCGGCTTGAAATCGAGCGTCACCTGCTGGTGCGTCTCCTTGTTTTGCGGAACGAGCCGGCCGTCCTGGAGATAGCCCGCGAGCTGCGGCGATTTCAGGTGCTGCGCCTTGCCGAAGCCCGCGGTGGCCAGCGCGTGCTCCTTGTCGAAGCACCAGAACGCTTGCTCCTTGTTCCCCTTGTAGTCCTTCTCGCTGTCCGGTTCGGCAAGAGGCCCGGCGTTCTGTCGCCAGCGGTCCACCAGCCAGCCGTTCCGCTCCGGGTGGACCGGCTTGAGCTTCACCTCGCCGCCCGCCGGGATGCGTGCGGGCAAGCGGTGCTCCGCGACCTTTTTCACGTAAAGACCAAGATAGGCGACCAACTCGTCGTGAAGATCGAAGTGCCCGCCGCCGGCATCGGCCAACATCGTCAGCGGCGAGCCGGGGTTGTGATTGCGGAAAGCGAGCGCCTTGCCCGCGCGTTCGTCCGCCCATTCATACTCGCCGCTCACGAACAGCAGCGGGACATCGTCCAAGGCTTCATCCTTCCGCGGCGGGCTGTTTCCATCGCGGAAGTCCGGCCAAGTCCCCTTGAGCGAGATCGCCGCCAGGGTGCGCTCCGGTTTCCACGCCGCGAAATGATACGGAAACGAAGCCATCGCGGAATGGCCGATCGGGATCACCGGGGCTGAGGCAATCTCGCTGTAGCCGGACTCGCTCGCCAGTCCGCTCATCATTTCTTGGAATTGCTCGCCCGCTCCCTGGTCGAACCGGAAAAGTGGATTGAAGGCCGGCGTCACCCACACCGCGGCAAAGCCGGCCTCGCCGAGCGCCTTGCGGAATGCCGGATGCTCCAGCACGCCTTCCTCGAGCATGTTGTGCTGGCCGAGCACCACTCCCCTTACCTGCCGGCACGTTTCCGGGATCCACAGGAACGCCCTCGGGTGACCGCCGGTCTCGCTCGATTCGACCGATTTCACCGGGACCGACCACTGCCAGACGGCAGCACCCGCCGACTGGATGAGGACGAGAACAACAAACGGAAGACACTTCATGATCTGAGCTCAACAACTGGAAAACTGGCGGAACTGTGCCCGCCGCGGTGACAATTTTCAAAACCGGGAAAAGCCGGGGCGGCCCCCACCGCCCCGGCCCCCCAGTGGGCAACCCAGGTTACCCGATGAAAGCGTATCCCTGCTGACGGCGCCGGCCCGCGATGAAGAGGAAACGGATTCCTCCCGGGACAGCGCCGCAAGCAATCGCCCTTCAGGGTTTCGTGATCAGGACGCGGGTGAAGAGCTTGCCGTTCACCGCATGGCTCCGCGGAATCGCCACGCTCACGGTATCAAGCGCGGCGGTCGGGGAGTCTTCTGTCACCGCGACGATGCCGGCGCTGCCGTTTCCGATCACGACTTCATCCGGCGCGCCCCAGGTGGCCAGGTCCGCCGACCACTGAACCTTGACCGTGCAGTCGGATTCCGAAAGGTCCGAACGGCGGAAGGTGAAGATCAGATCATTGGTGGTGAGCGACTGGCTCGGGAGAATGGAAGTGTCCGCCGCACCCGCACCAGCCGGCACGCCGCCGAGAAGGTACTCCAGCAGGTTGGCGATGCCGTCGCCGTCCGGATCATCGTCAGTGCCATCGTTGACACCGGCGGTCAGCCCATTGGCGGGATCGGTCGCCCACGACGAATAACCCGCGGGCGTGGTGCCCACCTGGATCTTGCCGGTGCCGGTGATCAAGCCGCCGGAGTTGCTCGCGTCATAGACGCCGTCCGGTTGGGCGAGGCCGTCGAAATAAAGGGCATTCACGACATCGATGCCGGCATGGGTCAGATTGAGCGCCGCACCGGTGACGAGATAGACGTCGGCGGCGTCGGCGAGGTAGGCGGTATCGAGCGAAAGCACGCCGCCATTCACGCGGGTGTCACCGGTATATGCCTGCATGCCGGCGATGGTCTGGGTTCCAAGGCCGCTCTTGGTTACCGCGACCTTGCCCGCGCCGTCGTTGATCGTTCCGGCGAAACTGCCGTTGTTCGTGGAAGCGGGCGCGCCACCGATGCCAAAGGTGCTGACCGTCGAAGCGGCGGTATTGGTGACGACCGTGCCCGCCGAACCGTTCAGTGCGCCAACGATCTCCGACTGACCATTGAGGTCGAAGGTGCCATCATTGAGCGTGACCGTGTTGTCATCCTGGATCTGTCCGCTTCCCGCGGCGCTACCCGCGACCTGCACGGTCGCGCCACCGTTGATGGTCACTCCCCGATCCACGGCTAGCAGGCCGGGCATGTTGAGAACGACCTTTCCCGAGTTCGCCACAAGGACGAGCAGGTTGTTGTGACCGGTTGCCGCAGGAGTGCCGAGCGTCAAGGTTCCGGTGCCGTTCATCGTCACGGTGGCGAAGGTGGTCTGAACACGTTGCAAGGTGATGTCGCCCGCGCCAGCGACCGTGAAGGGTCCATTGGAGATCATCTCGGAATTCACCACGGATGGAGTCAAGGCATTGCCGTTGACCAGCGCGCCGCCACCGGAAACCCCGGCGCCCGCCACGCTGAGACTCTCCGAGATCGTCTGGCCATTGAGGTCGAGCGTCGCGCCATTCGCCACCGTGGTGCCGCTGCCCGAAACCACCGTGCCCGCCACGCCAAGCGCATTGGCGTCGCCAAGCACCAGGGTGCCCGAGCTGACCAACGTGGAGCCGCTGTAGCCATTGGCGCCCCCCAGGGTCAGCAAGGCGGAACCGTTCTTCACCAGCGATACCGCCGAGGAAGCACCCGCGTCGCCGATGGTTCCCGCGAAGACGGCGTCGTTGTCCACGGTCGTGTTGATCGTGGCGGCACCCACGGTATTCCCGATGCTGCCGGTGCCGGCGAGGTCGATCGCCGTGACGCCCGTGCCTGCCAGATCCAAGCTCGCATTCACCGTGAGGGGGCCGACGCTGAGCGAAGAGCCGCCGAGCGCGAATCCATTGCCGGCGAGTGTCAGCGCATTGAAGCCGCCGCTGATCGCGGAGGTGACGACCATCGGATTCGCGCTGTCGTTCGTCCAGGTCTGGTCAGCCCCTAGCGCAAGGGTCGCCATCCCCAGCGTGGCGCCGCCGTTTCCGGACTCGACGGTGATGCCTCCCGACTGGATCGCCAACTGGTTGGCCCCGCCGATGCTTGCGGCAGCGGAGGTGCCGCGGAAGGTCAGGCTGTTGATCGTGAAGTTGCCGCCCAGCGTGTTGGTCAGGTTGCTGGCGGAGTTGTTCGCGAAGAACACGTCGGTGCTGCTGCCGGGAAGCGAGGCGATGAAGGTGCCGCCCGCCGCGGTGGTCGTGAAGTTCCCTTGGCCCGCGCTGTTGCTGGTCCATGAACTCCCCTTGGAGCCCGACCAGTACGCCGAGAAGGGCGAAGCCGC
>CBKZPU010000104.1:0-18335 GCA_966696705.1 uncultured Verrucomicrobiaceae bacterium | reverse complement strand
GCAGCAGGGCTGCTGGCTTTGAGCGGCAGCAGGCTGCCGCAGTCCGGGCCTCCGGATACGGGTGCGGCGTTTCCCAAAATGAGGGAGCCCTGATCCTCGATGCCCTCGATGCTGGCGGAGACCGGTATTCTTGTGGCTGTTGATGTTGGACGCGCGGGTTGGCTAAGTGGCCGGGAGGTGCGCGAGGCGCCGGTGGTGGCCATGTGCCAGTCGTGGCAGTCGGCTGGGTCGATGTCGTCACGTTTGCCCCGGTAGGCCGGCTGGGAGAGGAACCGCTCTGAGCGTGGGGGCTGCAAGTGGCGCGCCTCGATCAAATCGCCTGGCTCCCGGTGTCGATGGCCAGACCGTGGCAGCGTATGACGGGGATTTGTCCGCGAGCCTGAAGGAGTCGGAGCAACGCACCAAGAGCGGGACCCTCAATCCGCTTTTCCAATGTAAGCAATGAATTCGTGGTGTGGCTAGGTGATGGCAGGGTTGGCTGATGGAGTTGTCATGAAATCGCGTGAGAATTGTCATGGGTGTGCCTGCTGATCTATCCAGACACGCGAATGTGAAGGTGTGGGTGGAGAGCGGAATCTGGCACTACCGCTGCCCGCGAACGTTTCGTGCTTTTGTGATTTCGCAGCTCATGGAGGATCTCGCATTCGATGCCATTTCGCTCGCGAAGGCTCTCGGCGTTGGAGATCGTTCGTTCCGTCGCTTGGTCAAGGAATCCTTGGGGATTCCGCCGGGCAGGTGGCTGCGCCAGCAGCGGGCGGTGGCCGCCGCCCGCCGGCTGCAGGATGGTTGTCCGATCAAGCAATTGGCATTGGAATATGGCTTCCGGCATCAGGGGGACTTCAGCGTGGAGTTCAAGCGATGGCATGGCATGGGACCCGCGGAGTTCATTCGGAAAGTGACGGGTTCGCTATGACCGGCGGGTGATGGATTTTGGCCAAAAAACCTGAGTGAATGATCTGGAGGGGGGTGTCGGAGGTCGAGGATATTGCCGCGAGCTTGTTCTCCTAACATGTGCTTGGAACACGGGCGGTCATAGAAGATTTCAGCATGAAAAATTTCACCTCTGCAGTCGGTGCAACGTCGTTTGGACAAAGGGAAGTCTGCCGCTCCCGGTTGTCGATGCTCGCCGCCGCCACCGCGGTCTTTCCGGCGGTGGTGGCCAACGCGGGCGAGGCGGGCAAGTTGACCGAAGAAATCTGGGCCGGCGTGAGCGGATACACCGTCGCCTCGTTGACCTCGGACGCGAACTTCCCGGCCGCTCCCACCAGCACGGGAAAGCTCGCGGGCGTGGAACCGGCAGTGAACATCGGCGACAACTATGGCCGGCGGTTGCGTGGCTGGATCACCGCCCCGGCCACGGGTGACTACACGTTCTGGATCGCGGGTGACGACAACTGCGAGTTCTGGTTGTCCCCGGACGCCAGCGCCGCGTCCAAGCAAAAGATCGCCGAAGTCGCGGGCTCGGGCGCTTGGACGAACTTCCGCCAGTATGACAAGTTTGTCTCGCAGAAGTCCGCGGTGATTTCCCTGATTCAGGGGCGGAAGTACTATCTGGAAGTCCTTCAAAAGGAAGGTGGCGGCGGCGACAACCTCTCTCTTGCCTGGCAGCCGCCCGGCATGAGCCGGCAAGTCATTCCGGCCTCGGCGATCGACGCCTATGAAGTCGATCCGAACGACCAGGATAGTGACGGGCTGCCCGACGATTGGGAGCTGGCGGGCGGGCTTTCCGCCGATCCCTCCACCGGCGCGACGGGCGAGAATGGTCCCGACGGCGACCCGGATGACGATGGCTTCACCAACCGCGAGGAATGGCTCGGCCAATCTTCGCCCGTCGTCCACGGCACCATTCCGGGAGGATTGAAGCGCGAGGTGTGGTATGGGATCGCGGGGGACCTTTTGCCGGCCTTGACCGGTTCGGACACGTTTTATGGCGCACCACATGTCGATGGGTTCATGGCGGGGGCGGCGACCCCGGTCGATGTGGCTGAAAACTACGGCCAGCGGCTGCGCGGCTACGTGACCATTCCCGCCACTGGCTCCTACCGCTTTCACGTTGCGGGCGACAACGAGACCGAACTGTGGCTCGCGACCGATGGTTCGCCCTTCTCCAAGGAGCGCGCCGCTTTCATCTACAATGCCTGGACCGGGCCGGAACAGTGGACGAAGTACGGCAGCCAAGGATCGGTGGAATACTCGCTCCAGCAGGGCCAAGTCGTCTATGTCGAGATCCTCCACAAGGAAGGTGCGAGCGGCGACCACGCCGCGCTCGGCTGGACCGTGGACGGTGCCGCGCCGGTTAGAATCCCCGCGGAGCATCTCGCGGCCTATGCCACCCATCCCGGTGACCAGGACGACGACGGGTTGGCGGATGCCTGGGAAGAGGCGCACGGCTTCGATCTCGCGGATAACGGCCTGCTGCATCCCGAACAGCGTCCGACCGCCGACTTGGACGGAGACGGATACAGCAACCAGCTTGAGGCCTTTCTGGGTGAGAACCCGCAGGTCGCCGAAGGGATAGCGGGATACTGGGAACGGTCCCTTTGGACGGGCATGGAAGGCGGCGTCGCCGGCGACCTGAAGAACTCCGCGCGACTTTACCAAGCGCCCAACCTCAGGGATCTGGTGGAGTCGTTGGACGCGACTCCTGCGGCCGGCGGGGAAAAGTGCGCCTACCGGTTCCGCGGTGTGATCACGCCAGAGCAGAGCGGAACCTACGAGTTCCGCGCGGCCGGCGATGACGGATTCGAGGTGTGGGTCTCGCCGGACGCCAGCAAGTTCAACCGCCGCTTGGTGGCGTGGTCCCCGCTCTGGAACACGCCGGGGCAGTACGGGCTCTATCCCACCCAGCAGGGGAAGATCACTTTGCAGGCGGGGCAGCCTTGCCACGTTGAAATCCTGCTCAAGCAGAACCGGGGCGACAGCCATGTGTCGCTGCAATGGAAGGCTCCTTCGGGCAGCTTCACCGACATCCCGGTGTCCCGGCTGCGCAGTCACGCTTTGACCGCCGAGGATCCGGATGACGACGACCTTTCGACCGCATGGGAAGTCGCCCATGGATTCAACCCGAACGCCCGCGAGTCGGGCAACTTGAGTCCGCTCGCCGATCCCGATGGCGACCGCGTCGCGAACCGGGAAGAGTGTCTGGGCGGTGGAAATCCCTTCCTCAAGGACTCGTCGCGCGGCGTGTGGATCTGCGAGCGCTGGAATGGGATGCCGTACTATAGCGTCCAGGACATGGTGGGGGCCGCGCCATTTTACGGACCTGCCAGCAGCGTCGAGGCGCTGACCAGCACCATCGGGAAAATGCATTATGGCCACTACCTGGCCACCCGCACCCGTGGCCGGGTCATCGCGCCGGTCACCGGGAAATACCGGTTCTGGGTCAGTGGCGGCACCTCGGTGGAACTCTGGCTTTCGACCGATGACCAGCCCTTCGCCAAGCGCCGGATCGCCCGCGTCGGCCCGGAAGTCGGGATCGCGGTCGGGGTCTCATGGACCGGACCGAATTCGAGCTTTGATCTCTATGCATCCCAGCAGAGCGTCGAGATCGAGCTACAGGCGGGTCAGGCCTACTACGTCGAACTCCTGCAACAGGCGGGTCATTGGGACAATTCCCACATCGGCATGGCGTGGGCCTGCAACGGCGGCGAGCGCACTTCCATTCCCTTCGAGTCCCTCGCTTCCTACGCCCCCGGCACGGACGATCAGGACGACGACTGCTTGCCGGACGCGTGGGAAGCCGCGACCGGGCTGGATCCCGCCGACAACGGCCTCACCGACCGCGCCCGCCAGGGCGACCGCGGCGATTACGACGGCGACGGCCTGACCAACCGCGAGGAATACCTCGCCGGCACCGATCCCTGCAACAAGGACAGCGATGGCGACGGCATTTCCGATGCCGACGAACTGAAGAACCTTGGCACCGATCCGCTTGACCACAATGCCGCGGGCGAGGAGACGGTGCAGTCTGCCGATATCCACGCCCCGGCCGGTGGCAGCATGAGCTGGACGTCCTTCGGCGATGGGGTGGTCGGCGAGCGCTTCCGCGGCTCCATCGAATTCGACCTCACGGTTCCCGAATCGGGTCTCAACTGGCTCGTTGCCATCCAAGGGAGAATCCTCGGCCAGACGGCTCAGACCGACTCCATGCCGTTGCGGATCACGCTGGACGGCACCGATCTCGGCAAGCACGACATCCATGGTTCGCTCGACGAAACCGCGACCCTGCGCGTACTCACGCCCCAACTCGCCGCCGGCACCCACCGCGTGAAGATCTTCGTCGATAACATGGTCGCGCGGAAAAGCTTCCTGCTGCTCGGCGTGGAATTGCGTCGCCCGACCGGGGCGGACCTCGATGCCGACGGCTTGCCCGACTGGCTCGACGGCTTCCTGAACGGCAACTCGTGGGGCGCTCCCGCCGGTGTCGCTACCTTTGTCTCGCCCTACTTCCTGGAAGGCGGCAGCCGCTATGCCGGAAACCTGGCCCTGATGGCGGACGGCCTTTCCATCGCCACCGCCACCGGCACCAGCCAGCAGACGTGGTTCGCCAATATTCCGCTGCAAGCGACCGGCGACACCGTGGTCACCGGTTTCTTCGAGAGCGGTGACGACATTCGCACGACCCAGGTTTCCTGGCTGCCGATGGTGGTCGGTCAGTCCGCCCGGATCGATCTGCGGGCGGGCGACACGTTGAAGTTCCACTTCCCGCAGTCCGCGGATGACGAAGCCCTGGCGAGTTACACGATGCTTCCGGCCGCCTGGAGCGCGCAGGCCGCGGCCTCCGGCGTGCAGACCTACACCTTCGCGAACGCGGGCACCTTCACGCTGAACGCCACCCACGCCAACGGAGCGGCGGCCGCCACCACGGTGGTGGTTCACGCCGCGTCCGCCACCTCGGATCTGGTGCTTGGATCGGAGATTCCCCGCTACTTCGACCTCGCCGGCGTGCCCCACGCCCTGAAGCTCGAGACCGCCGAGCCGCTGCGCTACTCGCAGAAATCCCAGCTCGCCGCGGGCGGCACCCGCCTGCGCCTCGAAAGCAGCGGCATGGAGCAGGGCGACTACGGCCTGCTCGCCCGGCTGCCGGAAGGCGGACCGGTGGTGGCCAAGCTGCCGGTCCATGTCACCGCCTACGCCGGAGCGACTTCCGGCCAATACCAGCTCGTCGGTTCCTCGGCGGTGGACGGTTACATCACGATCTCGGTGCCGCTGGTGCTCGCCGGCCTGCCGGAGGGCTACACGGTCCGGGTCAAGATCATCCGCGCGGGCGTCCTCTTCGAGAATGGCACCACCACCCTAGTCCTGGGCACCGGCGACTTCATCGACGGCCAGTACATGCTGCGCTTCCTCTACCCGGAAACGATGCAGGGCGGCTACTGCCACTACGTCGAGGTGCTCAACCCGCAAGGCCAGGTCGTCGCCAGCTACTGATCCTCACTCGTCCGATGATCATGAAGCGCCTCATCCTGGCGGGCTCCGGCACCGCCCTCGTCCTCGTCGCGGGATCCATCTGGTGGCTCGCCAGCCCGGACCGTGGAAATCCATCCGCCCCGGCGGGCTTGGCTTCCGGAACCGCTCCGTCCCGGCCATCCGCCTCCACCCGCATCGCCAACCGCGAGGCCCTGCTCGCCGAGCGCCTGAAGGCCGCCAAGGAGATCTCCTCCGACCTGACCAACGAAGAACTCCGGGAGCTGCACGCCCTGCTTTCCCGGCCGATCGACGAGCGCCACCGCGAGGACGACCTGGTGGCGATCAACGAGGTGATGAACCAACTCCGGGTCTCCGGCCTGGCCTGCGGCGAATACGCCACCGCCCTCTGCAACCTGATCCGCGACCCGAAGGTCCACCCGGTGGTCCGCGACTACGCCATCCAGCACGCGGTGCAGTGGATTCGCGACGCCCGCGACCCGGCTTCTTCCGCGCAGATTTCGGAGCCGGACCGTCGCCGGCTGCTCGATTGCACCGTGGCCTACCTGCAGGAGCCCGCCAGCCTCCATGAGACCGGCTACGGCACCGCGTTGCACTCGCTGCGCACGCTCGAGTCCGTCCACCCGGAGGAGACGGCGGAAATCTTCGCCCTCAGCGCCCCGCGGATCACCGCGGTCGCCGCGGGGCTCGAATCCGCGCCGCTGGGCAACCGCATCTCCGCCATCCAGTGCCTGGCCGCACTGCCCGACCGTGACGCGGCCACCGCGCTCGTCCGCGAACTCTTCGCCGCCGCGCCGGCCGGTTCGCCGGCCCGTTTGGCGCTGGTGGCCGCGCTCGGCGATACCGGCGAGCGCGCCGACCTCGAAACCCTGCGTCGTCTCGAAAAGGACGAACCCCGCCTCACCTACGCCGCGCGCTCCGCTGCCGGCCGCCTCGAATCCCGACTTCTTGCCGTTTCCCGATGACTTTCTTCCCGACTTCCATCATGCGTTCCCGTTCCCGATCCGCCGTCGTCCCGCTGCTTGCGGGGGCTCTGTTCACCGCCACGCTCGTGGCCAGCGAAAACCCCGGCGTCTCCGGCGGGGACAAGGGGCCTTGCGACGGCCAAGGCTCCGGCAGCCAGAGCTTTTTCTGGTTCTTCCGCATCGGCGAGGCCAGCTACCAGAAGGCCGACATGCTCCAGCTCGCGCGCACCCCGGTGGGCGAGGGTCACTACCTCGGCAGCACGCCGCGCACCTTCGATGACGTCTTTGCGGTCTCCTACGGCGAAAACCTCACGACCAACCTCGCCGGGATCGACATCGCGATGGAATCGCTGGAGCTGGATGCCTCGCTGCTCCAGGTGTCGTCGCTGAAAATGAAGCGCTCGACCAATACCGAGGTCATCGAGCGCAACGGCGGCTTTCGTCAGCTCCTTACCGCCAACACGCTCGCGGACATCGTGCCGCTTGCGGTCGGCTACCACGTGAGGGTGTACGATCGCACGGCCATCGGCGCAAAGGGCAGCGATGGGCTCTACACGATCCCATCGGGAGCCGTGGCGATCCGCGAGGCGATCGTCCGCACGCCGGGCGGCGCGGCATTTGCCGGCACGCTGGAACTCGTCCACATCGACCGCAAGAACGCCGGCGGCGTACGGGTGGAGGTGGAGCGTTTCATCCGCGACCTGACCGCGGACACCCAGACCAAGGAAACCTATGCCGGTTCGCTCGACTCCTCCTCGCAGGTTGTCGTCGGCGAGCTGTTGGAGCGGGAAATCGTCGCCTACAGCAACCGCGGCGCGAAGCCATACGATTACACGCTGGTCCGCGAGACCAGCCGCATCACCACCACCGAGGCTGGCCCGCAGTATGGCACGCTCTACCTCGTCGGCCGCCGGCTGGAGGAATACCGCGACTTCACCCCGGTGGCCGCGGGCGGCGAGGCAACCTACAAGCGGCTGGTCCGCGAGGTGGACGGCTACCAGACGCCGGAGGCCCGCGAAACCCGCTACACCTGGTATGATCAGACCGCGAACCTCATGATTCACGGCCGCCTCAAGACCAAGGTGGCCCCGGACGGGAATTGGGAATACTACCAGTACTCCGATTCGGAAGGCGCTGCGGTGCACCAGACGATCAAGTATTCGGCTTGGCGCGACGCCTCCTTCGGCGCGGCGGCGGACGGCTCGCAGGCGCAGCTTTCGCTGGCTCGAAAGGAGACGGTGGAAATTGGCTCGACCACCAGCTTCACCACGACGGTCGCCCACGCTGGATTGGCGACCTCGCGAAAGACTTTCAGCAGCCTGCCGCAGGCGGACGGCTCCACGCTGTGCACGCTCACCGAGCAGACTGGCATCGGCGGCACACTTTCCGTGCGCACTTGGTCGCTGAATTCCTCCACCGCCGCCAGCCACTTGGCCGGGCGCATCGCGTGGATGGAGAATCCCGACGGCACCGCCGAGACCTACACTTATACGGCACAGGGCAGCGGCTTCCGGCTGGTCCACAAGAAGGGCGCCGGCACCCGCAACGGCGTCACCGCCGGCACCGAGACGACCACCGATTACAACTCCTTCAACAAGGCCTACGCCGAAACGAAGAAGGACATCGCCACCGGCCTCACGCTTTCCTTCTGGCTCGCCCCGACGGTCGATATCCTCGGCCGGCCGGCCCGCATCGAGTACAATGGCAACTCAGCCGACTACGAGACCTTCCAGTACTCGTGCTGCGGCCTCGCCCACAAGCGCGCGCGCGACGGCTCGGTGAGCACCTGGACCCGCGACCCGCTCAAGCGCGTCTATAGCCAGTCGTCGTATCGCTTCGATGGCGACACCGCGCCGATTGTGACCTCCACGAAGTACGAACCGCTGGCCACCATCATCACCCGCGGCGGCCTGCTCGCGCGGAAAACCGTCTCGCTTCTCAATGGCGAGACCGTCAGCGAGTTCGGTCCCGATCAGGACAACGATAGCCAGCCCGAGGAGACCACCCACGTCACTACCTATCCCGCCGGCGGCGGCAAGGTCGTCACCACCACCCATCCCGACGGTGGCACCGAGATCCAAAGCACTTACATTGACGGCCAGCCGAAAAGCCGGACCGGCACCGCGGTGGCCGACACCGCCTGGAGCTACGGCACCCACACGCTCAACGGCCGTGGCCTCTTCACCAAGGTCACGAAACTCACCGCCGCCGGCGGCACCGACGAGTGGGAACAGACCTACCGCGACGCCCTCGGCCGCACCGTTCGCGCCGAGTATCCGTCCGACCTCGATGCCAATGGCACCCTCGACCGCGCCAGCTACGTTTATCACAGCGCCGGAGCCCTTCGCGGTGCCCGCACCCAGCTCCAACAGGTGACCGATCCCGACGGCAAGGTGACCACCTTCACCTACAGCGGCGAAGGCGACCGCAAGCAGACCACCGAGCAGATGCCGCAGGGCCTGAGCCGGGTCACCGTGGTCACTTACGATGTGGTCAACGATGGCGACCTCGGCGCGAGCCGTCGCACCGTAACCACGGTCAACGGCATCACACTGTCCACCCAGCTCAAGAGCGGCGACGGCTACCTCAGCCGTAGCAGCGAATTCGGCTGCCAAACCACGAAGGTGAGGACCGTCTCCACCGCCGCCGGCAACGCCACGGTCACCGTCACCCATCCCGACAGCACCAAGCAAGTCCAGACCATCACCGCCAATCTCTTGGAAAAAATTGCCCAACTCAACAGCTCCGGGACCGAGGTGGCCTCCACCACCTTCACTTACGATGCCCTGCGCCGCGTTTCGACCAGCACCGATTCCCGCACCGGCACCACCACGACCAACAGCTACACAGCCGCCGGCCAGCCGCTTTCGGTGACCGATCCCGGCAACCGCGTCACCGCCTACGGATACGACAAGAGGGGCCGCCGCATTCTGGTGGACGTCCCGAACACGGATCAGGACAACGTCACCCGCACCAGCTATTTCCCGACCGGCAGCGTGAAGGCCGAATGGGGCGACCAGACCTACGCCACCTATCGTACTTACGACGAGCAAGGCCGCAAGTCGGGCCTGCGCACCTACCGTGGCCTCGCCCACGGCACGGAGCCGCTGGAAATCACCGCTGGCTACGACCTGACTACCTGGACCTACCACCCGCAGCGCGGCTTCTTGACTGCCAAGCGCGATGCCGCGGACAAGGGCGCCGACTACACCTACACCCCTGGCGGCCAGCTCAAGACCCGCACCTGGGCGCGAAGCGTGGGCGGCAACCGCATCGTCACCACCTACGGCTACGACAGGGGCCTGCTCGACACCGTCACTTACAGCGACGGGGTCACCCCGGCGCTGGACTACGGATACGACGCCTTCGGTCGTCCCCGCACCGTGACCCAGGGTTCCGGAATGGCTGCCAATACTCACGCCTTCGCCTACAAGAACGACCTGAACGACGACGGGGATTCCGAAACCGTTGATCTGCCGTTCGGCACCGGCCTCGGCCTCCATTCCGAGACGGTCACCTACGGCGCGGACGGGCTGAGCCGCACGCTGGTCCGCCATCAAGACGGTCTCCTCCGATCCGCTGGCTACCAGCTTATGAACGGTGCCACCATCGAGCACTCCACAAGCTACGGTTACGACACCGCCGGCCGACTGGAGTATGTCGATCCCAGCTACCCGCTGCCGGGTGCCCCGGCCTTCACCTACGGATATGAAAGCGGCAGCCACTACCTTGTCGAGACGGTGACCGGCCCCGTCCACACGGTCACCAACACTTGGGAAAGCACCCGCGACACGCTGGACACGAAAATCAACCGCAAGACCGTCGGTACGCCGGTCGATCTCAGCGGCTATGACTACAACGTCAACGCCCTCGGCCAGCGGACTGCCGTTGCTACCTCGGGCATCGCGATGAGTTCCGCCTACAGCCTCGGCTGGGGCTACAATCCCCGCGGCGAGGTGACCGTCGAGAACTACGGAGCCAATTCGACGGACGATGCCCGCGACCGGGCGTTCCAGTATGACTCGATTGGCAATCGTGAAAAGACTGCGACCGGGACGCTCACGCTTCCCGGTTCTCCGAACTACACGGCGAATGGACTCAACCAGTACGACGCTGTTCCCAGCGGCGTCCAACCGACCTACGACTTCGACGGCAACGCCACCGCCTACCCGTTGCCGGTTGCCGCCAACGCGAATGCCTCGTTCGAATGGGATGCGGAGAACCGCCTGGTGAAGATCACCCGGGCCGATGCGACGGTCATCGAATATGCCTACGACTACCTCGGCCGCCGCATCCGCAAGACGGTCGGTGTTAGCCAGGGCGTCCGCTACCTCTACGACGGCTGGAATCTGATCGCGGAATACGATGGCACCACGCTCGCCAAGAGCTATACATGGGGAATGGATCTTTCCGGAACCATGCAGGGTGCGGGTGGCGTCGGAGGACTGCTTTCCGTGAAGGAAGGATCGACGAGCTATTACCCGACCTATGACGGCAATGGCAATGTGAGTGACTACCTGGATGTGACCAGTTCCCACGTTGCGCATTACGAGTACGATGCGTTCGGAAACATCGTGGCCTCGGGAGGGGCGAAGGTCGGGGACTTCGCACACCGGTTTTCGACGAAGCCGCAGGACGTGGAAACTGGTTTATACTACTACGGCTACCGCTACTACGATCCGGTGACGGGAAGGTGGCCAAGTAGGGATCCACTTGAGGAGAAGGGAGGGCTGAATTTGTATGGTTTCCTGCTGAATGACAGCGTGAACGATTCCGATCGCTTGGGTTTGGAATCATTCATGGCCTGCCAATTGAAGTGTCAGCGAGACTTGCGGTTGAACATCCTTGAAGCGGGAGTGGCAGCCGCTGCGGCTGCGGTAGGCTGCGCGGCATTGATTCTTCCATGGAAAGTCCTTGCTTGCGAAATAGGTGTCAATGCGGCGTATAATGTTGCAATCGCGAAGGCTCAGGCAGAATTTGACGATTGTTTGGATAAGTGTGTCGAGGATTGTCCGATTTCTCAATGGTGATAAGCGTATGAATCAAGGATTGTCGCAAGTTGGTTATTTAGTTAGATCGATGCAGGGTGCACTTGTATCGGTGTTTTTAGGGGGTCTTTATCTATCGGATGGGATTCGAATGATTCTCGGAAAGATACTCTATGGAGATGATTCCTTTGGGTGGGTAGTTGGAGTCGCGGCGTTGTGTTTGGCGGGTGGGGGATTCGTTTCATTTTTCAAATTGAAAATGAGACTGTTGAGTGTAGTTCGAGAAGTGAACCCCACGCGCCAACCATAGGCGTTGGCGCGCCTGAATGGGATCAGTCCTCACGGGTTCATGGCCGGCTCGCGTTGGCGGCGGAGGGGAATTACGGGAAGTCTAGTAATTCCGCCGGCAGGGACATCGCGGGGAAAGAGCCGTTCATCCTTTCGTTCGTTTCGCTCGTTTTGTTGTGCTTCCGGTCTTTCGGTGCTGCCCCGCAGCAGGGCTGCTGGCTTTGAGCGGCAGCAGGCTGCCGCAGTCCGGGGTCTTCGACTGCCGGGGCGGAGGTTATGGGGGAGCGGAGCGGTGAGGTGCTTCTTGGCAATACCTCCTTTTCGTTTGGCTCTTTTACGATCGCGGAGTCGATCGCGTTGGCCTCACTCCGTCACCACCCGCACCCGGTAGAAGCGCCGGGGTGGCCGGGGGAGGAGGGGGTCCTTGAACGAGCAGCTTTCCCAACCTTCGCCGGTAGCGACGATGACGCCGCTGATGGGGCTGAAGCCGGCCGCCAGGTCCGAGGTGGCCTCGACGACATAACGCCGCCCGCCGATGGCGGACCATTCGACCTCCGTGCCATCGGCATGGAAGATCAGCCGGCCGATTTGCTCCGGGTACGTCTCGTCGTACACGGCGGTGAAGGCGTGGTCGCCGGTGATGGTGGTGGTCACGGCGGCCGAGCTTTGCCAATCGCTGCCATCGCGCTGCCAGATGCGGAAGGCCTTCCCCGGGATCGCGGGGGCAGTGAGGGTGAGGGAGGCCCCGTCGTGATAACTCCGGGAAAAGGGCGTGACTCCGGATGACAGGCCGCCGAGGTCGTCCGGGGTGACGGTGACGGAGACGCCGGACGACGGGTTCGCAGAGGCCACCGAGATCGTCCGCACCGGCGGCGGCGGGGTGACGAAGACCGCGGCCAGCGCGCGGTGCTCCGTCATTACTAGAGAGATCGTACGACGGGTGGAGTAGTCCGCGCCGCCGAGCGTCCATTTCGAGAAGGCATTGCCGGCCGCGCTGGCGGGCGCGGTGAGCGTGACCGTGGTGCCAAGCGGATAGACGCGCTCGAAGGCGGTCTCGCCATCGCCGGCGCCATGGGCATCCGTGGGCGAGACGGTGATGGCGACGCCGCCCGGCGGGTTGAGGGAGTTCACCGTGAGCGTCCGCGTCTCCACGGTGCCGGTGGTGGCGCGGAGTTCATCGAAGGCAGGGATCGCGCCGCCTGCCGCGAGATCGCGCCGCGCCACGAGGGTCACTTGATCGAAGGAGAACTCGGCGGTCTGCGAGGTGGTGCCGAGGATGCTTCCATTCGACGCGTCGGCGATGGTGAGTGTGAGCGTTTCCGGGCCGCTGGGATTCGGGCTCCACTTCAGTCGCAGATGCCGCTGTCCGCTGCCGCCGACGCCGGTGGAGGTGAAGCCCTGGCCATAGACATCCATGCCGACGTGGCCCGGGCTGGCAGGCCCCGCGCCGGGCGGCTTGCCGAGGAATACCACCGGGCCGCCGGCCGAGTGGCTGAGTTCCACGCCGGCGTAGTCGATGCCCGATGCCGGGCCGAAATCGAGGACGAAGCTGAAGGCGTGCTCCTGCAAGGCCGTGCCACCGCCAAGCGTCGCGCTCATCCGGCGCGTGATGCGGCGGACCCCGGTGTGGTGGTTGAGATCGACGTGCTGACCGGTCGCCGCGGGGGCTCCCGGCGGCACGGGAAAGCTGCCGGGCCCGAGGATGTGCTCAACATGCGCGTCCCCGCCTTCGCCGCTCTCGCCCCACGCGCTGGCCCAGCCGCTGCCGGTGGCGCCGCCCGCGAGGCAGCCGCCCTTGAGATAATCGAAGCCTTCGTAAGCGATCGTCGTCTGGCCGTGGAGCAGCGCTCCCGCCATCGACCACCACAGTGCGGCGATGACCCTTGCCGTCTTCATGGATCGTAAACGACCCGCGCGGTCGGGTTGCCATTGAGGTTGGTTTCCTGCGGCCAGCCGCAGTGGGTGATGCGGGTCCGGGTCGCGGCGGGGTCGATGTTGATCTTCTTGTTGCTGCCCAGCGCGGCGATGGTCAGGTCGCGCAAGGTGGTGCGCTCGCCGCTGACGACGTTGACGCGGATGTCGTTCTCCGGCTGCCAGGAAAGGATGCTGCCGGAGGTGAAGCTGTTGTCGTTGCCCGCGATGCGGACCAGGCCCCACAGGCCATCGCGGCCGCGGGGATCGGCGAGCCACTGGCCATTCACGTGCACGGCGGTGAGGTGATTGCCGGACAGGCAATTCATGTTGCCGTCGATCTCGATGGCGCCGGTGTACCACGAGCTGATCGAGTTGCCGGAAAGGTTGCAGTTGTGGGCGTTGCGGAGCTGCAGCGCGATGTAGCCGTCGGGCGAGACGATGTTCGCGCTGAACTGCAGGCGGTCGAGATCGGCGAGTTCCACCGTGATGCCGCCGCTGTAGCCGGAGAAGCGGTTGCGCGTGACCAGGCCCATGATGCCGCCGGAGAGAAAGAGCGAGCTTTGGCTTTGGGTGACATTGCAGCCGGTGATCTGCAGCGCGTCCGAGGCGCGGATGAAGATCCCGCGGCTGAGGCCGGTGAAATGCATCTGATCGACATGGATGCCGTCATTGCCGCGGTCGATCTTCAGGCCGGTCTGATAGAGTCCCCAATCGGTGCCGGCGATGTGGAAGTCGCGCACGACCACGCCGCTGATGCGGGTCGCTTCATCAGGCATGAGAATGCCATCGGTGACGCCGCTGCCGACCACCAGCTTGCTGCCGCGCCCGAGGCCGCGGAGGGTGACGAAGGATTTCCTGACAACGACGGGCGCGGCGATGCGGAAGTCGCCGTGGGGGATGACGATGCTGCCGCCGGTTTCCGGCAGTTGCGCGATCAGGGTGTTGATGATCGGCGCGTTGTCGAAGACGCCGTCGCCTTTCCCGCCGTGGTTCGTCAGCAGGAACTCGCCGCGCACCTGGGCGAAGGCCGGGAGGGATGCGAGGAGGAGGAGTGGAAGGAGGAGGTTCATCGCAGTGGGATGGGGCGACGGTCGCAGTGGGGTGTAGCGGCGGTCTGTGACCGTCGGTGACTGGCGGCGGGAGGCCGCATCGTGAGGTGGTGGATTCGGGAGCACGGGGATGCGGCTGGGGCCGCGGAAGTGCGACGGTCATAGACCGACGCTACATGTGGCTGGCGGAAGTGCGACGGTCATAGACCGCCGCTACATGTTATGGATCATAGGTGGCGCGGGCGGTGGGGGAGCCGCCAAGGTCGATTTCCGGCGCGACGCCGCTGCGGGTGATGCGGGTCCATGAGGTGAGCCCGCCGTTGGTGAAGATCTTGCGGTTGCTGCCGAGCGCGCCGATGTCGAGGTTGCGGAAGGTGTTCCTTTCGCCGGCGGTGCAGTGGATGCGGCAGTCGTTCTCCGGCTGCCACGAGAAGAGGGTGGAGGAGTCGAGCGTGTTGTCATTGCCGCTGACGCGGACGAAGCCGTGGAAGCCATCGCGCCCGAGCGGATCGGCGGGCCACGCGCCATCGCGCTGGACGGCGGTGAGGGTGTTGTGGGCGAACAGGTTCATGTTGCCGCCGAGCTCGATCATGCCGGTGTACCAGCCGGTGAAGGTATTGTGCGAGACGAGGCAGCCGTGCGAATTCGTCAGGCGCAGGCCGGTGTGGCCGTCGGGAAAGACGTTGTTGCCGGTGAAGACGAGGCGTTGCTGCGCCACGAATTCGCAGGTGACGCCGCCGGGCTGGCCGCCGAGGGAATTGTCGGCGACGAGGCATTCGCTGCCGGTGTCGAGTTGCAGCGGCGACTGGCACTCGGCGAGCCAGCAGCGCTCGATGGTGGCGCGGGTCGCTTCGCGCAGGCGCACGCCTCTCCTCAGGTTCACGCAGTTCACGCCGCTGATGCGGGTGAACTCGTTCGCGCGGTCGAGATGGATGCCGGTTTGGGGGACGCCGCCATCCGAGCCGCTGATGGCGAGATCGCGGATCGTCACGCCACCGGGCACGGGGCCGCTGGCTGCGGCGCGGATGCCATCGGCAACCCCCGCGCCGAGGATCAACTTGCTGCCGCCGGCGGGAAAGAACACGCCCGGCGGCGTGGGATCGACATTACTACGTTGGCCGTAGTTCACGCCGCGGATCGTCACGTTGCTCTTCACGATCACCGGCGACTGGATGCGGAAGTCGCCGGCGGGAATGACGATCGTGCCGCCTTCGGGGCCGAAGCCGTCGATCAGCGCGTTGATGACGGGCGCGTTGTCGGTGGCATTGTCGCCCTTCGCGCCGTGGTCGGTGATGAGGTATTCGCCTTCCGTGGCGCGGGCGGATGTGAAGGCGGCTAACAGAAGCAGCGGAATGGCCGCGCCCGTCCGGCGGGGAGCGGATTGACGAATCGCCACGCCGGGGTCCGGAGCAAGGCTGCCCCGCCGGAACGACGCAGTCGTTCCGCTGCGAAAGCCAGGCCGTGACAAGGAACCCTTCACTTCTTCAAGAGCGGATGAATCTCGGCCGACACCACCTTCGCCTTGCCGCCGTGGGCGTGGAAGGCGAGGCCCTGCGAGGATTCCGACGGGAAGATCAGATCGGTGATGACCACCGCGCCGCCGTCGGCAAAGACTTCCACCGAGCAATCGTCGGTGACGATCCGCAGCTCCAGCAGGCCGTTCTTCAGCTTGAGCGGCGCGGCATGGCGGCCGGGAAACTCGGGATGGAAGCCGGTGTTACCCGACTTCGCGCGATCGACGAAGACCTCCTCGCTGGCCCGCGACCAAGCGACCAGCGTCTCCTCGTTTTTCCCGACGCGCAGCTTGATGCCGGCCTCGCTGGCATCGCCGGGATCGAGGCGGAGCAGCAGGTCGAAGCGCTTGCCCTTCACGTTCGCGAGTTGCGCGTTGGCGACTTCGATGTCCTTGCCGGCGATCTTCACCGCCTCGCCCCGCCAGCCGGCGAGTTGCTCGACCGGGCGCTGGATCAGGGTGTGCCGCGCGCCGTCCTTGCGCAGTGCCAGCGTCCGCGGCAGCGACATCGCGCTGCGCCACGGCGTCGTCGGCGTGAGGCCCGCGTATTTCCAGTTGCTCATCCAGCCGACCCAGCGCGGCTTGCCATCGGGCACGCCGCTCCACGTCACCTCGGCATACATGTCACGGCCCCAATCGACCCAGTTCGCGGGCTCGGCGGTGGTCTTCGCCGCGTGGTCGGAAAGGATCAGGTGATCGAAGAGCAGGTGCCCCCAATCGCCCGACTCTTCATCCACGAGCTGCACGCGGGCCTCCTTGCCGACGAACTCGCTGACCGGCCAGGCGACCCAATGCATTTCCTCGGTCTTGCGGCCGGTGGCGCTGCGCACGAGCTCGCCGTTCACGATCAAGGTGGCGGCGAGATTCCGCGAGTGCTCGCCGCCGCCGATCAGGAAATTGACCCACGGCTTGGTGATCTTGAATTCCGGCGAGGTCATGCGGCCGGTCGGGCCATCGCCCTTCTCGAAGCCATTGACCAGGCCCTTGCCCTGGAAGCCGAGCACCGGATGCTGGCCCGGCACCGTGCCGGCGGATGGCTGCGTGCCGAAGGCCTCGCCAACGATCTCCCATCCGTCGAAGCCGCGCTCGAAACCGGCGATGAGCTTGCCCTTGAGGAACGCCGGCATGCTTTCCTCCGCGGTCGGCAAGGGGTCCGCGGTGAACGCCTTCCCATCGAAGGTCCCGGTGAAGTACTGCGCGCCCGAGCCGCCGGCCACCGAATGATCGCCGAGGTTGATGTTGAGCACCCAGCGCTTCTGGTTGGTGCCATCGATGGGCACCTCGAAAAGATCGGGGCATTCCCAGATCCCCTTCACCGCTCCGGCCGGGCCGAAGTCGCTCAAGTGCTCCCACTTCTTCAGATCGGGCGAGGCGTAGAAGGACACCTTCCGCTCGATGGACAGCGCCACGGCCATCACCCAGCGCTTGGTCGGCGCGTGCCAGAACACCTTCGGATCGCGGAAGTCAGCCTTCTCGATATCGAGCACCGGATTGCCGTCGAACATCGTCCAGGTGCGGCCCTTGTCGGTGCTGTAGGCGAGGCGCTGGTCTTGCCGGCCCTCGCGATGGCCGGTGTAGATCGCCACCATCGGCGGGCTGTCCTTGGTGCCGAAGCCGCTGGTATTCGCGTGATCGACCACCGCGCTGCCGGAGAAGGCCATGATGCCGTCCTTCTCCGGGATCGCGACCGGCAGGTGCTCCCACGCGAGCAAGTCGCGGCTCACGGCGTGGCCCCAGCTCATGTGCCCCCAGGTGTCGCCGAAGGGATTGAACTGATAGAAGAGGTGCCACTCGCCGTCGTGATAAACGAGGCCGTTGGGGTCGTTGAGCCAGTTCTTCTCCGCGGTGAAGTGGAAGCCGGGCCGCATTGGTTCTCCCGCGGCGGTGGTGGCGAGCAAGGCGATGAATAGCAGCGCGTGGGGTTTCATGAGATGGCAGATGGGAGATGGGAGATTGCGGATGGCAGGAGGCGGATGGCAGGGACCTTTCTCCGAAAGGTCCGGTTGGGGGCGGTCGTGATGGAGGATTATAGGCCGGTATTCGATGAGGACCGCCAGAAGCCGGACCGCTCGGAGAGCGGTCCCTGCCGAATGGCGGCAAACAGTTAGGGCGGTCGTGATGGAGGATTATAGGCCGGTTTTTCGATGAGGGCCGCCAGAAGCCGGACCGCTCGGAGAGCGGTCCCTGCCGA
>CBKZPU010000103.1:0-18382 GCA_966696705.1 uncultured Verrucomicrobiaceae bacterium | reverse complement strand
AATGGGTGTAGAGGAAGTTCTCCTTGTGGTGGGCGAGGCACCACTTCGCCATGATCGAGCCGCCGCGGGAAACGATGCCGGTCATGCGGCTGGCGGTGAGAGGGACGAAGCGCAGCAGCACGCCGGCGTGGATGGTGAAGTAATCCACACCTTGCTCGGCCTGCTCGATGAGGGTGTCGCGGTAGAGTTCCCAGGTGAGGTCCTCGGCCTTGCCGTTCACCTTCTCCAGCGCCTGATAGATCGGCACGGTGCCGATCGGCACGGGCGAGTTGCGCAGGATCCACTCGCGGGTGGCGTGGATGTTCTTGCCGGTGGAAAGATCCATCACCGTGTCCGCGCCCCACTTGGCGGCCCAGCGCATCTTCTCGACCTCCTCCTCGATCGACGAGGCGACGGCAGAGTTGCCGATGTTGGCATTGATCTTCACCAGGAAGTTGCGGCCGATGATCATCGGCTCGCATTCCGGGTGGTTCACGTTGAGCGGGATGATCGCGCGGCCGGCGGCGACTTCGCTTCTCACAAACTCCGGCGTGATCTCGGCCGGGATGCGCTGCGGGAAGCGGCGGAAGATGCCCGGCGTGTAGGGGCTATCCGGCGATTGGTTGGAACCGGCGTGTTGCTTGTCGAGGTGGTTGCGGACGATGTCATCCTTCATGTCCGCGATCTTCGCACGGCGCATGTTTTCGCGGATGGCGATGAACTCCATCTCGGGCGTGATGATCCCTTGGTCGGCGTACCACTTCTGCGTCACCGGCTTGTCCTTCGCGCGCAGCGGCTGGCGGCGCTCGGCGGTGAGGCCGGGGAACTCGACGTAGCGGTTCGATCGCTCCGACTTCGACGCGAACTCGGCGTGCTTCTCGGTGAGGTAGCCATTGTCCTGCGGCTGGACCTCGCGGCCGTCGTAGGCTTCGACGTCGCCGCGCTTCAGGATCCACTCGCGGCGCAGGGCAGGCAGGCCTTGCTCGACGGTGCCGGTGAAGGCGGGATCGCCCCACGGGCCGGAGCAGTCATAGACGCGGACCGGCTCGTTCTTCTCGACACGGCCGTTGAACGCCTTGGTGTCGGAGAGGGCGATCTCGCGCATCGGCACCTGGACTTCCGGGAACAGCTCGCCTTGGACATAAACGCGGGTCGAGGCGGGCAGGGGAGCGCGGGAGGCGTCGTGGGTCTCTGCCGCGGTGCCGGTGGATTCTTCAGGAGCGATCATGGGAAGAAGTTGCTAGTGTTCAGTTTGAAGTTTTCAGGAATGAAAAAGGCCGCGCTGAGAGAGGCGCGGCCGGAAGGAAAAGGTCGGGGTTGAACGAACTTCCTAGGGCGGAGCGACCCGCATCAGGTTCGGAGGATTTTCGCCGCGCGCCGGCCGTTCTCAGTTCCGCGGTCGGGGAACTCTCCTGTCGTGTGACGGAAACGCTATACGGCAAAGGCGATGTGCCAAGCGGGAATTGGGTGTGTGGCAAGATGGGATGGCAGGGAGGAAGAACAACGAAATGGCGCGAAACGACGCGAAATCTGAACGGCCAAAGGCAAGCGAGGCTCTCCGTTAGATTTGCTACGACCGGGTGGGAGAGGATTTCACCGCCAAGACGCCAAGGGCGCCAAGTGAAGAGGACTGCGGCGAATCCTCGCGGGATTCCCGATCCAACTGAGGCGGATCCATTGGTCTCGCTCCTTCATTTCGTTCGTTTCGCTCGTTTCGTTGTTCTCCTCTCCTTTCTTCACTCTGCGTCCTTGGCGTCTTGGCGGTGAATGCTGCCATTACCAGCAGGAATCCGGCTTGTGGGGACGGGGCGCGGCGGAAATGCTCCGGCCCGTGGATACTTCCCAGGCGGTTCTCGCGGCGGTGCTGCCGGTTTATTTCGTGATTTTGGCGGGGGCGTTGTTGCGGAAGCTGCGGATCCTCACACCGGAACAGGACGAGCCGGTCTTCCGGCTGGTGTTCAATGTCCTCTACCCCTGCCTGATCCTCGACAAGATCCTCGGAAGCTCCAGCGTCCGCGATGGCGGGGCGGTGATGTGGGGGATCGGGGCGGGTTTCGGGCTCACGGTGCTGGGTTTCGCCGGGGCGTGGTTGCTGGCGGGGCTGTTGGGATTTCAGAAGGGCACGGGCAGGCGGACCTTCACGCTGACCGCGGGAGTCCAGAATTTCGGCTACACCGCGATCCCGGTGGTCGAGCAGGTGTGGGCCGGCACCGGGGCGATCGCGATGCTCTTCGTCCATAACCTCGGCGTGGAGCTGGCGATCTGGTCGGTGGGGGTGATGATCGTTTCCGGCGAGAAGAATATCCCGTGGCGCAAGCTGGTGAACGGGCCGGTGATTTCCGTGCTGCTCGGGCTGGTGCTGGTGGGCAGCGGGCTCGACCGCTACCTCGCGGCCGGCGGCGGCAACCCGATCGGCGAACCGCTGCGCAAGTCGATGGCATGGCTCGGGGCGGGGGCCTTCCCGGTGGCGATCCTGATCACCGGCGCGCTGGTCATTGACTTGGTGGGGGCGGATCGACTGTCGCCAAGGGTGGTGCTGGGCGGGGTGGTGGTGCGGCTGGCGGTGCTGCCTTTCCTCTTGCTGGCGGCGGCGAAATTCCTGCCCGCGCCGGTGGCGCTCAAGCAGGTGCTGGTGGTCCAAGCAGCCATGCCGTCGGCGATGACGCCCATCATGTTGGCGAAAGTTTACGGGGGGCGGCCGGGGGTGGCGGTGCAGATCGTCATCGCAACCACCTTGGTCAGCCTCTTTAGTTTACCTTTTGTGATCGTTTGGGGCCGCCAATGGGCGGGTTTGTGATGGATTTCCGGTCGAAAATTTGAAAGTAAGCGGGCAAGCCCCATGGTATGGGGGATGCACCGCGTTCGATATGACAAACGAATCTGACTGGGAAAACAGCGCCGACAACCCACGCGCGCGCTACATTGTGCCAAATCTCGACCGTGCACTCGTGATGCTGGAGCTTTTGAGCTCCCGTCCCGAGGGGATCAACGTGAGCGACTTGGGCGTCGAACTCAAGATCCCGAAGAATAGCGCATTCCGCATTGCGGTGACGCTGGAGAACCGCGGCTTCTTGGAAAAGGTCGAGGGCACCAAGCGCTACCGCCTGACGCCGCGTCTGCTGGTGCTCGGTGCGATGTCGGTGACCGACGCGAACCTTTTCGAGAAGTCGATCGACGTGATGCGCCGCCTGCGCGACGCGACCGGCGAGACCGCGCTGCTCGGCACGATGATCGATACCGAGGGCGTGGTCCTCGACCAAGCGCTTGGCACCCATCACTTCAAGTTCGCCGTCGATCCCGGCACCCGCTTCTGCCTGCACACCGCCGCGCCGGGCAAGGCGATGCTGGCGGGCCTGCCGGAAGAAGAGCGTGTCCAGCGCGTGATGCGGATGAAGCTGCCGCGTTTCACCGCGAACACGATCACCACGCACGAGGATTTCCTGAATCACCTCAAGGAAGTCGGCGAGCGCGGCTACGGTTTTGACCTAGCCGAGGAAATGGAGGGCCAGACCTGCATCGGAGCCGCGATTCGCGGGGCCACCGGCGGCGTGATCGCCGCGCTGTGGATCACCGCGCCGTCTTCGCGCATTCCGGACAGCC
Source organism: uncultured Verrucomicrobiaceae bacterium (assembly GCA_966696705.1). GTDB lineage: Bacteria > Verrucomicrobiota > Verrucomicrobiia > Verrucomicrobiales > Akkermansiaceae > Haloferula. Next base: position 14,803 of record CBKZPU010000103.1, on the reverse strand, counting down.
AGCTCGATGCCTTCGGAGCCGTGGTAAAAGCCCACGCGGATGAAATTTCCGGACGCTTCGGGGCCGTTCTGTCCCAGATTGCATGAGGCATGCGCTGGTCATCGGTCTCGGGGTGATGGGCCTCGCCGCGTCCCATTCGGGGGCGGTCGAGACCGAGGGGGTGGAATACTTTCGCAACGAAGTGAAGCCGATCTTGGAGCAGAACTGCTTCAAGTGTCACGGCGGCCTCGATGAGAAGGGCCACCCCAAGGTCCGCGGCGGCCTCCAGCTCATCAGCCGCAAGGGACTGATGAAGGGTGGCGCGCACGGCCCGGCATTCGACGAAACCGACCCGGCGAAGAGCGTCATTCTCGAGGCGCTCTCGTACCAGAACGAGGACTTGCAGATGCCGCCACGCGGCAAATTGCCCGAGGAAGATCGGGCGAAGATCACCCGCTGGCTGGAGATGGGCGCGCCGTGGACGCCGGAGGATGCCGACGTCCTGATGGAGATCCACGACCCGCTGGCCGGGGTGACCGAGGTCAACGAGAAGACCAAGGCTCACTGGTCCTACCGGCCGATGGAGCGCCACGCGCCGCCGAAAGTTTCCGACCCGGCGTGGGTGGTGAACCCGGTGGATGCCTTCATCCGTGCCAAGCTGGAGGAGAAGGGCCTGCAACCGGTGGGCGAGGCTTCGAAGGCGGCGTTGCTACGGCGTGTGTCGTACGACTTGACCGGGTTGCCGCCGTCGCTGGAAGAAATCCGCGCCTTCGAGTCGGACACCTCGCCGGACGCCTGGAGCAAGCAGGTGGACCGCCTTCTCGCCACGCCGCAGTATGGCGAGAAGTGGGCGCGGCATTGGCTCGATGTGGTGCGTTACGCGGAGTCGAACGGTTTCGAACGCGACAACGACAAGCCTTACGTCTGGCGCTATCGCGACTACGTCATCCGCTCCTTCAACGAGGACAAGCCTTACGACCGCTTCGTGGCCGAGCAGATCGCCGGCGACGAACTGCCCGACAGGACCGCCGACTCGCAGATCGCCACCGGCATGCTGCGGCTGATGGCGTGGGACGACGAGCCGGCCGACCGCAAGCAGCACTTCCACGACGTGCTGGACGACAATGTCCGCACCGTCACCGAGGGCTTCCTCGCGATGACCGCCGGCTGTGCCCGCTGTCACGATCACAAGGGCGATCCCATCCCGCAGTCGGACTACTACAAGTTCACCTCTTTCTTCCGCGGCATCGAGCCGATGGGGCAGGGGGGCAAGCAGACGCAGTTCATCCAGTCACCCGAACTCGCCGAGAACCGCACCCAGCAGCTCGCCGAACTGGGAGCGGAGGAAAAGCGGATCCGCGACTGGATGGCGCGGTGCGAGGAAGGCGCGCTGACCAACGTCCGCCGCACCAATCCCGACATCGCCGCACGGGTAAGCAACCTCACCGCGATGGATCGCTGGCTCGTGACCGACGCGCGGCTGCGTCCGACAAATTGGTTCTACACGACCCAACAACCGGCGGAAGACTGGTCGGCGGTCGGTTTCCGCGCCGAGCGCGCGAATTGGCAGCAAGGTCCCGCTGGCTTCGGCACGGCGGCACCCGGCGTGCAAGCCCGCACCGTGTGGACCGGCGAGAACATCTGGCTTCAGACGACCTTCGGCCTTGAGACGATTCCGAAGTCGGTGCTGCTGCATCTTTACCACGACGAGGACATCGAGATGTATCTCAATGGCCAGCCGGTCCTCCAGCGTGAGCATCACGTGACCGACTACGAGCGCATCACCGCATCGCGCGAGTTCATGTCGGCGCTCCAGACCGGCCGCAACGTGCTTGCCGTGCATGTTCACCAGACCGCCGGCGGCCAGTTCTTCGATCTGGGCTTGGAGATCGACGCGGTCACGCCGTCGGACCTGGTGCTGAATCGCGAGTATCGCGCGGTCAGCCGCAAGGATCGCGAGACCTATCGCCGCGGACAGGCGCGGTTGGAAGAGATTGAGGCTTTGAAGAAATCGCCCGGCATCGAGGCGATGGTCATTACGGAAGGCGGTCCCATGCCACCGCCGACGCACATTCATCTGCGTGGCAGTGCCCACGCCGAGGGCGATGAGGTACAGCCCGGCTTCCCCGCGATCTGGGGCGGCGAAGCGGCCTCCGTGCCACCGCCAGCCGCCGGGTCCAAGACCAGCGGCCGCCGACTTGCCCTCGCGAAGTGGATGACCCGTCCCGACAACCCGCGCACCGCCCGGGTGATGGTGAACCGGATCTGGCAGCACCATTTCGGCCGCGGCCTCAGCCCGACTCCGAACGACTTCGGTTTCCTCGGTACCCCGGCGACGCATCCCGAACTGCTCGATTGGCTGGCCACCGAATTCGTCGCGAAGGGCTGGAGCGTGAAGGCGATGCACCGACTGTTGCTCAACTCGAAGGTTTACCGGCTTTCGATCGCCTCGGATGCGAAGGACGCCGCCGCGGATCCCGCAAACGATTTCTTCTGGCGCTTCAATCCGCGCCGTCTCGGAGCCGAGGAATTGCGCGACTCCATCTTGCTCAGCACGGGCGAGCTGAATTTGGAAATGAGCGGCCCCAGCGTCTTCGTGCCGATGCCGGAAGAAGTCCTCGCGACTTCCTCCACCAAGGGCGGCAAGTGGGGTAACAGTCCGCCGGACCAAGCGAACCGCCGCAGTGTCTATGTGAAGATCAAGCGCTCGCTGCAGCCGCCGATGTTCACGGACTTCGACCTCGCCGATACCGACAACTCCTGCCCGGTGCGCTTCACCACCACCGTGCCCACGCAGGCGCTGGCGATGATGAACAGCGAGTTCATCCACGAGAAGGCCACCGCGCTGGCGAAGCGTCTCGAACGCGAGCAACCCGGCGATCTTCAAGCCCAGGTGAAGCGCGCCTTCGAGCTCGTGGTCTCGCGCCGCCCGGACGATGGCGAAGTCATCCGCTCGCTCGCCTTCATCAACAAGCTCAAGATTGACAGCAAGCTCGCGCCCGATCTGGCGCTGCAGCGCTTCGCCGTCGCCGTCTTCAGCTTCAACGAATTCTTCTATGTGGATTGAGACAAAAGACTGGAAGACGACAGACGTCAGACTGGAAGGCTCCGGTCGGCGGTCGCTCGTCGTCGCTCGAGTCTTCTGTCCGTAGACCTCAAATCTTCTGTCTCTATTGCCATGATCCTGCGCCCACCCACCGGCAACTTCTGCGGTCGCGTCCACCGCCGTGAGTTCCTCCACCAGATTGGTGGCGGGTTCACTTCGCTGGCGCTCGCCGGCATGCTGTCGCGCGACGGTGCCTTCGCGGCCGAGCCAGGCTATGAAAACCCGCTTGCTCCGAAGCAGCCGCAGCTTCCGGCCAAGGCGAAGTCGGTGATCTTCCTCTTCATGTACGGCGGGCCGAGCCACATGGACACCTTCGACTACAAGCCGAAGATGTATCCGCTCGATGGCAAGACCATCCCGATCAAAACCTTCGGCCGCGGCGGCAAAAAGAACGAAGGCCGGGTGGTCGGTCCGAAGTGGAAGTTCCGCCAGTACGGCGAATCCGGGAAGTGGGTCTCGGAACTCTTCCCCAACATCGGCGGCTGTGTCGATGACATCGCCTTCATCCACTCGATGACCGCGGACTCGCCGATCCACGGTTCGGCGATGCTGATGATGAACAGCGGCTCGCTGCTCACCGGCAAGCCGTCGCTCGGCTCGTGGATCAACTACGGCCTCGGCTCGCTCAATGAGAATCTGCCCGGTTACGTGGTGATGCTCGACAAGACTGGCGGCCCGATTTCCGGTGCCAAGAACTGGAGTAGCGGATACATGCCCGCCAGCTATCAGGGCGTCGTGTTCCGCTCGCAAGGCAACCCGATCCTGAACTTGGAGAACCGTCCGGGCATGGACCGCGTCCAGCAGCGCTCGCTGCTGGATTTCCTAGGCGACATCAACCGTGGCCACATGAAGGGCCGCGAGCACAATAGCGACCTTGCCGCGCGCATCGCGTCCTATGAACTCGCCTATCGCATGCAGGCGACCGCGCCGGAAGCCATCGATGTCGATAACGAGCCGGAGCACATCAAGAAACTCTACGGCATGGACGGCGGCCGCACCGATGACTTCGCGCGCAAGTGCATCCTCGCCCGCCGCCTCGTCGAGCGCGGCACGCGCTTCATCCAGATTTACTCGGGCGGTGCCCACAACGACGACAACTGGGATGCCCATGGCGATCTCGTGAAGAATCACGAGTATCACGCGGGCAATACCGACAAGCCGATCGCCGGCCTGATCCAGGATCTCAAGCAGCGCGGCCTGCTTGATGAAACGCTGATCATCTGGGGCGGTGAATTCGGCCGCCAGCCGACCGCCGAGTATGCCGAAGGCACCGGCCGCGATCACAATGCCTATGGCTTCACCATGTGGATGGCCGGCGGCGGCATCAAGGGCGGCACCACCTTCGGCGAGACCGATGAACTCGGCGGTGAGGCGGTGAAGGACCGCGTGCAGGTGAAGAACCTCCACGCCACCGTGCTCCAGCAGATGGGCCTCGACCCGAATCACCTGAGCTACTTCTACGGCGGCCTCGACCAGAAGCTCGTCGGCGTGGAAGGGGCGGATCCGATTCAGGAGATCGTCGCGTGAATCGCTGGTTTTGAACGTTGGAGCATTCTATATGCGGTTTGATCCGTCGGGGCGGCCTCCAGCTCTGATGGCGGCCAAATTGGCTGCGATGTCTTGATTCAATCCGATCACCGTATCGATGAGTTCTTCGCCCCGGTAGTAAGAACAGGCAGGAATGTTCAGGAGGCCGATGGCCTTGGCGTGTTCCTGGTCGCGATCGATGTCGATGTATCCTAACGAAACATCCTCATTGCCGGAGGTGGCGAGGCTTTCCATCCGTTCCCCGACGGTATGGCGATTTGCGTCCCAATCGGCATCGAGGTGGATGATGGTGTAGGGGCGTTTCTTGAGGAAAGCCAATAGCTGGCTGGCATCGAGAGGGCGAGGGAAGGGCATCGGAACGTTAGGCAGCTTCGCGCCGGAGGGGGTGGCTTCAAGAACCGAATGCGGGTTCTTTCTGGCATTCCGTCGTCAGAGGATTCGACGCGCTTCTGGCTGGAACGTGGCACGATGCCTGCCAGCTTCTCCGGCATGTCCGTTCGACTCGCCGGCCTCCTCCTGCCCGCTTTCACGCCCCGCCGCGACGGGGATCTCGGTATCGGTGACACCCGCGCCTTGAAGCAGTGGATCGACCGTGCCGCCGCGAACGGCATCGGCTTTCTTCAGTTGCTCCCGCTCAATGAAACCGGGGGCGATGATAGCCCCTACAACGCGATTTCCTCGGTCGCGCTCGAGCCGCTGTATCTGTCGATGGACCCGCGGGAGATTCCCGGCCTCCACGAATCCGATGTCGAGGACGCGCGAGAGGAACTCGGCGAGCACCTCCATGCCGAGCGCGTGAACTACGCCGCCGTCCGCAAGGCCAAGCGCGCCTTGTTGGAGAAAGCGTGGATCCGCTTCCATGCCGGTTCCGGGGATGTCGCGTTCTTCCGCTTTCGCCGCGAGGAGAAGGCGTGGCTGGAGAACTACTGCATCTATCGTTGGTTGATGGATCAGGCCGGTGGCTCGGAAGCATGGGACTACTGGCCTGAGCCCTTGCGCACGGTGGAGGGTGCCTTGAGGCACCTTGAAGCCGCCAAGGCCGCGGATGAGTGGGCGGTGAACGAGCGGCTGGAGTTCTACGCCTGGGTCCAGTGGCTGTGCTTTGGCCAGTGGCGCTCGGTCCGCCAGCATGCCGATCACAAGGGCGTGAAGCTGATGGGTGACATCCCCATCGGAGTGAGCCGCTATTCGGCCGACGTGTTCTTCAACCGCGAGGATTTCGACCTCGAGTGGTGCGGCGGCGCGCCGCCGGAGACCATGTTCAAGCACGACCGCTTCATCCAGCAGTGGGGCCAGAACTGGGGCATCCCGCTTTACCAATGGGACCGCATGGAAGCCGCAGGTTTCCCTTGGTGGCGGCAGCGGATTTCGATGCTCGCCGATTTCTTCCACATCTTCCGCATCGACCACGTGCTCGGCTTCTACCGGATCTATTCGTTCCCGTGGCAGCCGCAGCGGAATGCCGAGTTTCTCGATCTCACCGAGGACGAGGCCGCCGAACTCACCGGCGGCCCCTTGCCGGGTTGGAATCCGCGGCCGGATGACACGCCGGCGAATCAGGCGGCCAACCGCTTCGATGGCGACGTGCGGTTGCGCATGGTCATCGAGGCCTCGCACGGAGCCGCCGTGGTGGGGGAGGATCTTGGTTGCGTGCCGGAGTATGTGAGGCCGCATCTTGCTTCGCTGGATGTCGCCGGCTTCCGCGTGCCGCATTGGGACTTCGATGAAGACGGCCACGTGATCCCGCCGAAGGAGTTGCCCGAGTGCTCCTTCGCCACCTATGCGACCCACGACCACGACTCGTTGCCGGCGATGTGGGACGGCTACCGCCAAATCGCCGCGGATCCGCGGGTCGAGGAAGACGAGCGCTCCGATGCGACGAACAGGCTCCGACGGATGGCCGAATTCGCGGACATCGAGCCGGATCAATCCTACGACTCCGAGGTCAAGTGGGCCTTGTTCAAGGCGCTCTTCGGCTCCAAGTCGCGCTATGCCGCAATCATGATCACCGATCTTTGCGATCTCACCGACCGCATCAATTCGCCCGGCACCGTGGGGCCTCACAACTGGAGCTTCCGCCTGCCCGAGGCACTGGAGAGCGTGGCGATCGCGGAGCTTGCGAAGCTCCGTCCGCTGATCCACGACGCGAAGCGCTGTTAGCCTCTGTTAGGAAAAGAGCACCCGCTTCATCACGTCAGCCACTTCCTGGGCGGACCGGTGACGCAGGAACTCTTCGTGGCGGCCCGGCACGGTGTGGACTTCGATTTCGCAGGGGGCTGACCAACCGAGCGTCGGCGGGCGCGGCAGCCAGCCATCGTCGTCGGCACGGATCAGCACGATGCGCCTGGCCCGTGGCAAGCGCGGCTCGTGCTTGTGCAAGGCCTCCCAGTGGAGCGTGGCGCGTTCCTGCGACTCGGGATCGAGCAGATCGAGATCGAGCACGCCACGGATGTCCGGGATGCCGTCCTTCCGCGAAAGCCGGGCCATCTCGGAAGCGGCGGCGCGTTGCTTCATCTTCAAGCGACGCAGGGCTATTTCCGCGTCGCGCGTCATGAGGCTCTTCACCCGGCCGGGGAGTCGCGAAAGGATGCGCTGCCAAGTGGCAAGGCGCAGCCACGGATTGTAGCTGGTGGCGGCGCGGGGCGGGGAGGCCTCAAGCAGGCACAGGAGTTCGATTTCCTCGCCGGCCTCCGCGAGCTGTGCGGCGATCTCCGCGGCGAGGTTCCCGCCGAAGCAGAAGCCGGCGAGCCGGTACGGTCCGCGCGGTTGGACGGCGCGGATCTTTCCGACATGCGCGGCGGCCATGGCGCCCAGCGTTTCGAAGCCGTTGGTTCCTTCGGCGATGCCATGCGAGTCGGTGACGTCGCCTAACAGCCGCGCCGTCTCGCGGTAGGGGAGCAGTCCCATGCCGCCATCGACCAAGGTGTGGCACCAGAAGAGCGGGGTGCCGCCTTGTCCGCGGGACAGCGGCAGCACTCGCGGCTCCGCCAAGTCGTGGGCGGCCTTCTCGCGGATCTGCGCGGCCATGCCGGCCGGGGTCGGGCGCTCGAACAACCAGTCGAGCGAGACCGCGATGCCGGTGCGCTGCGTCACTTCGGTCACGAGGCGCGCCGCGACCAAGGAGTGCCCGCCGAGTGCGAAAAAGTCGTCGTCGGGATGAACGTGGCGGCTTCCCAGTGTCTCCGCCCAGATTCGGCAGAGTTCAATCTCCAGCGGATCGTTTGCGTTGGTCGCGGAAGGCTTGCCCGAATCGGCTTCGGGAAGCGGTCGTGCGGCGAGCGCCTTGCGGTCGATCTTGCCGCTCGCGGTGAGCGGCATGCGATCGATGGCGACCAAGGGTGCCGGAATCATGTAATCGGGCAGTCGCTCGTGCAGGTGCTCGGTGATCTCGGCGGCGTGCAGTCCGGGCACCATCGGGCGATACCAGGCGACGAGCCGGTCGTCCGTGAGCACGGTGGCGGCCTCGGCGATGCCCAGATGGGAAAGCAGGGCGGCATCGATCTCGCCCAGCTCGACACGGAAGCCGCGGATTTTCACCTGGCCATCCGAACGTCCGAGGCATTCGAGCGAACCGTCGGACTGCCAGCGCGCGAGATCGCCGGTGCGATAGACGCGTGGCATCTCCGCGGAGGCGGTCGCGACGAAACGCTCGGCGGTGAGCTCGGGGCGTTGCCAGTAACCATCGGCGAGGCCCGCGCCGGAAATCAACAACTCGCCGGGCACGCCGGGCGGCAAGGGCGAGCCATCGCTGCCGGCGATGTGGATGCCGGTGTTGGCGATCGGTTGGCCGATCAGGATGCGCTCCGGATTGTCCGGCACCCGCCAGATCGTGGACCACACCGTGGTCTCGGTGGGGCCGTAGAGATTCCAGAGTTCCCGGCCGAGTGGCAGCAGCTTGCTCGCGAGCGGCAGGTCCATCGCCTCGCCACCGCAGAGGAGCTTCATGGCCGGCGAACCGTGCCAACCGGCATCGATCAACATGCGCCAGGTCGCCGGCGTGGCCTGCATGACATCGGGCTTGCTCGCTTCCAGTCGCGAAAGCAGCACCGCGGGGTCGCGAGAGACGCCGCCAGGAACGAGGTCCACCGTACCTCCGGCGACGAGCGGCAGGAAGATCTCCAGCGCCGAGATGTCGAAGGACACGGTGGTCACGGCGAGCAGGCGCTGGCCTTCGGCGAAGCCCGGTTGCTCCTGCATGGAGAGTAGGAAATTCGCAAGCGCCCCGTGCGAGACCACCACGCCCTTGGGCTTCCCGGTCGAGCCGGACGTGTAGAGGATGTAGGCGGTGTCCTCCGGTCGCACGGAAACGTGCTCCGGTCGCTCCGAACCCGTGGCCATCGCGGGATCAAGTACGATGGATGCCGTATCGGGTGGCAGGCGATCGACGAGCGCTTGCGAAACCAGAACGTGGAGTGGTGCTTGATCCTCCAACACCAGCGCGAGGCGCTCGGGCGGGTTGGCGGCGTCAAGCGGCACGTAGGCGGCACCGCATTTCCACGCGGCGAGCAGCGCGACCGGTAGCAGCGGATCCCGCTCTAACAAAAGCGAGAGGCGGTCGCCGGGCCTGACGCCCTTTGCTTGCAGCGATGCGGCCAGAGCCGCCGCGTGTGAGTCGAGCGTGGCGTAGTCGAACGATTCCTCACCACAGACGAGGGCGGTTCGTTTCGGGAGCCGCTGGCAAGTCGCGGCAATCAGCGCGGGGGCGGTTTGCTTCGGGAACCCGGGGCGCTCGGGCCCTTGCCCTACCGAAAGCAAGTGACGCAGATCGCTCTCCGACAGCCCGTCGATGGCGCGGATGGGACGCTCCGACTCGCGGCAGACGGCTTCGAGGGTGGCGAGATAGCGGTCGATCATGGCCGCCGCGGTTTCCTTTTTGAAAAGGTCGCCGCGATACTCGAGCACGACCTGCTGGCGGTCGGAGAGGACGAAGTAGAGCAGGCTGAGATCGAACTGCACCGCGCCGCGGTGGGCGAGGTAGGGGCGGCAACGCAGGCCGCCATGCCAGGTTTCGGCAATCGGGATCTCCTGGTGATCGAACATCACCTGCGCGAGCGGCGAGCGATCGCGGGCGCGCTCGGGACGGACGGCCTCGATGATCCGCTCGAAGGGCGCGTCTTGGGCCGCCTGCATTTCGAAAGCCGCGTCGCGCACCCGGTCTAACAATGAGAGGAAGGTCTCGGAAGGATCGAGCGTGAGCCGGAAGGGCAGGGTATTGACCAAGGTGCCGACGAGGTCCGCGGCGGCGGCGTGGTTGCGATTGGCGACCGGCACGGCCACCACCGGATCATCGTCGCCACCATGGCGGCGCAGCAACAGCAGGAAGGCCGCGAGCTGGACCATGAACGGGGTGACTCGGCGCGCCTTGGCGAAGGCGGTGACGCGCTCGACGAGACCGGCGGGAACGACGCGCTCGATGGCGCCACCGAGCGATGACGGCTTGGCCGGACGAGGGAAATCGGTGGCGAGTTCCATCACGCCCGAGTGCCCGGAGAGACGTCGTTTCCAGTAGTAGGTCGCGGCGTCGGTCGCGCCGCTTTCCACCCAGCGGCGATGCCACGCGGCGTAGTCGAGGTAGTCCGCTCCCGCCAGCGGTGGCGGCGCTTGTTGCCCACCGGCGAAGGTGGCGTAGTAGGCGGCGAGGTCCCGGACCATCAAGCGTACCGACCAACCGTCGGCGACGATGTGGTGGGCGCACAGGGCGAGGATGTGGTGCTTCTTCCCGCAGGCGATCAGCAGCGCCCGGACCGGCGAATCATTCGCGAGGTCGAATGGCCGGAGCGCGAAGGCCTTCAGCACCGCGTCACGAGGGCCGTTGCTGCGCTCGATGGCGGGTGGCGGACTGTCGTCGAGTCGCACCACGAGGCGGCCATCTTGCATAACGTGGCGGCTGCGCAAGATCGCGTGACGGGCAATCAAGGCGGCGAAGGCGCGGCCGAGAGCGGCGACATCGAGCGGGCCATCCAGTTCCAGCGCGCCGAAGACATGGTAGGCGGCGCTTTCCGGCTCCAACTGATGGAGAAATCCCATGCGCTCCTGCGAGTGAGTGAGCAAGCCGCTATCGCGTCCCGAGCCAGGTGCGATTTCCTGGGGGGGATTGCCCCTCCTACCTTCAAAGGAGGTGGCGAGATGACCGAAGGAGGCCGCTGAAAACAACTCGGCAAGGGAGACCTCGATGCCAGTGGTGGCTCGCAGCAGGGCGGACAGGCGGGTGGCTTCGATCGAGCTGAGTCCGAAGGCGATCAGGTCATCTTCCGCGCGCACGCCGTCGCGACCGGTGACTTCGCGGACGGCGTCGAGCACCGCATCGAGCCACTTTCCGCCCGGCGGGAGCATTGGCGAAAGCGCGGCCTCGTCGAAGATCACGACGAGCTTGCCGTCCTTGAAGGCTTCGCGCGCGGTCGAGCGTTGGAGCTTGCCACTGGTGGTGCGCGGCAAGGTGCCGGCACGGACGAAGACGATGCGGTGGATGGGCAACTCCAGCGAGTCGGCGATGCTCCGGCGAATCGCGACGGCTAGCTCGGCCAATTCCTTTTCCGGCAGACGCTGCGATTCGATCGCGAGCACCAGGCCTTCACCCGCCGGGCTTTCTCCGGAGAACGCAGCGGCCGCTGTGAATTGGGGAAAGGTGCCCGCCAAGGCTGACTCGACATCCTCCGGTGCCACATTGGTGCCGCCGAGGATGATCAGATCCTTGATCCGGCCGACCACGTGGAGTTCACCGTTTTCGAGATAGCCCCGGTCGCCGGTGCGCAGCTCGCCATCGGTGCCGAAGATCTTGGCGCTTTCCTCCGGACGATTCCAGTAGCCCGCGGCGATGCTGGCTCCCTTCACCCGGATCTCGCCAATCTCACCGGTGGGCAGCGTGCGTCCGGTCGCAGGGTCGGCGATGCGCAGCGTGGAGCCGTCCACCACCGGTCCGCAGGAGACGTGCTGGCCGGCCTGGGGATGATGGGAAATGCTTTGGAAGCGGCCGGAGCGGCAGGCGGTCACGGTGAGGGTGGCCTCGGCCAGCCCGTAGCCAGGCAGGAAGGTCTCCGGCCGGAAACCATAGGGGGCAAAGCGCCGGGTGAAACGCTGGAGCGTCTCGATGCGGATCCGCTCGGCTCCGGTGGGTGCGGCATTCCAGCAAGAGAGATCCAGGCCGGCGAGTTCCTCGTCGCGGATCGAACGCAGGCAGAGATCGAAGGCGGAATTCGGGCCTCCGCTGAAGTCGGCGCGGTAGCGACTGATTGCCCGTAGCCAGCGGACCGGCCGCTGCACGAAATGGTCGGGCGAGAAGAAGGTCAGCGGCACTCCCGAGTCGAAGGAGAACAGGATCTTCAGGATCAGCCCCATGTCGTGATAGGGCGGCAGCCAACTGAGCATCGAGCGGATCCCGAGACCCTTCAGGGTGCTGCCGAGCGCGGCGAGGTGATTCCGCAGGTGATGATGATGCAACACCACACCCTTCGGCTTGGCGGTCGAACCAGAGGTGTATTGGATCAGGCAGGGGCCATCGACATGTGGCGCTTCGCGTTCGAAAGGATTGCCGGTGGCGAGTTCGTCGGTGGTCAGGACGGTCACGCCGGGAAGCGGTTTGGCGGGCGTTTCGCCGATCGCGAGCGTCGCTCCGGAATCCCGCAATATCGCCTCCAGGCGTTGCCGGTGGCGATTCCCGCGCGGCGGGTAGGCGGGCACCGCGATCGCTCCGGCGAACCAGCAGGCGAAGAGGCCGACGATGAAATCCAGTCCCGGCGGCTCCATCAGCAGTACTGGCTTTCCGCTCGCTCCTGCCTCGACCAAGCGTCCGGCCCGGACGTGTGCCTGACGCAACAACTCGCCGCAATGGAGCAGGCGCTCGTGCTCCTCGCCATCCGCCAGAAATCGAAAGGCCAGCCGCTCCGCATCGACGGCGGCCCGTTGGTCCAGCACCGCGGTCAGCGGGCCGACGACAAGACGGTCCAGGGTGAGTGCTCTGGGGGTCATTTGGGGGGGTGCCATGCGGCGAATGCGCGGAGGCAATGGCGACGCTAGCGGAATCCATCCGGGGGGACAACTCCGCTCCGCTCCTCCTACGCGATCACGTGGGGTGGAGTGGAAGAAGGCACGATCCATGCCGCCACCGGGCCACATTGAAAATTGCGGAATAATGACAGGAACCTTTCCGTGCATTCCGGGTTTCAACCCCGTTTCTTTCGGGAAAGAACCTCTTGCGTTGCCGCGTAGGCGGTCGATCCCATGCCTTGGCGTCGAATTGACGACCTCAGGGTGGACGCCTAGTTTTGTTAAAACCTCGAAACCCATGAAACCACGCATCTTTGGCTCCCTCGCCTGCTGGCTGGTGGTCCTCCCCTTTGCCCATGCCGCGGAGAAGCCTTCTCCCGCGGACGATCCCGCCTTCATCGCCAAAGCCGCGCGCGCCATCGACTCCCATGTCGCCTCGTGGTACCGGAAGGAGAAACTGCCGGTGCCGGCTGTGACGGATGATGCCACTTTCCTGCGCCGCGCCTTCCTGGTGGGCATCGGGCGCATTCCGACCGCGGAAGAAGCGAGATTTTTCCTGGAAATCGAGGACGCGACCAAGCGCGTCCAACTCATCGATTACCTGATGCAGTCACCCGGTTACTCCAGCCACATGACCAACTGGGTCTTCGACCTGTTGCGCGTGACTGACGACAAGCCCGGTTTCAATGGAAGCTTCGAGCCCTACCGGCACTGGGTGCGCACCGCGATGGAGAACAACATGCCGTGGGACGAGTTCACCCTCGCGCTGCTTTCTTCCAGTGGCGATGGCTGGGATCCCAAGACTGCCGCGGTCGGTTACTATACCCGCGACCGCGGCATGCCGCTCGACAACCTGGCGAACTCGATGCGCGTCTTCCTCGGCTCGCGGATGGAGTGCGCGCAGTGCCACGATGATCCCTTCGGCGAAACCGAGCGTCATGATTTCTACGAACTGGCCGCCTTCACCGAAGGCCAGGGCGGCATGCGCCAGAACCTGATGCGCGGCCTGTGGGACGAGATCAACGATGGCGAAAAGCGCCGTTCCGTGGACTACGACGTGGCGCAAGTGATGTGGGACCGCGTTTACGGGCTCAGTCTCGGCGGCACCGGCGAGGGCAAGATCAAGCTGCCCGAAGACTACCAGTATCGCGATGGCGAGCCGGGCCAGTTGATCGGGGCGAAGACTCCCTTCGGCAAAGGCGTCCGCATTTCTGAGAAGAGCGACAAGGGAGGTGGCCGCAAGGAACTGGCCGAGTGGGTCACGAGCAAGACCGGCGAGCAGTTCGCCTCCGTCGCCGCGAACCGCATGTGGAAGCGCGTCATGGGCCGCGGCGTCTATGAGCCGGTGGATGAATACAAGCCGACCAAGGAACTCCACCATCCGGAGCTGATGGGCACGCTGATCTCGCTCATGGTGGAACTCGATTACGACCTGCGGGCCTTTCAAAAGGTGCTGCTGAACACCAAGACCTTCCAGTTCGTGCCGAATCCCGAGCCATCGAAGGTCGTTACCGGCGACGATTTCCACGGCCGCCAGCTTACCCGCCTGTCCGCCGAACAGCTCTGGGACTCGCTGATTACGCTGGCCTCCGGCGACCCGGACAAGAAGCCACGCCGCGGGCTCGACGACCGCATCTATGTCGGTCGCAAGCCGGTGCTGGTCGGCAAGAAGAACATGGTCCAGGTCTCGAAAGAAGTGTTGGCCCTCGAGTCGGAAGCCGCGGTGCGCTCCTACTTTGAAAAGCTTCTCGACGAGGTGAAGAAGGGCGGAGGCGGCGGTGGTGGCGATAGCATGGGCATGATGGCCAAGGTCCAAACCTACGATAGCAAGGCTCACGTCCGCGCTTCCGAACTGCCCAGCCCCGCGCCGCGCAATCACCTGCTCTATCTCTTCGGCCAGTCCGACCGGATCATCGTCGAAGGAGCCAGCCGCGAGCCGAACGTGGGTCAGGTGCTTTCGCTCATGAACGGCTACGTGCAGGAGCAACTGGTCAACAACTCCGGTGCCCACCTCTACAAGAGCCTCGAAGGCGCGGGCAGCGACGAGGAGAAGATCCGCCGCCTCTACATCACCATCCTCAACCGGCCGCCGAGCGGCGAGGAGATGGGCTGGATGCTCGAGGAAGTGAAGAAGTCCGGCCAGAACGGCTACCGCAACATCGTCTCGGCGCTGGTGATGTCCTCCGA
>CBKZPU010000102.1:0-18671 GCA_966696705.1 uncultured Verrucomicrobiaceae bacterium | reverse complement strand
CATGCCCCTCTTCACCACCCGCGCCATTGAGGACTTTCCCATCGGGAACATCCTGCTTCGCGATCATCATGCTGCGTTCGCGGTGGATGGCGTGCACACCCATCCGCATGCGTGGTTGACGGCGGAGGACATGGCGTTGCTTTCTACGGACACGCCGACGCTGGTCGATGAGCGCCGCACGCCGCTCGCCTGGTTTGGCGACTTCCCGGATGCCGAGAAGGCCATCGTCGCCAACAGCTCCTTCCTCATCGTCCACCCGTGGGAGTTGCTGGGGGCCAACGAGCTGTTCGTCGGCGCGCTCGAGCAACCGAAGATCGAAGGCGACATTCATCCGAACGCGGTGATTGAAGGCATCGTCCACCTCGGTCCCGGCTCGCGGATTTTGCCCGGCGTCTTCATCGAGGGCAACGTGGTCATTGGCGCGAACTGCAAGATCGGCCCGAATTGCTACATCCGCGGGTCCACCTCGATCGGTGACAAGTGCCACATCGGCAATGCGGTCGAGATCAAGAACTCCATTCTCCTGTCCGGTACCAACGTCGGCCACCTCAGCTACGTCGGGGATTCCGTGCTTGGCGAGAAGGTGAACTTCGGCGCCGGCACCGTCACCTCGAACCTCCGCCACGACGGCAAGAATCATCGCACCGAGGTGGATGGCGTGCTCATCGACACCGGCCGCCGGAAATTCGGCTGCATCGTCGGGGATGGCGTTCACACCGGCATCAATACTTCCATTTATCCCGGCCGCAAGCTGTGGCCCGGCACCAGCACCCGCCCCGGCGAGATCGTCCAGCGTGACGTGACCAGCAATGCGTAAGAATCTTTCTCATGTGGCGGCGGTCTATGACCGTCGGATACTCGCGGCATCAGCCGCATCCCTGTGCTCCAGAATACAGAAACTCACGATGCGGCTTGGTGCCGCAAACGTGCGACGGGCATAGACCGCCGCTCCATTTTGATCTACCATCCACCATCTTCCATCTCACCTCATGTGCGGCATCGTCGGATACATCGGTAAAGCCTCCGCCCCCAGCGTTCTCATCAGCGGCCTGCGCCGGCTTGAATACCGCGGCTACGATTCCGCGGGGCTGGCGATCCTTGAAGACGGCTCGATCGTCGTCAGCAAGGCCCCCGGAAAGGTCTCCGCGCTCAATGACAAGGCCCACGCCGATTGGCCGGCCGAGCGCTTCGTGAAATCCTCCACCGGCATCGCCCACACCCGCTGGGCAACCCACGGGCCGCCGACCGAGGCGAATGCTCACCCGCACCTCGACGAGTCCGGCGACATCGCGCTGGTCCACAATGGCATCATCGAGAACTACCGCTCGCTGCGCGCCCGGCTCGAAGGCAAGGGCCACCATTTCTATTCGGAGACCGATACCGAGGTGCTCGCGCACTTGATCGGTGATCGCTACAAGGGCGACCTCTTCCAAGCCGTTTGCGACGCGCTGAGCCAAGTGGAAGGGACCTTCGGCATTGCCGTGATTTCGGCAAAGGAGCCGGGCAAGATCATCACCGCACGCCGCGGCAGTCCGATCGTCATCGGCGTCGGGGAAGGGGAGACCATCGTCGCCTCGGATGCGTCCGCCATCATCGCACACACACGGCAGGTGATCTACCTGGAGGACAACGACATCGCCGTGGTCACCGCGGACAATGTCGATATCCGCGACCTTCATCAGGTGCCCGTCACCCGCGAGGTGAATGAACTCGGCTTCGACGCCGCCGCGGCGGAGAAGGGCGGCTTCGCCCACTTCATGCTCAAGGAGATCCACGAGCAGCCTGACTCCCTGCGCAACGCCATTCGCGGTCGCCTCGATTTCAATCTCGGCTCATCCGTCCTTTCCGGCATGGGCACTTCGCCGCGCGACCTCGCGGAAATCCAGCGCGTCGTGCTCGTCGGCTGCGGCACCTCGCTTCATGCCGGCCTTGTGGGTGAGTATGCGTTCGAAGACCTCGCCGATATTCATGCCGAAGTCCAACAGGCCGCCGAGTTCCGCTATCGGAATCCCATCATCGGCAGTCGTGATTTGGTCGTGGCCATCTCCCAGTCCGGCGAGACGGCCGATACCTTGGCTGCTGTTCGAGAGGCGAATCAGAAGGGTGCCTTCGTCATGGGCCTGTGCAACGTCGTCGGCTCGACGATCGCCCGCGAAACCGGCCGCGGCGTGTATCTGCACGCGGGCCCGGAGATCTCGGTTGCTTCCACGAAAGCCTTCACCTGCCAGGTCGCCGTCATGCTCATGATGGCGCTGAAGCTCGGCCGCGGCCGCCGTTTCTCGCGCGACGAGGGGATGAGGTTTGCGCGTGCGATCGAGTCGATCCCGGAGCAGGTGCAGAAGGTGATCGAACAAAGCGACCGCATCGCCGCGATTGCCGCCCGCTACGCGCACAATGAGCACGCGTTCTTCATTGGCCGTGGTCCGATGTATCCGGTCGCGTTGGAAGGCGCGCTCAAGCTCAAGGAGATCTCGTACATTCACGCCGAGGGCTACCATGCCGCCGAATTGAAGCATGGACCGATCGCGCTTTTGCAAGAAGGCACGCCGGTGATTGCCATTGCCAACGACATTCCCGGCAAGGACAAGACTCTCGGCAACGTGGAAGAGTGCCGTGCCCGTGGTGCGAGGATCCTCGGCATCGTCACTGAAGGCGATCACGAGGCAGCCGAAGCGATGGACGACGTCATCGAGGTGCCGGCCTGCCATCCGCTGGTCAGCACCATCCCGACGGCGGTGGCGTTGCAGCTGCTCGCGTACCACATCGCCAACGAACGGGGATGTGAGATCGACCAACCGCGTAACCTTGCGAAGAGCGTGACGGTGGAGTGAGTGGTAGGAGCGGCGAGGTCTGGCTTGATCTGTAGCGGAAGGGCTGCGCCCTTCCGGCGGGGCGGGTAGAAGAAGGATCGTGGCTTGGATTCAAGGAGCGATCCGAACCCAGCCGGAACGACGCAGTCGTTCCGCTACAAAGCCGAACTCAGAACCCCGGCGCCGCTTCGTCCTGAGCGCTGCTTTTTGCGGCCGTGTCCTGGTATTTCAGGATGCCTTGCTCCATCCATTTCCAGAGATCGGGCTGTTCCTTTTGGAAACGCTCGTAACCGGCGCGGAGTGCCTCACCGCGCGCTGCGGTGTTGGCTTCGTTGAGTTCGAACCCGTAGTCCGCAGCAGAGGCCTCGACTGGCCAACCCATGATGCGGGCGAGCATCACGTCACCGAGGGCCTTGCGGGCGTGGGTGCCGTCGAGCCACCAGTGCATCTTCGAATTGTCCATCGGCACCTTCTCGGCATTCAGCGCGTGAAAGTCGTTGAAGTCCCAGATCGTCGCGGGCGGAGCGTCGGGGTGGGCGGCATTTGACGCGGCCACCATCCTGGCCATGGCGATGCGATCCTTGCTGAAGGTCGGGTCGGGATCGCCCTGTTGATAAAAAACACCGAGGTAGGTTGCATGGCTCGGCGGGATCACCAAGACCAGCCGGCACTTGTGTGCCTTGGTATCGTCGAGGATCTGCTGCAGCAGTCCGGCCTTCCATTTGTTGGGCTCGGAGGGCGGATTGGCCTTCCGCCGGCGGATCACCCGGAGGGCGTGGGAAATGGCGTCGCGCTGGATCACCTTGGCGACATCGACGGTCTCCTGGTGGCGCAGCCGGTGGCCGAGCGGAGTGTACTCGGGAAGCTCGTTCTTCCGCTTGTTGATGATGGTCTGGATCGCCGACTCGAAGGTCGAGATGCCGGCGTAGTAGCGTAGCGATTGCTCGAGGTGATTGCCGTCCGGATTGAAGGGGCTCTCCATGAAGCCGGTGGTCCGGAACGGCGAGTTGCCTCCTAACAGATCGCCGATGTCGATGCCGACGATCGCCGTTTCAAGCGGCGCGCGCTGCAACGTGTAGCGGAGAATCGGCGCGGTTTCTGGCAGTGTGCCGGCACTCACGGCGAGGTTTACCGCGGGCGTTCCTTGCCACTGGGGCAGGGCGGGGTCGAAGGCGATGTCGATGCGCGACGAGCCGAAGAAGGCGACCTTCCATGGCTTGGCCTCGGCGATGCCGGCCTTGCCGGTGCGCTGGTAGCGGTAGATTGGCCGGTATTCGGCGAAGCTGTCGTCGCTCCACGGGGCCTTGCTGACCCACAGCGGATTGACCCAGGTGTTCACGCCCACGAACAGGGCGAGCAGGACGCCGGCGGAAATCAGGACGGCCAGCGTGAATTTGAGGAAGGATGGACGGGGCAAGCGCATGCGGAGCTCCGGTTAGAATTGGAAATAGATGAACTCGCTGAGCTTGTCGAACTGGTAGAGGACGCCGGCGAAGAGCAGCACCAGGCCGATCGCCCACACGGCATTCGGCCGGAATTCCCACCAGCGGCGGACCCCGGGATGGGGATCCATGACCTTGGACGGATCGAGGGCCGGTTGGTAGCGGCGCAGGAATTGCTGGGTATTCGGCAGCAGCCAAACGACGAGCAGGACCAGGCAAGCCCGCAGCGCGTGGCTATCCTTCACCACGTAGGCGCTGCGGTCCGGCCAGCCTTGGAAGCCGTTCATGCCGAACATCGCGCCGAGCATTTCGCCGGTGGCGGCCAACGCCTTCTGGCCGCCGCCATTCATCAGCTCATAGGTGCCGGCACGGAAGGGAACCCAGGAAATGAGCACGGCCACGAAGGTGAGCAGGATGGCCAGCGGCTTCGGCATCGGCTTCCAGCCCATCTTTTTCCGGAATCCGAACCACGCGTGGTTGAGGCACAGGTAGATCCCGTGCAGCGCGCCCCAGATGACGAAGGTCCAGCCCGCGCCGTGCCACAGGCCGCCGAGCAGCATGGTGAGGAAGAGATTCACATAGCGCCGCTTCGGTCCCTTGCGATTGCCGCCGAGCGGGATGTAGAGGTAGTCCCGCAGGAAGCGGGACAGCGTCATGTGCCAGCGCCGCCAGAAATCGACCACGGAGTCGGCTTTGTAGGGCGAGTGGAAATTCAGCGGGAAGCGGATGCCGAACAAGCGCGCCGCGCCGAGCGCCATGTCGGAGTAGCCGGAGAAATCGAAATAGAGTTGCAGCGAATAGGCGATCGCACCGACCCAAGCCTCGGCCATGGTCAGCGGGCGCTCGCCGCTGGCCGCGAGGTCGAAGAGGTTGGTGGCGATCGGCGAGAGGTTGTCGGCGATGACGACTTTCTTGAAGAGGCCGATGATCAGGATCGCGAGCCCGACCGAGAAGTTTACCCAGAAGCGGGTGCGGCCTGGCTTCCGCTTGAACTGCGGCATCATCTCCTTGTGGTGGACCAGCGGTCCGGCGATCAGGTGGGGGAAGAAGGTGACGAATAGCAGGTAGTCGGTGAACTTGTACTCCTTGGTTTCCCCGCGCCAGGCATCGACCAAGTAGGCGATCTGGAGGAAGGTGAAGAACGAGATCGCCAGCGGCAGGATGATCGGCGGGATGTCGCCCGGCCAGCCGGTCAGCTTGGTGGCGATGTCGGCGAAGAAGCCGGCATACTTGTAGTAGCCGAGCAGGGCCAAGTTCGCGGTGATACCGGAGACCAGCGCGATTTTCCCGCGGTGGGTGTCACGATGGTTGGTCAGGAAGCGCCCGACGAAATAGTTGCCCGCGCAGGAGCCGAGAATCAGCAGGATGTACTTCGGCGACCAGCCGTGCGCCGGGTCCGGGTTCCACACGCCGTAGAAGACCAGCGAGGTGACCACCAGCCAAGCGAAGGCCGCGCGCGGGATGAAGCGCCGCAGCAGCGAGAAGACCAGCAAGGTCAGCGGCAGGAAAACCAGGAGGAAGGTGTAGGAATTGAAAATCACGGTAGCTGGGGCCGCCGGGCGACGGGGTCTGTCTAGCGGCGCGGATTTCCCCCGGCAACCCCGGAGGACGTGATCCTCAGCCGGGCGTTTTGTCGCTTGGAAGATTCCCCCCGGCCCGCCAGCCTCCGCGGCGTGATCCGCGTCTGTCACGTCCTCGCCAGCGTCGGCGAAAAGGGCGGCCTTGAGAAAAATGTCATCGAACTCGCCAACCGGCAGGCCGCCCTCGGCCATGCCGTCAGCGCCGTGGCCGACGAGACGATGCGCCCGTATTTCGATCCCGCGGTGAATTTCCTCGCCCACCCGATGGGCGGCGGGCGGCTCAATCCCTTCAACCTGCTCGCCTTGCGCGGCAAAATCCTCGCCACCCGGCCGCAAGTCGTCCACGCCCATGCCAACAAGGCGGGCAGCATGGTCCGCTCGCTGCGCTGCTGGCTGCCCGGGATCAGGCGGGTCGCCACGGTCCAGAATATCAAGCGCAGCGCCCGGCCATTCCGTGACTACGACGCGGTGATCACCGCCTCGGCGCAGGTGCGGGACTCGCTGGGCGGAATCCCGGCGACTGTGATCTGGAACTCGATCGCGCCGCCGCCGCCGGGTACCCGAGAGGCGGCGCTGGCGACGAATCCGCCCTTCCTTGATGGGCAGGAGCCAGTCTTTTCCACCGTGGGCCGGCTGGTTCCGGCGAAGGGGATGGATCTTTTGTTGGAAGCGATGGCCGAGGTGCCGGGTTTCAAGCTGTGGTTGGTGGGCGATGGGCTGCAGCGTCCGCAGCTTGAGGAAATACTTGGCCGCTTGAACCTCCGCGACCGGGTCTGGATGGCGGGGCATCGCGATGACGCGGTGGGGCTGATGGGGTGCTCGGAGTTGTTCATCGTGGCCTCGCGGAATGAGGGGGGGCCTTACACCTTGGCGGAGGCGCTGCACATGAAGGTGCCGAGCATTTCCACGAAAGTCGGTTTTGCCCCGGAGTTCCTGCCGGCGGAGGCGCTGATGGAGACGCACTCGGTGCCGGAACTGGTGCGGGGGCTGAGGCATGCGCTGGCCGATTTGACCGGCCTGAAAGCGCGGCTGGCTCCTTCTTTCGATCTCGTCGCCAAGGAAGTCACGCTCGACGCTATGACGGCGAAGGTGATCGGGGTGTACGAGCGGGTGCTTGCGTAAGGAGCGTGGCCCCTTATGGCATGACACCCTTCGGCGACGACTCGCCGCGTTGCGCCGCGTAAATCGGAGCATCATGAAAGCCCTGCGTCTCCTTTTACTCCTTCCCGCCTTGGGTTCGGCTCAAGAGAGCATCGAACGGCTCGATCCCGCGCTCGATGCCATTCTCGACCCTGCGGCGAAGATCGAGACCTTGTGCAAGGGCTTCGATTGGGCTGAGGGACCGGTGTGGGACGAAAAGGAGAAGCGGCTGCTGTTCTCCGATGTCCCGCGCAATACCATCTATCAGTGGAAGGAGGGCGACACCGAGGCGACGGTCTTCATGAAGCCGTCCGGCTATACCGGTGTCGCTCCCTACGGCAGCGAGCCCGGCTCGAATGGCCTGGCGATGGACGACAAGGGCCAGCTCTACTGCTGCGAGCACGGCGACCGCCGCGTGTCCTACCTCACGCCGGGCGGTGGCAAGCGGACGCTGGCGGACAATTTCAATGGCAAGCGCTTCAATTCGCCGAACGACCTCGCCATCGCGCGCAATGGCGACGTGTATTTCACCGATCCGCCGTATGGCCTGCCCGGCCGGGACAAGGACACGCAGTTCCGCGAGTTGCCGTTCCACGGGGTCTATCGAGTCACTCCGCAAGGCGTGGTATCGCTGGTCACCCGCGATCTCGACCGGCCGAACGGCGTAGCGCTCTCGCCGGACAACAAGACACTCTACGTAGCCCAATCGCACGGCCCCGCGCCGATCATCATGGCCTATCCGTTGAAGGCCGACGGCTCGATCGAGGGCGGCAAGATTTTCTTCAATTGCAAGGAGCTGAAAGGACCCGGCGCGCCGGACGGCATCAAGGTGGACGCCAAGGGCAACGTCTTTTCCACCGGACCGGGCGGTTGCTTGATCCTGAATGCGGAGGGCAAGCTGTTAGGCCGGATCTTGTGCGGTCGTCCGACTGCCAACGTGGCCTTCGGCGAGAATGGCACGCGGCTCTATCTGACCTCCGACGACCGCCTGTTGCGGGTGGCATTGAAGCGCTAGGGTTTCACCACCGAGAAGACGGTGTAACGCAGCGCGCCGGTGAGATAGGCGAGCCAGATCCGCAGCAGGGTGAGGGCGAAGATCCGGTTGCGCCGGTGGTCGTCGAAGAGGAAGCGGCGGAGTTCCGGGTCTCGGAAGAAACCCGCGATCGTGCGGCGGATGCAGATCGGCCAGGTGCGGCGGA
This sequence comes from uncultured Verrucomicrobiaceae bacterium, assembly GCA_966696705.1. GTDB lineage: Bacteria > Verrucomicrobiota > Verrucomicrobiia > Verrucomicrobiales > Akkermansiaceae > Haloferula. The sequence continues at coordinate 10,500 of CBKZPU010000102.1, read as the reverse complement.
CCTGGCGGCTGAGGTCGTCCGTGCTCTGGAGCTCGAGCCCGGCGTCGGCAAACCAGCGGTGATAGTCCGCTTCATTGCCCATGCCGACCAAACGGCCCTCGCGGCAGATCGGCTCTAACAAATGCCGCCGCTCCCATGCCCGCGGCGCGGGCCCGGCCATCCAAGCGCAGATGACCAGGCTCCCGCCGGGCACCAGCACGCGGGCCATCTCAGCAATGCCCTTCGCGACATCGGACAGGTGCTCGGTGCTTTCGATCGCGATGACCGTGTCGAAACTTCCGTCGGGAAAATCGTTCTCCAGCCAGTCCCCGAGCACGTAGTCAGCCCCTCCGGCGGCGGTTGCAGCGGCGTGCTGCTTCGGTGAAATCGTGATGCCTGTGACATGCGCGCCGTAGTCCAAAGCCAACAACCGCGCGGTGGCCCCGTAGCCGCAGCCGACATCGCAAACCCGATCGCCGGTCTTGATGCCGGCTCTCCTCGCGACGTGCCGACTCAGCGCCGCCACTGCCTCCAATGGCGATTCACGCCCCGTTTCCCACAGGCCGTGATGGACGTGCTCGCCCCACAGGCTCCGGTAGAAGGGGTCCAGCTCGTCGTAGTGCGAGGCCACGTCATCGCCGGTGGTGTCGGTGTGGATCATCGCTGGCCGAGGAAGCGGATGATTCTCGAAACGATCTCTTCCATCGTTTGATCCTCCGTGATTGCCAGAACATGCCCGCAATGCGCCTCCAAAAAGCCCCGGTCGGTCGTGGCATTCCTGCCTGACCCGGACCGGTCTTCGTACCCCGCGGCCCACTCGATGAAGGATTCATGCTCTTCGTGCATGTCTCCTCCGGATTCAATTCTGGGGCCAAACCGATTTCTTTGGCGATTTAGCAGCCGGTTCCGGCGCACTTCTTTTGGAATGTCCAGAAAGACGCCATGGGTAGGCTCAAGCGAATCGAGACCCCATGTGGCTACGGAGCCGCTGAGAATCCATCCCGGCTCGGATCCCAACACCGAGCCTAACAGGGCCCGCCGCTCGTCGGGCGTGTATTGTTCTTGGAATGGGGGATCGGTTGGCTTGTGGAAATACGAGTCGGAATCAAATACCGGCAATCCCAGTTGCTTGCCGATGGCCTCGGCCATCGAGGTGCAGCCAGACCCTGGGCCTCCAGAAATGAGAATGCGCATGATGTTTTCGTGGGAGTTACTCGATCGGATCCCAACGCTTTCCGGAAATCACGCGGACCAGCGCAAAGCTGGCCACGGCGGATGCGACCGCCTCGATCGCGAGGAAGATTCCGAATACGCCTAGATGCTTCGCCGCGAGACCCAGGCCGGGCAGGATCATCGCGCTCATCATCAGCAGGAACATTGAGGCACCGCGGAGGGCGGACTTCGATTCCTCGGTCGGCTTTGACAGCGGCACGGTCTTGTCGATCGCCCCGGGAGCGAGGGCGTAAACCGGCAGGGCGATCAGCCCGGGCAGCAGCAGTGGCAGGTGCTTCAGCCCACCCGGTAAGAACGTCATGACCGCCCCGAGCACGGTCAAGGCGGGTATCACCAGCACCGCTCCGACTGCAACGACCGCGCCCAGAATAAAGCGTCCCGGGCCGGGCACGGGGGCCAGCCGGTAGAGGTCCGCCGCCTGCCAGTGCTGGGAGAATTGCAGCAGGCCCATCGCGGTCAGTGGCACCAGCCCGACATAGCCGCCGGCGATGGTGATGCCGAATTCGCCGGCGGTCCGCGAGCTGCCCTGCAGGAGGAAAACAGCTGGCATCATCAGCATCGGGGCGAGGCCCGGATAAAGTCGCAGCTTCATGTCGCGGTCGCGCAACATGTAAGCGGCGGACAGCCGGAAGGAGGCCCGCGTTACTGGATCGCGCAGCATCCATGACAGCAATGGGAACTCTGCCACCCGGTCGAGCCAACGGCGACCACCGCTGCTCCCCATGGTCCGCGGGCGCGATTCGGCCAAGGTTTTGAGACCCTCCTCGTAGGTGCCGGCCATTTTGCCGAATGCCAGCACCAGCACACCCGCGGTGACGGCCACGCCGATCCCCGCGAGTCCCCAGTTTGCCGCTGACCCACGGCCGATGAACACCTCGTCGAAACTCGCGAACCATGCCGGCGGCAGGAGGTAGAGCCACCACTTGCCGGCGAGCAGGTCGGTTTGCTTCTCCATCCCGCGCATCAGATAGGGCACCATCTGGCTGCCGGCGACCAGTGCCACGGCAAGCAGCACTTGGGCGGTGGTCATCAGGTTGTCGAGGCGATCGCGGCCGAACCAGCGCAGGCAGAGTTGATAGATCAGCACGACGCTGCCGGAGCAAAACAGCGCTGCGAGTGTAGTGGAGACGAGATGCACTGGCGCGAAGAGCGGGCTCCACTTCACGGTGCCGACGATCATGCCTGTTAGATTGAAAGCGCATGCCACCCACAACGACACCCGGACCAGCACGGAAACCTTCGACCAGAGCAGGGTTCGGGCATCCACCGGCCGGTGCAGGAGGATTTCCGGCTCATCCCTGTTGAAGAGGATCTCGCCCGCCGAGGCCGCCACGAACATGCCGAGGAACAGCAGCGACATCCCGTGGAGGTAGAAGGACAGCGTGAACGAAGGCTGGCCCACGAAGGTCAGTGCCGCCAGCCCGATCAAGCCGTAGAGGGCCAGCGTGCCCCACAGCTTGGTGCCCACCGACGTCGGCGCGCGGTCCTTGTTCAGCCCGCGCGAACTGCGGCCGCGCAGGAACAGCGTCAGGTAGAGCTTCCGCAGCGTCTTCGATGTGGAAGGCGTGTTCACGGCCGGAAGGTTCTCGCGAAGTCCTCCGCCTTGCGCTCGAGATCGTGACCGCCGGTCAGGCTGGTGAAGAGCTGCTCAAGTGAGCGAGCCTCATGTTGCTGGACCAGTTCCGCCGGCTCGCCATCCACCTTTACCTTCCCTTGGTCGATGATAATGACCCGGTCGCAGACGCGCTCCACCACGTCGAGGATGTGGGAGCTGTAGACGATCGCCTTGCCCTCGCGCGCCAGCGTTTGGATCAGCGCCTTGAAGCCGACCGCGGCGTTCGCATCGAGACCGTCGAGCGGCTCATCGAAAAACACCACCGGAGGATTGTGCAGCAGCGCCGCCGTGATCACGACCTTGCGCCGCATGCCTTTGGAATACGCGCCGAGCAGCTTGTCGGTGAGCGTTTCAAAACTCAGGTCGAAGAACGCGATGAACTGCCGGATCCGCTCGCGCGCCGCTTCCGCCGGGATGCCGTAGAGCGCGGCCACCATCTCCAGATATTCCAAGCCGGTCAGGGACTCGAAGACCGCGCCCGAGTCCGGCACGAAGCCGACGTTGCGCTTCACTTCCATCGGGTCCTGCAGCAGGTCATGCCCGCAGATCGTCGCACTGCCGGAAGTCGGGACCAGCAACCCGGTGAGCATCTTGAGCGTCGTCGATTTCCCCGCGCCATTCGGCCCTAGCAAACCGACGATTTGCCCCGCGGGAATATCGAGGGTGAGCGCATCGACAGCGGTCTGCGTGCCGAAGCGCTTGGTGAGCTGGCGGAGGGAGATCATCCGCCGTTTACTTTTGTGCGCACGGCCAGCGGGTGCGATGAAATTCGGCGGGCGAGGGGTGCCTTTACCGGAGCCAAAGATCGGCGGATTGTCGGACTCGCCGGAAGGCATGGCATGGCCTGTCACTCGCCCCGGAGAGATCCGGCGCCGAGACATGAGCGGGCCTGAAAGTGGGATTCACGCGTTGCTACCTCGGCTCGGTTGATTTCCCCGGCACGCGCGTCAATTGCGGTTTCAGCACCGTGCCGTCCATCAGCACCAGTCGCTGGACTTCGCTGCCATCCACGTGGAAGTCCACGACATAGTATGGTACAGAACTCGCCAGGGCTCTCGGGTCACCGGAGGGTTGGTATTGTAGTTCCAGCTTGGTGACGTGGACGTCGTCATCGCCGTCGGTTCCGGATGGCTCGAGGCTGGCTTCCGCGAGTTCGAGCGCCTTGGCGGCGGAAAGTGGCGGCTTGGAGAGGGGATGGACCTTTGACTGCTTCCCCCAATGTTCCCGGCTGACGGTGAACACGCGGACGAAGCGGAGTTCCTCCTTGGGGCCGACTCCCGGCGAGGTGAATTCCTCGCCGCGGTGGATCACAATCTCATCCTCCTCCGCGGTTGCGAGCAGGGGCTGGAAAACTGCGAGGGCCACGGCGATGGCCATCCACTTCATCCAACGGGAATACACGCCATTCAGCCAACTCCAACTCATGATTTGAATCAAGTCTCGTCGTTTCGCCGGGGCTAGGAAATCCCGGTTTCCTAAGGAAAACCGCAAGCTTGCCTTGATTGTCACTTTCCGCTCAAGTTGGCAGGTTTTCCTCCCCGATTTCATCGGTCGATTGTTGCCAATCACTGTTCATCGCCACCGGCGCTGCCGCGCCACGGATTCCCCCTCCAAGACCATCCAAGCCATGATCCAGATCCGCTTCCAACCTGTCGGCATGAACGCCGGGCAGATCGTCGTCCCGAAGGAAACCGAATCGCCGGTTCCGCTCCGGGTGGACGACCATCTCGACCACCTCAACGGTAGTGGCAAGCCGCAGCATTTCGTCGTCGTCAGCGCCCGCTACGTCGTGGATGAGACCAACGGGTCCTTCTACCAACTCGTCGGGGTCGCCGCGAGCTGAGGCCACCTTTGCTTGCCGGACACCACCTCTGCCCCGCTTCAGATGGGCCGGGGAATTGCTGTCCCGGCTGTCCGCCAGTGCCGCGGCGCGACGTTCCGCTGTTGCTGATGCGGAGGAAGGTTGTTCACAAGTTGTGAACGCCGCTGGTGCTTGGAAGGACGGGGATCTCGGGCTGTCGGGAGAGAATTATTCACAGGACTCGCCACGGGGATCTTACCGGCCAAGGCTCCGGTGCCGGGGATTCTTGGAGTTCAAGCCGTGACCGCGTCGTTCACGGGCGGCCACTGATGACTCCGGCAAAGAGAAAGAAGGCCGGGAGAAGAACTCTCCCGGCCTTTTTAACCCAATTTTACCCAAGTGAACGAGGGCTCGCTGACTGGCTCAGGGAGCCCAGTCGCTGTTCAGCGCCGGCATGCCGGCGGCGCTGACGGCGATCTCGGTCACGCCTTGGTCGAAGAGGCCGAGGGTGTCCGAGCCTTCGACGGTGTAGAAGATGTCATCGACCGTGGCGATCTTCGAGGGGCTGTCGCTGAAGGTCGCGCCATTGCGGACGGGCAGGGTGATGACTAGGGCTTGGTCAGCTCCGACCGCTTCGATCCGGGAGCGGACCTTGTCCCCGTCAATTCGGCTTGGTGCCAAGCGGGATCCGGCGGCAACCAGCTGTTAGTTCACGGAGGTTCGTGGTTCCCCGCAGGCGTGAGCGGAGGTCCTGACGAACGAACCGCGCCCGTGGTCGCTTGCTTGACCCTGCAAAGGAAAGCGACTAGGTCCCGAAGGATGAAGTGGCTGCGTTGGGTCGCGATCCTCGGCTTGGGTTTCGGACATGTGATGGCCGAGACGACGGTCATCACCGGCGTGCGGACCTGGCACATGACGGACGGCAAGTCGCGCCGGTTGCGGTTGATCATGCTGACGCCCGACGGGAAGCATGCGTACTTCCACGACGGGAAGAACAAGGGGCAGATCCCGCCGGTGGCAATATCATCGCTGGTGCCGGAGGAGCGCGCGCTGCTCGAGGGGCTGCATGCCGGAACGGTCACCCTCTGCAAGGTGGAGGGCCTTTCGATGCAGCTCAACATGCCCACGGGCAAGGCACCGGAGTATCTCGAAGGCTGGAAGGCCGGCGAGACGCGCGCATGGCGGCATGTCAACGGCAAGTCGATCCAAGCCCGCTTGGTCAATCTAACCGACGACGATGTCTCGCTGTTAGCCGGCGAGTCGATCTCGCTGGTGGCGATCCGCGATCTATCCGAAGGAGACCGCGAACACTTGGAGAAGGTGAAGCGCGGCAATGCCGAAATGGCCAGCGCGGCGCCGTTGGCGATCGTCGGTTCCGGCTGGGACGGCGGTCCCGGTTACTCGGCATCGGTCTCGGCGGAGCGCTTCGCCGCCTTGGCGGAACTCGGCAGCCGATTCGACGTGGCATTGGATGCGGCTTTGAAGGCTGCCGGAGAGAAGCTGCCGGAAGGTAGATGGGAGTTTGTGAGTCTCAGGGAATACACGGTGAACCGGCCGCAACTGGTGGCCGCCGATGCGAAGCTTCCGCTGCTCTACGAAGCGTACTTCGCGTTGGAGTCTGCCGCGGTCCGTCCCGCGCGAACGGCGTGGCCGCTGTCGACCACTTCGGAACGATGGCCCGGCGACCACATGCTGGTGCTGCACGTGACCGCCGATGGCGAGATTCTCAAAACCGAACGCCAATGAAATCTTGGATACTCCTTGTTCCCGCTCTCCTCTGTGCTGCTGCGGCGGAAGAGGTCACCATCCATCGCATGCATTCTGCCGCAGGCGATGGCTGGGTGGATTACCGGGTCGAACGCACGGAGTTCGAGAAGGTCCCGAAGTGGGAACCGAAGCCGGGAAGCAAGGTTCCCTTGAGCCGTGACCAAGCGGTCGAAATCGCGAAGCGGACCGCTGCCGCCTCCGGGGCCGGGGAGAAGGCGGAAATGGCGGTGACCTTGGAAACCACGAACCGCTACGAAGAGGTCCTCCTCAAGCGTCTCCCCGAGAAAGGCTGCCGCTGGTTCTACGTCGTCGAGTTCACCGAAAAGGAACGGAAGCCCGTATATTGCGTCATCACGATGAGTGGCGCGGTCGCGAAGCCGGTGCCAGGCACCAGGTGAGGGAGACCGCCCGTCATGGACGGGTCGCGTTTCGCATGCTATAGCAAGGCATGATCCAAGCCTTGGTTCTCGCCCTGATCCTCACCGTTTCCGGACTGCTGGGGGCGGCGGAAGTCGAGGTGGAATCCGCACCACCTCCCAATGCGACGGAAGAATTGCTTCCCGGCGTCGCCCTTAGCCAGGGCATCACCGAAATCACCGGCGTCGCCATTTCCCCGCTGCTGGGCGTGAGTTCTGTCGGCGCGTGGCGCTACTGGAAAGCGCCTGCTGAAGCGCGTGCGTCGCTGCCATGGTATGCCCAGCCGTGGGCATGGGGCACCGGCTTCGCGGTGCTGGCGCTGTGCTTTCTCAAGGACTCGCTCGGCACCGCGGTGCCGGGCGTGCTGAAGAAGCCCTTCGACATGGTGGAGTTGTTCGAGAACAAGGCCAGCGCGCTGGTTGCCAGCGGGGCCTTCGTGCCATTGGTCGCGGTGGAAATGGCCAAGCATCTCGAAGCGGAGAAGGTGGCGGTGCCGGCGGCTTCGCTCGCGGGAGAGACGATGGCATTCATCAATCTTTCCTGGCTGATGATCCCCGGTGCGGTGATGGCGTTCCTGCTGGTGTGGATCTGCAGCCACGCGATCAACGTGCTCATCATCCTTTCGCCGTTCTCGACGGTGGATGCCGCCTTGAAGCTGATGCGTATGAGTCTGCTCGCCATGATCGGCGTGGTCTATGCGATCGCCCCATGGCTGGCGGCGGCCCTGTGCGTGGTCTTGATCCTCGTCGCGGCGTGGCTCGCTCCGGCGGCGATGCGGCTGGCTATCTTCGGCGCGCGCTTTGCCGCGGACATCCTGTTGCCGTGGCGCGGGAAAAGGCGGGCGACACCCGACAGCCCGCACGTCTTCACGCTCGGCCGTCTGGCGGGGCTGCCGCCTCGCACCGGCGGGCGGCTGGTGTTGACCGACGATGGCACCCCCGTCTTCCGCTACCGCCGCTGGTGCATCTTGGACGAGCGGACCATCCCGCTGCCCGAGGGCGTCCGGCAGGTGGAGAAGGGGATCTTTTCCCCGTCCCTGGTCCATGGACGCGGCGCGGCCGAATCGACGCTGCTGCTATTCCTGCCCCGCTACCGCGGCCATGAGGAGAAGGTGGTCGAGCACCTGAAACTCCAAGGAGTCCGCGACCACCCCGCGGCGAGGGGACTTGCCGCGGTGAAAGAGTGGATGAGGGGCGTGCTGCGGCGCAAACCGGTGGCAGCCCGGCTCTGACCGCTTGATCGGTCGTTTGCGCACACGGGGCAGCCGGGCGATGGGTTTCACTCTACTCGCGGGAAAGTCTCGCATGGGTGGAAGATTGCCTAATCGAACCCGTATCACGGGGCAAACTTCAGGATTCTCATGAACGGTCCCCATTCGAATACACGCCGCCTTCTCGCGGGCTGTCTGGGCCTGCTCGCCCTGGCGGCCACGGCGCAGGCCCAGGAACCACCGGCCCCGCCGCAGTGGAAGTACACCACCGACAAGCCCGCCGGCGGCTGGGAGGCGCCGGGCTTTGACGATTCCGGTTGGAAGTCCGGCCCCGGCGGCTTTGGCGGCAAGGAAGGTGCCAAGCGCGCGCCCGGCGGGATCGTGAACACCGAGTGGACCACCGATGACATCTGGCTTCGCCGCACCTTCGAACTGAAGGAAATGCCGGCCCATCCCGCGCTCTACATTCACCACGACGACGACGCGGAAGTTTTCCTCAATGGCAAGCAGATCGCGAAGTTCAGCGGCTACACCCAGGCTTACAAGATTGTCCCGCTCGAGCTCAGCGCCCGCGACACGCTGAAGGCCGGTGCCAACCTCCTCGCCGTGCATTGCCACCAAGGGACCGGCGGCCAGTACATCGATGTCCATGTAATTGATACCGATGCCTTGCCCGACCAGCGGATGCTGCTCGGCAGCGACGGGGCGGTGCATTCCAGCCTGATCACGCCGTGGGGCGAGAAGGTCACCGCGGAGAATGCATGGCGCGAGTATCCCCGTCCGCAGTTCCAGCGCGAGCAGTGGACGAACCTCAACGGCCATTGGGATTACGCCATCACCACGCTCGAAGCCGGCATGCCAGCGAAGTGGGTCGGCAAGATCCTTGTGCCATTCCCGATCGAATCGAAGCTCTCCGGCGTCCGCCGCATGCTCCAGCCCTACGAGGCGCTGTGGTACCGCCGGTCGCTCGATCTGACCAAGCAAGCCGGGAAGCGCACCGTGCTGCACTTCGAGGCCGTCGATTATCGCGCCAAGGTTTGGGTCAATGACAAGGAAGTCGGCACCCATGTCGGCGGCAACTTGCCCTTCAGCTTCGACATCACCGACGCGCTCAAGGATGGCGGCAACACGCTCACCGTCCGCGTCGAAGATGCGACCGGCGGTGCCCAACTCCGCGGCAAGCAGGTCCTCAATCCCGGCGGCATTTTCTACACCCGCAACTCCGGCATCTGGCAGACCGTGTGGGCCGAGGAAGTGCCGGAGCGACGCATCGGTGACCTTGCCATCACCACCGACATCGCGACCGGCGAGATCAAGATCGAGCCCAAGCTGATCGGCGCGGATTTCGACGATGTGATCATCCAGGCGCAGGCGCTCGACGGCGGCAAGGTCGTCGCGGAGTCAAAGGCCGGACCCATCGTTCTCAAAATCCCTGATGCCAAGCTCTGGTCGCCGCAAAGCCCGCATCTTTACGACCTCAAGGTCTCACTGTTAGGCGAAGGCGACCAGGTCATCGATCATGTCACTTCGTACACTGGCTTGCGCAAGGTTGGCCGCGAGCGCGACAAGGACGGCAACTGGCGCTTCACCTTGAATGGCAAGCCGATCTTCCACTGGGGCCCGCTCGACCAAGGTTGGTGGCCGGATGGACTGCTTGCTCCGCCGTCCGACGATGCCATGGTCTTCGAGATCCAGTGGCTCAAGGACGCCGGGTTCAACATGATCCGCAAGCACATCAAGGTCGAGCCCCAGCGCTACTACTACCACTGCGACAAGATTGGCATGATGGTCTGGCAGGATCAGGTCAGCGGTGGCGCGAGTCCGCCGTGGACGAAGTTCGAGCCCAACCCGAAGGATGCGAACTGGAGCGACGCCGATCACCAGCAGTGGCTTGCGGAACTCGATGACATGATCTCGCTGCTCGACCACTTCCCGAGCATCGTCGTCTGGACGCCCTTCAATGAAGCGTGGGGTCAGCACCGTACGATGGAGGTCGGCGAATGGGCGGTGAAGCGCGATCCTTCGCGCATCATCAATATCGCCAGCGGCGGCAACTTCTGGCCGGTCGGTCACGTCGCCGACCTCCACCACTATCCGGATCCGGACTATCCCACCGGGGACGCGCGCTACAACGACTTCATCAAGGTCGTCGGCGAGTTCGGCGGCCACGGCTGGCCGGTGAAGGACCACCTGTGGAACGTCAGCAAGGAGAACTGGGGCTACGGCGGCCTGCCGAAGAGCATCGGAGAGTATCGCGACCGCTACGTTAAATCGATCCGGGTGCTGACCGAACTCAAGGCCAAGGGCGTCGCCGGTGGCGTCTATACCCAGACGACCGACGTCGAGGAAGAGATCAACGGCCTGATGAGCTACGACCGCAAGGTCATCAAAATCCCCGCGGAGGAGTTGAAGAAGATCCACGCTCCGCTGACGGCGGAGTGAGACGCTTCTAACAGCATCGGATTTCCAGAAGCGCGG
>CBKZPU010000101.1:0-18681 GCA_966696705.1 uncultured Verrucomicrobiaceae bacterium | reverse complement strand
CTTCCCCCGATCATTCAAACAAAAGGGAATTCAGATATACCGGGATGGCGTAAGGTCGATTGGCGAAATCGTCCCAGATTCGCGTGCTCCGTCCAAAAATGGATGCAAACCGCAAGCCAAGCACGTGCGCAGGGGCCTCGATCGGCCGCTCGATCGGGTGGCTCTTTCCTCGAACGAGGTGATGACGCTCTGGACTTCGGTCAGCCCGCTGCGCCAGAGGCTTGGAAGGGCAGGTCACCGCCTACTGATCCGAGCCGAGCACCCAGCGGTACTCCGCCGCAATCTGTTCTTCCACCGGCCGTTGCATGTCGGTGGGCAGCACGCCCCAAGTGTAGGTCTCGATTTCCCAGTGCGAGCACAGGCCCGGAATTTCCTCGGCGAGCATGAGCGCGTCGCGCGAGTGCTGGCGGGTGGACTTCAGCGGCTCGGCCGGTTCGGCATCGAGCGGGATGTGGAAGTGGACGCGCCATTGCTCGGCATCGCGGCCGTCGGCGGTGTCGAGCGAGGCGAGGCCGTCGGGCAAATCGGAGAAGCGCTCGATGCGGCCGTCCGGATGCCGTGCAAGCACCTGGTGCAGGTAGGTTGGCTCGTCGAAGGCACTGACCGCGTTCACCGCTTCCGGGATCCGCGGATCCAGCGCGAGCGCCGCGGAGAGGTGAATCTTCGACAAGCGCAGACCCTCGCCGCGCAGGGCATTGAGCGAAGTACGAGCATCCTCGTACTGGAGCGCGAAGTGGCAGCAGTCGTAATTGATGCCGATGCGGCGCTTGATCTGTTCGTGATCCGGTGCGGCATCGAGCAGGCGGTCGAAGAAGCGCAGCGTTTCCTCGGTGTTCTCGAAATGCCCGCGCGGCTCGGGCTCCATGCCGAGGTGGAGGTCGCGGCCGGAGACCTCGCTGAGGGCATCGAGGAAACCGGCGAGTTCGATGAGCTGGCCGTGGATCAGCGATTCATCCGCTTGGAATTCCTTGAACGAGCCGGGCAAGGTGGAGACGGAGCCATCGATGCCCTGCGGCACCAGTTCGGAGATGATGGTGAAGAGTTCCTTGGTGTATTCCAGCCGCGCCGGATCGGTCCAATCGGGGCGGAAGACATTGCGCTTCACGGTGGTTCCGTGGAAGTCGCCGTAGGGGAAGCCGTTGATGGTGAAAACGTAGGCGTTCTCCGCGGCGAGCCAGTCCTGGAAGCGGGGCAGCGCGTCGCCATTCAGCAGCTCGTTCGCGGCCTTGGCGGAGAGTCGCAGGCCGATGGCGTAGGGCTGGCCCGGAGCCACGAGGTCGCGGACCCGCAACGCGTGGGTGTCGAGCGCACGGAAGGTACTCGGCCAGTCCTCGGCGGGATGAATGTTCGTGCAGTAGGCGAGGTGACCGTGGGGAAAGCGCATGAGAGAAAGATGCTGGATTCCCGCGGCGGAGCAAGGGCGGGGAGGAGACAAAAGACTGGCAGACGGCAATCTTCGGACTGGAAGCACGCCAAAAACGCCCTCGCGGTGCTCAAGTCTTCTGTCTGTCGTCTTCTAGTCTTCTGTCTTCCTTGCCACCACGGTGACAATCTGCGCCTCGTCATCGACCGGCAGCTCGGGGTCGAAGTCGGCGAGGGCGTGGACGGCTTCGAAGCCGGATTCTTCGAGCAGGCCGCGGAGCTGGCGCGGGGTGAACCAGCGCAGGGTTTGCGAGGAAAGGTGCTCGGCCTCGACCACCCTGTCGGCGTTGAGCAGTTCGTAGCGATGCTCGCGTTCCAGCACACGGTTCTTGCGATTGAGCCGGTGGCGGGTGTGGACGACGGCGGTGCGGCCGTCCGGCAGGCTAGTACGATGGTCTTCGTACCATTCGCCTTCCGGCAACTCGCGGTGGAGTTCGGCCAGCGGGATGAAGACGCTGAGGTAGAGCAGGCCGTCCTTTTCCAACAGCCGGCGGAAATGCGTCAGCGCCGCGACGGGATCCGGCGCGAGCTGGAAGGTGAAGGCGGGCAATAGCAGCGAGTGGTAAGTCTTGCCGGGATCGAAGACGGTCATGTCGCCTTCGTGGAGGACCGGCTCGAGTGCCAGAGCCTCCGCGGCCTTCCGGCAGAGATCGAGCATGTCGCGGGAGAGCTCCAGGCCTTCGACGTCGTGGCCCTTTTTCAGCAGCGGGAGCAGCAGCCGGCCGGAGCCACAGCCGATCTCGAGTGCGGGGCCGGGGTGGCCGCGCAGCAGTTCATCGAGCATGGCGAGCTCGACCGGTTCGCCTTCGTCCGCCCAAAAGGCGTCGTGCAGCAGGGCTTCGAGGGACGTGTAGGCGCTCACGGGGCGCAGCTTGGATTGCCCTGCCGGACGCGGGCAAAGGAAAACCGGCGTTCTCCGGACATCGAGATCTCAATCGAAGTTTTCCCGCTCGCCCCACGCCGCGGCCATTTTCTCCTCAAGCATGGCGGCGAGATAGGCGCGGCACAGCGCGGTCTCGATTGCCGCCTTGGCGACCCGGCCCGTGGCGGACTTCGCGACGAGCCCGTCGTTCATCCTCGGGCCGAAGAGGGCGAACACGACTCCCGGAACGATCCCCTCCGCCGCGGTCAATCCGTCAGCCATCACGTCACGGATGCCGGTCCGGTTTTCGGGCGCGGCCAGATACTTGGCGAAGGCCGCGTCATCATCCGCCTCACCTTCAGGAAGACCGGCCGTCCAACGCTTGCGGGCCTCGGCCCGGGTGAGATCCAATACCTTGTCCCAAGCCAAGGTCCCTCCGGCCGGTTCCTTCGACTTGATCAGGGCACGCCGGCCATACTCCAACAGCTCGTCCTTTCGCGAGAGCTTCTCCTCCAGTTTCTCCAAGCTGCCTTGCCCGGCTTCGATGCCATCGATGATGAACTGCAAGAATTCCATCCGGGATTTCAGCGCCGGTAGATCCATGCCGACATCGGTCGCGCCGAGGGTGGTCCAGTCGCGGGTGAGTCTGGTGATCTCGTCGGCGGCACCCTCCGTCCGGCAAGTCCTGCGCTCAAGCACGCGCTTTTCGCCCTTCTCTCCTCCGATTTCCTGGCGCAACAGCACGCCGTTGGCCCGGTCGATCGTAAGGCGGCCGAAATCGTCACTGGTGAAAGTCGTCCTGTCCTCGGTGACATCGGCCGTTTTCAAGTTGCCGGCGATCATTGCCCACCCGGGCTTGTCCGCCATACCGGTTCCGAGTTGTACCTTGATCGACAGGGAATCCAGCAATGCGACAGGAGTATAAGCGAATTTGATGGCGTCGAAGGTCTTCCGATCGAGGAAAACCTCGCCGAAGCCTTGCATGAACGCGAGCTCCGCGCTTGCACAATCCATCTTCGCGCGCGTGCCGTTACTATCAATGAAGACCAGATTTCCATCCGGGCTCCACTGGCGCAGATCGATCTTCCCGTGCGGGCCCGTCGCTTGGAGCTGGAGGGCGAAGCTGCCGGTTTTGCGGTCCTCGGCGATGGTCAGATCGAGCGACTTTCCCTCGCCCTCGGCATGCCAAGTCGCGACATAGCCGGGAAGCTTGGCGTGGGCGGCGGACAGTTCCTCCACCAGTTTGTCCGCTTCCGGCAGCGCGGCAGCGGCGAGGTGGGCGGAAATCAGCAGCGCGGAGGCAAGGCGAATGAGCATCGGACGATGATTACCCTTCCGCGGTGCCATTGATCAATCGTGCAAGTTGTCAGGGTTCCTTGACAGGCGGCGGGCGGCTTTCTTGCCTGCCGCATGGCCATCCGCATCCGGGTGCTCGGCGCGGCCGGGCGGGACAACGCGCTGCACGTGGAAATCGACAGCGGCCATGCCGTGCGCCGGCTGCTCTTTGACTGCGGCGAAGGCTGCCTGTCCGGGCTCACGTCGGCCGAGGTGCAACTCATCGACGACGTTTTCTTCTCGCACTTCCACATGGACCATGTGGCGGGCTTCGACGGGTTCTTCCGCATGAATTTTGCCCGCGAGGGCGAGCAGAACCGGATCTGGGGGCCGCCCGGAACCGGAAAGATCCTGCACCACCGCTTCCGCAGTTACCTGTGGAATCTCCACGAAAACCTCGGGGCGATCTGGCGGGTCTCGGACATCGGTGAGACGGAGATCAAGACCTGGCGCTATGAGCTGCCCGAGGCGTTCGAGACCGCGCACGAGGAGGCTGCCCTGGTGCGGGAGGGGCGCATGATTCTCGACGAAGACGATTTCATCGTGGAGGCGATGACGCTCGATCACCTGACCGCGAGCATGGCCTACAAGGTCACGGAGAAGACTCGCTGGAATATCGATCCACAGCGCCTCGCCTCACTCGGGTTGAAGCCGGGACCGTGGTTGAAGTCGCTGAAGGATCCGGCCGCCTTGCCCGATGATTCGATGGTCGAAGGCCGGCGGGCAGGGGAGTTGCGGACGGAGCTGTTGGTCCCGACGCCGGGCGATGCAGTGGCGTACTTGACCGACTTCCTGTTGGACGAGACCGCGGCGGAAAGGTTGGTGCCGTGGTTGGCCGGCTGCCGCCACGTGGTGTGCGAGTCACAGTACCGCGCGGCCGACCTGGAGCTGGCGCGGAAGAACTATCACATGACCTCCGTCCAAGCCGCCGCGCTGGCGCGCGATGCCGGGGTGGGGGAGCTGGTGCTGTTTCATGTGTCCGGCCGCTATGTCCGGGAGGAGCGGGCGGCGCTGCTCGCCGAGGCGCGCGAGGTGTTTCCCGCGGCGCGTTTTCCCGAGGGATGGGGCGAGTAGTCCGCTTACCCGCACAACTCGTCCTGTCGGGCGAGCAGCTCTTTCAACTGCTGGATCTCCGCGCTCCTCGCGGCCATGCGGTCGGCGGCTTCGCCAACTTTCACGGCGGCCTCGCGCTGGGCTTCGAGCGTGGCCAGCTTGGCGACATGCTCGCGCAGCCGGATCAAGCGCTGCTCGGTGGCATCGGACTTCGTTTCATCGCCGAGGCGCGACCACGCCTCGACATTGTGGCTGAGACAGACCAGTCGTGCGGCCAAGTCGTGATGGCCGGCACGGATTTCCTCCATGAGGCCACGGCGGCGCTGGATCTCGGCGCGGCGGGCGGTGTTGCGTTCAGGATGGAGTGGCGTCGCTTGGGGCGGCAGCGCCTGGGAGCGCAGGCGGTTGACCCAAAAGGTTTTCACCTGCTCCACGGTGAGTACGCGGTCGGACGGCGGCACCACCGGAAAATCGGCCGCCGACAGCGGGGCGAGCGCCGAGAGAAACAAGGGCGCAATGCGCGAGAAGATCATGCCTGTGAGACGGAAGGGCCCCGAAGTTCATTCAAGCACCGAGGGTCCGCATTCGTTCAAATTCCGGCTTGGCAGATGAGCCGGGCCCGGCAGGGTCCGCGGCGTGAGCGAGCCCACCGGAATGACGCGCGAAGCCCCGTGGCGGGCCGGTCTGCGGGCGGCGCGGGCCAACGTGCTGCCCGGCCTGATCGTGCAAGGAGCAATGGTGGTGCTGCTGGTGCTCTATTACTTCCATCCGTCGGCGCGTGCGGTGTTCGAGCGGCTGGCGGAAACCAAGGCGGCTTGGGGCTTTGGCTACAGCGTGCTGGCGGCGGCGGTGGCGGGTGCCGTGGTGCCGGAGGTGCTGCGCATCGCGATCAACCAGCGTGGCCGGGTCCGGGCGAAGAACTTCAGGGAACTGCTGTTCGCGGTGCCGTTCTGGGGCGGCATGGGCTTCATCGTCGATGGGTTCTACCGTTGTCAGGCGCGGTGGTTCGGCGACGAGCCGGTGGCTTCGGTGGTGATCCCGCAGGTGTTGGTGGATCAGTTTCTCTACAACCCGCTCTTCGCCGCGCCGGTCACCGTGTGGCTCTTCCACTGGAAAAATCGCGGCTACCGGATGACGCGCGATTTCTTCACCGCGCGCTACTACCGGGATCATGTCGTCCCCGCCTTGTTCGCGACCTGGGGCGTGTGGATTCCGGTGGTGACCGTGCTCTATCTCCTCCCGGAGCCCGTACAGATTCCGCTGTTCTCGCTCGCGCTTTCGCTGTGGGCCATGCTGTATGCGTGGATGAGTGAAGAGCAGGCGCGGCGGATTGCGGCATGAGCGCGGGAGCCACACCGGTGGACCAAAGCATCGCGGCCTCGCTCGGTGCGACGATTTGCGGCACGTCCCCGGTGGGAGGAGGCTGCATTCATCATGCGCGGCGGCTCGATCTCGCGGATGGCCGGCGTGTCTTCGTGAAATCCGGCGGCGGGAAGGCGGCCGCCATGCTCGAGGCGGAGGCCCGGGGGCTCAACTTGCTAACACCCTACATCCGCGTGCCAAAGTTGCTCGCGCAAGGGACGGTGCCGGGCGAGCATTGGCTCGCCATGGAGTGGCTCGACCTCCGTCCGCTCGATGCGCGGTCGTGGGAAGGCCTTGGCCAGGCACTGGCGGGCCTTCACCGGGTGACCCGGCCGACGTTCGGGCTCGATCACGACAACTACATCGGGGCCACGCCGCAGGAAAACGCGCCTCTTCCGTCGTGGTGCGAATTCTTCATCGAACGGCGGCTCAAGCCCCAGCTCCGTCTGGCGCGAGCCCATCACGTGCCGGAACGCGAGATCCTGATGGCGGCGGAGCGGCTGCTCGCGGAGCATCGACCACCGGCGTCCCTGCTCCACGGCGACCTTTGGACGGGGAATGCGGCGGCGCTGTCCGATGGCTCGGCTTTGGTGTTCGACCCCGCGCCCTATTTCGGCGACGCGGAGACGGACTTGGCCATGCTCCAGCTCTTCGGCGGTCCGTTGCCCCGGGCCTTTTCTGATGGATACGGGTTGCCTGACCCGGCTCCCGATCGTCGCCGCCGGGCGCTCTACGACCTTTACCATGCGCTCAATCACCTGAATCTCTTCGGCACAGGTTATGTCGCCATGGTCCGCCGTTGCTTGGACGAGGCGACGTAAGCCCAATCGCTTCTGACAGGTTCCCGACCTGTAAACACACCTTTGTGCAAAAGGTAAACAGGACGAGGTTGCGGTCCCGCGGGCGTGAAAGTCACGCTAAGCGGCAGAAAACCCTCGTTCATGGATAGGCGCCTCATCCTCTGGTCCATCGTCGCCGCGCTTGCCGGCTTCCTCTTTGGTTTTGACACCGTCGTCATCTCCGGTGCGGAGCAATCGATCCAGGCGCTTTGGGATCTTTCTCCCGCCATGCACGGCATCGTCATGGGCTCGGCGCTGTATGGTACGGTGATCGGCGCGATCGCCGGCGCGTGGCCGACCGATCGCTGGGGGCGAAAAAGGACACTGCTGTGGATTGGGATTCTGTATTTCGTCTCCGCGGTCTGGTCGGGGCTGGCGACTGACGCTTGGTCGTTCAGTATCGCACGCCTCATCGGCGGACTCGGCGTCGGCATCTCGACGGTGGCGGCCCCCCTTTACATCTCGGAAATCTCGCCGCCCGACCGGCGCGGCCGGCTTACCGGCATGTTCCAGTTCAACATCGTCTTCGGCATCCTGATCGCCTTTCTCACGAACTGGCTGCTAGGCAACGTGGGTGGCAACGCGTGGCGCTGGATGATGGGCTCGGAGGCCCTGCCGGCGCTGATCTACTCGCTGGCCTGCTTCACCATCCCCGAGAGCCCGCGCTGGCTGCTTTCGCGCGGTCGCGATGCCGAGGCGACCAGCATCCTGAGCGCCATCTCGCCGGGAAAGAGCGCCGCCGAAGTCGAACGGATCGCGGATGCCATTCGCTCGACGCCGCACGAGAAGGACGTGAAGCGCCCGAGCCTGTGGAGCTCGGAATTGCGCCGCCCGGCGGCGCTCGCCTTCCTGATCGCGTTCTTCAACCAACTCTCCGGCATCAACGCCATCCTCTACTTCGCGCCGCGCATCTTCGGCCTCACCGGCAGCGAGAACGCACTCGCCCAATCGATCGGCATCGGTATCACCAACCTGATCTTCACCTTTGTCGGCTTGTGGCTGATCGACCGCCTCGGCCGACGCACGCTCCTCTACATTGGCTCGTTCGGCTACATCCTGTCGCTCGGGCTGTGCGCGGCGGCGTTCTTCATTTGGGCCCCGCAATTTCGCACGGCTTCCGCGGCAGTCGATGTGAAGGCGGCCGTCGATGCTCTCGCCACCGCGAACCCGGCGCGCCTCGCGAAGATCGAGGAAGATCTCGCCAAGAAGAAGGAAGCGCTGGCCGCCGCGACCGCTGAACCGGGGTCGGGCGCGAAGCCTGTCACCTTCGCTCCGGAGGCATCTCCTGCCTCGGTCAAGGCGACCGCGGATGAAGCGTTGCTACTCGCCTCCAAGGCAGCCGGTTCCGGCGGAATGATGGTGCTGGTGTGCATCTTTGCCTTCATCGCCGCCCATGCCATCGGCCAAGGCGCGGTGATCTGGGTCTTTATTTCAGAGATCTTCCCCGATCGCTGTCGCGCCGCGGGCCAGGCACTCGGCAGCGCCACCCACTGGGTCTTTGCCGCCGGATTGACCACCGTCTTTCCGCTGATGATGGCGAAGCTCGCGCCGGGCACAGTGTTCTTGATCTTCACCGGCATGATGGTCCTCCAGCTCCTATGGGTGAAGCTGATGGTCCCCGAGACGAAGGGCGTGCCGCTGGAGGAAATGCAGCGGAAGCTTGGCGTCCGATGACCACGACATACGTCCTGGATTCCCGCGATCCACAGTCATGAGCAGCATGTCTTCATCCCTTGTCGGCGCCATCGAAGCGGGCGGCACGAAGTTCGTTTGCGCCGTCGGCAACGGGCCGGGCGCCGGGATTCTCGCCCGCACCCGCTTTGACAGTGGCGATAATCCGGCGCGGCTGATGCGCGAGGTCGTCGAATGGTTCCTCGAGCAGCAGGACAAGCACGGCGAACTCGCGGGGCTCGGCTTGGCATCCTTCGGCCCGGTGGATCTCGATGAAGATTCCCCCACTTACGGATTCATCACGACCACGCCGAAGAAAGGCTGGCAGCACGCGGACATCCTCGGGCCTCTCCGTCGCTCCTTTCCCGGCGTGCCGGCGGCCTTCGACACGGATGTCAATGGCGCGGCGCTTGGCGAAGCTCGCTGGGGTGCGGCAACCGGACTTGAGGATTTCGTTTATGTCACGGCAGGCACCGGCATCGGCGGTGGAGGCATGGCTCGCGGACGATTGCTGCACGGATTGGTGCATCCGGAAATGGGCCACATGGGCTTGCCGTGCATCGATGGCGATGACTTCGAGGGTGCTTGTCCGTTTCACGGCCGATGCTGGGAAGGTCTCTGCTCGGGCCCGGCGATCGCCAGGCGCTCCGGGATGCCCCCCGAGTTGTTGCCGCCCGATCATCCGGCGTGGGGTCTAACAGCTCGCTACATGGCCCACGCTTTCGTCAATCTCACCTGTGTGCTTTCGCCGCGGCGGATTATCCTCGGTGGCGGTGTGCGGAGGGCCGGCCGCTTGGGTGAAGAAGCGTTCTTCGCAAAAGTTCGCACCGCTTTCCGGGACACCCTTGCCGGTTACATCGATTCGCCTTCTCTGGATGAAAGAGGCGTCGGGGACTACATCGTTCCTCCCGTGCTCGGCGATGACGCGGGTGTTTGCGGCGCCATCGCCTTGGCGCAGTCGGTCGCGAAGAACCCTCCCACTACGGAACGATCCCGGCGTGGATCGATCGGCCCGTCCGCTGGCCGCATCA
The DNA here is from genome assembly GCA_966696705.1 of uncultured Verrucomicrobiaceae bacterium. GTDB lineage: Bacteria > Verrucomicrobiota > Verrucomicrobiia > Verrucomicrobiales > Akkermansiaceae > Haloferula. Next base: position 9,106 of record CBKZPU010000101.1, on the reverse strand, counting down.
GCCCCTGACACGAACCACGACTTCATGAATACCTTGCTCAAGACCACCGCTCTTTGTGCGACGCTCGGCTGCCGAATTTTTGCCGCTTCCGAGATCGTCGTCGCCGACTTTGAGAAGAGCAGCTACGAACCATGGACGGTGACCGGCGAAGCCTTCGGCCCCGGGCCCGCGCAGGGCGCGCTGCCAGGACAGATGGGAGTCGATGGCTTCCGCGGCAAAGGACTCGTGAACACCTTCTTCAAGGGTGACGACACGACCGGCACGCTGACCTCGCCCGAGTTTCGCGTCGAGCGGAAGTTCATCGGCTTCCTCATCGGCGGCGGCAAGAACGAGCATGGGCTTGCGCTGCAGCTCCTGGTGGATGGCAAGGTGGTGCGAAGCGCCACCGGCACCAACGACCGGCCCGGTGGCAGCGAGGAACTCCAGCAGGAGTCATGGGACGTGTCCGATCTCGCCGGCCAGAAGGCGGTGCTGAGGATCGTGGATGATGCGAAGGGCGGCTGGGGCCACCTCAACGTGGACCACATCGTCCAGACCGACATCCGGCCGAAGGGCATGGTGAGTGGAGCCGAGCGTTCCTTCGCCGCGACCACCCGCTATCTGAACATCCCGATCAAGAATGGCGCGCCGAAGCGCGTGGTCACCGTGCTGGTGGACGGCAAGGCTGTTGTTAGAAACGACATCGAGCTCGCCGATGGGAGCCCCGACTGGTGGGCGCCGATGGACGTGAGCACGTGGAAGGGCAAGAAGCTCACGCTGCGCGTGGACAAGCTGCACGAGGACTCGAAGGGGCTCGCCGCCATCGATCCGGGCGACGAGATCAAGAACGCCGACAATTTGTACGAAGAGCCCTTGCGCGGGCAATTCCACTTCTCGCCGAAGCGCGGTTGGAACAATGACCCGAACGGGATGGTCTTCTACAATGGCGAGTATCACCTGTTCTTCCAGCACAACCCCTATGGCTGGGGATGGGGGAACATGCATTGGGGCCACGCGGTGAGCAAAGACCTGGTGCACTGGGAGGAGTTGTCGCCGAAGCTGCTGCCCGATGACATGGGTCCGATGTTCAGCGGCGGCGCGGTCGTGGACTTGAAGAACACCAGCGGCTTCGGCAAGGACGGCAAGCCGCCGATGGTCCTCTTCTACACAGCCGCGGGAAATCCGACGGTGCAGGGCATGGCCTACAGCACTGATGGCCGTCACTTCACGAAGTACGAAGGCAATCCGATCTTGAAGCAGATTACCCCGGGGAACCGGGACCCCAAGGTCATCTGGCATGAGCCGACGAAGCGGTGGGTCATGGTGCTATGGGTGGAGCTTGCGGGAGTGAACACCATGCACTTCTTCACCTCGCCGAACCTCAAGGAATGGACCTTCGCCAGCAAGATCGACGGGTTCTTCGAGTGTCCCGAATTCTTCGAGGCACCCATCGACGGAAATGCCGACCACAAGAAGTGGGTGCTTCTCGGTGCGAGCAGCGACTACCGGATCGGCAGCTTCGACGGCGAAACCTTCACTCCCGAGACTCCGATGCTGCCGGGTCAGCGGGGCAAGGACTTTTATGCGGCTCAGGCATTCACCAATCAGCCCGAGGGCCGTCATATCCTGATCGGTTGGTGGCGTACGGAAACGCGAGGCATGCCCTTCAACCAATCATTGTCCATCCCGCTGGATCTGCGTCTCATCAAGACCGCCGAAGGACCGCGCATGACCTTCACGCCGGTGAAGGAACTCGAAGTGCTGCGCGCCAAGTCCCATCGCATCGAGCCGCTTTCGCTCAAGCCCGGCGACAAGAACCCGCTCGATGGGATCCGCGCCGAACTCGTGGAAGTGCGCGCGGAGTTCGAGCCCGGAGAGGCCGACGAGGTCGTCTTCAATATCCGCGACGCGATGGTGATCTACGATGCGAAGAAGCAGGAACTCAGCGTGAATGGACACCGCGCACCGGCACCGCTCATTGATGGCAAGCAGCGCGTCACGATCTTCTGTGACCGCACCGGCATCGAAGCTTTTGCCAGCGACGGCCTGTGCTTCGTGCCGATTCCGATCAACCTCAAGGCCGAGAACCGCCGTCTCTTTCTCGAAGCCCGAGGTGGTGCGGCGAAGATCACCTCGTTGGACGTGCACGAGCTGCGCTCGGCGTGGAATACCAAGTAGGCCGCCTCACTTCACGTACGCCCCGCACGATTCCCGCACGACCAAGCTGCCGTTGAGGCGGATGCTGCGGGCGGGCAACGAGGGATCCTGAATGCGATCGAGCATCGCGCGGAATGCCGAGATCGCGATTTCCTGGCATGGTTGGCGGCAGGTGGTCAGCGGCGGGCTGACCAGGCTGGCGAAACCGGCGTCATCGAAGCCCACCACCCGCACATCGCCCGGTACCGACACGCCGATCTTTCCCAGTGTCCGCACCAGTAGCGCGGCGGTATGGTCGTTGCCGCAGACGATCGCATCCGGCCGCGAAGCCATGACTTTGTTCGCGAAGACCGGATCGCCCGCCTCGCCGCGCTCCGCCTTGATGAGGCACTCGGCATCGCCGTACTGGCTCACCGCTGCCCACAGCCCGGTGTAGCGGGCATCGACCGTCGAGGCCGACAACGGCTTCGCGACATGGACAAAGCGGGTGCACCCGAGCTTGATCAAATGCCGGCCGATCAAAAAGCCGCCGCCGGCGTTGTCCACGCCGACGAGGTCGTACTCGCTACGCTCGGGATACGCCACGATGTCGTGATCGACGAGCACGACCGGGATGCCGGCATCGCGGAAGCGCTTCACCATTCGGAGATTCGCTTCGTAGCCCCCTTTGACGAATTCATACGGCGAGAAAAACACGCCATCGACGCGGTTCTCGATGAACTGCTGGCACAGCTCCTCGCCGTGCTCGAGCCGGGTATCGGCATCGAGCTGGGGCAGGGTCGAACCGCCCCACACCAGGCTGTATTCGTGGTGCCGTGCCAGACTCGCGAGGTGGCCGGCGATGAGCTGGAAAATCTCGGTGTGCCCGAAATGCGGCATCAGCAAGGCCAAGCGTTGCGTTGAGATCGACATCGGAGACTGGCTCGGCGGTCGGGCGTAGGTGCCGGAGCCGGTTTTGCGAACCACCAGACCTTCGATGGTGAGCGTTCGCATCGCTTGGGCCACGGTCGGCCGCGACACGCCGAAGCGCTCCATCAGCTTCGAGTCGCTTGGCAGGCGGCCCTCCTCACCATATTTGCCAGCCACGATTTCCTTCCGCAGCTCGGAAGAGATGTCCTCATGCTTGGCAGGAGCCCGGGAGTTCATATTTAAAACCTGTTTGGATTGGATTTGTCGGAGAGAGCACCGTTGGCCCCGAGCCTGTCAATCTCCTAATCGACAACCTGCCATGGCAACTTGCGACCACCCGGACTCACCTGCGCGCCGAGCGGAAAGTTGAGTTCCTTCTTGTCGGCGGCTATGCGCTTGCCTTCCACGGGCGCCCAAAGATGTGCGGAGTGATCGAGGAGTTCGGCTTCAACGAACTTGGTCTCGGTGCCGCGGATTTCCTCGTGCCGGATCAGGTGATCCAACTCGGCCGGGCTCCTAATCGGATCGACCTTTTGACCGGAATCAGCGGGGTGGCTTGGGAGTCGAGGATCGAAGCGGAGTTCGATGGGTTGACGGTGCCGGTCATTGGAAAGGCATCGCTGGAAGCCAACAAGGCAGCGACGGGAAGGCTCCAGGATCTGGCCGACTTGGCCCGTTTGCGTGGCCGGGCTTGAGGTGGAACGCCCCGCCGTCTATCTCCCCCGCGCGATGACGGACGCGCTGCCGCCGCTGAACTATCCCGAGAGCCTGCCGGTCGTCGGCATGCGCCGGGAGATTGTGGCCGCAATCCAGGCGCATCCCGTAATCGTCGTCGTCAGCGAGACCGGGTCGGGAAAGACGACGCAGTTGCCAAAAATGGTTGCCGAAGCGTTGGCCGGCACGACACGGAAGATCGGCTGCACCCAGCCTCGGCGCATTGCGGCGTCGAGCGTCGCGCGACGTGTGGCGGAGGAGCTGAAGGGGCAACTTGGCGGCTTCGTCGGCTATCAGGTCCGTTTCGAGGACAAGACGTCCAAGGAAACGCGGATCAAGTTCATGACCGACGGCATCCTGCTCGCCGAGACGCAGGGTGACTCGGACTTGAAGCAGTACGACGCGCTCATTCTCGACGAGGCTCACGAGCGTTCGCTCAATATCGACTTCCTGCTCGGCTACCTGAGGCGGCTGTTGGATCGGCGCAAGGATCTCAAGCTCGTCATTTCGTCCGCGACCCTCGATGCCGGATCGTTCGCCGCCTTCTTCGGCGGCGCGCCGGTGCTCCAGGCCGAGGGGCGCACGTTCGGGGTGGAGGAGTTCTTCCTGCCGCCCGACGAGGAGGAGGAACTGACCCGCCATGTCCCGCGCGCGGTCGATTGGCTGACCGATGTCGATCCCATGGGCGATGTGCTCGTCTTCCTGCCCGGCGAGCGCGAGATCCGCGACTGCGCCGATGCACTGGACGGCAGGAAGTATCGCAACACCGAGATCCTGCCGCTTTTCGCGCGCCTCGGCCTGGGCGACCAGCAGCGCATCTTTTCTCCCGGCTCGAAGCGCCGCATCATCCTCGCGACCAATGTCGCGGAAACCTCGCTCACCATTCCGCGCATCGTCAGTGTGGTGGACAGCGGCCTCGCGCGCGTCAGCCGATGGAGTCCGGCGCGTGGGGTACAGCGCTTGCAGATCGAAGAGGTTTCCCAAGCGAGTGCCCGCCAGCGGAAAGGCCGCTGTGGACGTGTGCGCGAGGGCGTCTGCGTCCGGCTCTACTCCGAGGAGAATCTTGCCGAGCGTCCGGAGTTCACCGATCCCGAGATCCGCCGCAGTTCGCTTGCCGGCGTGATCCTGCGGATGAAATCGCTCGGTCTGCCGGACATCGAGGACTTTCCCTTTCTCGATCCGCCGGCACCGAAGGCGATCTCCGAGGGGTATCGTACGTTGCGGGAAGTCGGCGCGCTGGACAAAGAGAAGAACCTCACCGAATCCGGTCGCACGATGGCGCGCATGCCGGTCGATCCCCGGCTGTCGCGGATGCTTTTGGAGGCAAGGCATGAACACTGCCTCGCGGAAATCCTTCCGGTGGTGGCCCTGTTGGAGTCGAGCGATCCGAAGGAACGACCGGCGGAGAAGATCAAGCAGGCCGATGCCGCGCATGCCCGCTGGAAGGATGCCGATTCCGACTTCCGCTCGATCCTGCGGCTGTGGCTCGACCTCCAGCATTTTCGCGAAGGCCGTGGCTGGAAGCGCAACCAGCTCCGCAAGTTCTGTGGCGACGCGTTTCTCAACTACCGCCGCGTCACCGAGTGGGCGAACGTTCACGACGAACTGAAGGAACTCATCGAGCGCGAGTTGCGCTGGCACCTGAAGCCGGCACCGGAGAGCGTCGAAAAGGGCGTGTCGTATGAGGCGTTCCATCGCTCGTTGCTCGCCGGAGTGCCGCGGCAGTTCGGTCTGTGGGATCGCGAGGAGCGCGCTTACCGCAGCGCTTCCGGCGGCCACTTCGCCGTCTTCCCGGGCTCCGGCCTTTTCGGTGGCAAGCGCTGGGATTGGGTGATGGCGATGGAGTTGGTCGAGACCACGCGGTTGTGGGCGCGGCGCATCGCGCGGATCGATCCGGCCTGGGTGGAGCAGGTCGCGCCGCACCTGTGCACGAAGCGCTATGGTGATGGGCATTGGGATGACCAGCACGGCGCGGTCTATGCCAAGGAGACCGTCCTGTGCGGTGGCTTGCCCATCGTTGCCGGGAGGCGCGTTCACTACGGCCGCATCGACCCCGATGGCGCGCGCAAGATCTTTGTTAGAGAAGGGCTGATGCAAGGGGGCGTGAAGGGGAAGTCCCGCGCCGCCGAACGGCTCGCCGCCTTGAAGGAGGAGGTCGAAGGCATCGAGCACAAGCTCCGCCGCCCGGGCGGCCTGTGGAGCGAGGAGGCGGTGCTGGAGTTCTTCGAAAGCCGTCTGCCGCAGGGCATGTGCACGGCCAAGGCCTTCCACGACTGGCGCGGCAAGCACGAGGATCAGATCCTCGCGACGCGTCAGGATGTGGTGCTGGAAGACCTCGATGCCCTCGACCTCGAAGGCCATCCCGACTGGCTGGAGCATGATGGCCAGGAATACGCACTCTACTACCGATCCGCGCCGGGCGAGCGCGACGATGGCGTGACACTCGGCGTCCACATCGATCAGCTCCCCAATCTGCCCGACTGGCTGCCCTCATGGGGAGTTCCCGGCGACCTTGCGTGGCGCGCCGAGTGGTTGATCCGCTCGTTGCCGAAGGACCTGCGCCGTGAATGCCAGCCGGTGGCGGAGGCCGCGAACGGTTTCGCCGACGAATGGCGTTACCGCGGAAAGGACGGCCCGCTTGAAGTACGGTTGGCGCAGTACTTGACCAAGTTCTCCGGCTTCACCGTCGAGCCCCGCGACTTTGACCTCGAGCGCCTGCCGGAGGAACTCGTGACCAAGATCTGGGTCTGCGACGACGAGGAGAACGAGCTCGCCTTTGGCAAGGACGTGAAGGCACTGCGGGCCAAGCTCGGCAAGGTCGTGAAGGACCGCTTCGAAGCAGCGGCGAATGCCGAGTGGGAACGATCCGGCATGAAAGCATGGACGGAAGGCGATGTGCCGGAGCGCATCGAAACCTCCGCCGGTCCCGCCTTTCCCGCCCTGGTCGATGAAGGCTCATCTGTCGGCGTGCGCGCCTTTTCCAAGCAGGCCGAGGCCGGGCAATCGCATCGCGCCGGGCAAGTACGCCTGCTGATGCTCGCCCAGCCGGATCAAGTCGCCTACCTGAAGAAGAAATATCCGCTCGGCCTGATGGCAAAGGTCGAGCTGCCGCGCATGGGAATCACTCTTGATGAACTCATTGCTCTCGCCGGTGAAGGCGCACTCGGAGCCAAGCGCATTGCCACACCGGCCGAATTCGCCGCCAAGACGAAGGATGCGAAGGGCAAGTGGTTCGAAGCCGCCACCGCCATCGGCAAGTCGCTCGACGCCACCTTCGACGCCATCGGTCCGCTGCGGCAGTGGATCCACGAGAATTCGAAGGACCGCAATCTTTCCGCTGTCGCCGCCGATTTGGAAGAAGAGCTCGCGTGGCTCTTGCGTCCGCGCTTCGTGTGGCGAGCCGGCTTCGCCCGGATGAGAAGTCATGACCGCTACCTGCGCGGCATCCGCTCGCGCCTCGGCCGGCTCACCAGTCTCCCCCTGTTAAAGGATCTCGAGAAGATGGAGCGCGTTCGGAAGTTCTGGCAGCCGTGGTTCATCGCGTGGACCGCCCGGCCCGAGGATCCCGCGCTGTGGGAGTATGGGTGGATGTTGGAAGAGTACCGACTCTCGCTGTTCGCGCCCGACATCCCGACCGAGCTGAAGGTCTCCGAGAAGCGCCTTGCGGAAGGCTTTTGAGGGTCCTTCTTTTCCGCGGGGGTGAGTCGTAGCTAGTTTATCGCAGTTGGCCGGGCTGGCCTCCGGGCACGGCATACCATCCCGAATTATTTTCGGATGGTGCGGCGACACGGGACTTGAGTTCTGAAAGGGGGGTTTTTCGGACACGCGTGGTTCTTTGCAATCATTCGACTGAGGACGGCATGGGAGAATCTCCCATTTTGAAAAGTTTTCATGATCTTCGGATTTGCGAAATCATCGGAGCGAGTCGATAGAAGCGCTCCCGAGGGACCTACCATGCATCGCCCGAGACATGCCCAAGTGATCGTGAAGCTGCAACTTGCCGCCTTGTTGCTCTGTCTCAACAGGTTGCTGATTCCGGCCGCGGTGGCGATGGCGATCATGGCGGTGTTGTCGGGCGAAGCCGGGCATTCGAAGATCGCTTTGGCGCTGGGCGGTTCGGCGTTGGTGCTTGCGGTGTTGCAGTGGGTGTTCGCCTCCGGGGGGAAGTGTCCGCTGTGCACGATGCCCGTGCTTTCCAAGAAAGGCTGCTCGAAGCACCGGAATGCGCGCTGCGTGGCGGGAAGCCATCGGATGCCGGTGGCATTCGGGGTTTTATTCAAAGGGCATTTCCGCTGCCCTTACTGCAACGAGCCGACCCTGCTGGAATTGAGAGAAACTGCCCGCCGCTCGTGACCGGGGGTTCGCGCCGGGTGGCGTCGCTTGGGGGGCGGATGAAGTTGGGGCCTTTCGTCAAGGCGAGTGTCCGGAAGGCCACGCCTCCGATGACGATGAGAGTTGGCGAACGTGCGGGGATGAATGATCGAGTGATTCGTCGTCGGGCATGCCATGTAAAGACATGGTAGTTGGCTGCGCCGATCATCGCGTTCGATGGTGTGTGGACGAGACGGGAATGACAGGCGCTCCGAAAGGCTGGAGAGTTGTAAATTCGACGTAAAGACGGCGATTCTGGTGACATGAAACAGCGCGGGCGACGTTTCCGATAAGTTGAATTGTGGCAAGGTGGAAGGGCGGCTTTGGGCTACAAAAAGTCCCAAAGAATTCGAATTGCCTCACACGCTTGGCCGTTCAACCTGCGCCCATGATAAACCGGAAAGTTATCCTCCTCCTGGCGGCGTGCGTTTTCCCCCTGAGCGCCGGAGAGATTCCGGAAAAGGCGGAGCGTTACCGGACGATGCTGCTCAAGAAGCCGGAGAATCCGGTGTTGTTCGGGCGCATGCTCGATGCATGGCTTGAAGAAAAGGAACTCGAGGCGCTGAAGCCGGAGTTGGAAGAGCGGGCCAAGGCGGGTGCGGCGGCGGACTGGCGCTTGCTCGCGGTTTATCATGAGCACGCGGGCGACGAGGCCGCGGCGCTCAAGGCGCTCGATGAAGCGGTGAAGCTTGCGCCCGAAGATGCGGCGACGCGGCTGGCCCGCGGGAAGGCGCTCGGCGTGGCCTTGCGATTCGACGCCGCGCTTGAGGATCTGGCGGTGGCGGCGAAGGACAAGGAGCTCGGTGTGGAGGCCGGAACCTCGCGCGGCAAGATGCTGGTGCGGGCCGGCCGGCCCGCGGAGGCGGTGAAGGCGTGGCAGGAACTCATCACCGCGAATCCCCCCAAAGAGGGAATGAAGGAGGATTTGGTCGAGATGGAGATCGGCGAGGGCATGCTCGAGGAGGCGGTGGCCGCG
>CBKZPU010000100.1:0-18699 GCA_966696705.1 uncultured Verrucomicrobiaceae bacterium | reverse complement strand
GATCCGGAGAACTTCGTCTATCAGCTCGAAGACGATGGCACCGGCTGGTTCCACCTGTCCGTCGGCTTCGACGTCGCGGGCAAGCGGCTCGACCTGCTGCCGATCCTCGCCCAGTTGTTAGAGCGCGGCGCGATGGAGACCACGCTGGAGTTTCCGGCCGACGGGCATTTCCTCCATCACCTTGAGGACGGCCGCGCGTTGCGCCTGCCCGCGGCACGGATCCGCCGCATCTTGAAGCAGTTCGCCGCGCTGATCGATCCGCGGCGTTTCAAGGGCTCGAAGTTGAAGCTTCACCCGCTCGACGCAGCGGCGATCGCGACGTCGGATGAGCTTGGCATCCAGGCGCCGGAACGCCTCGCCGAGCTGGCCACCAAACTCACGAACTTCTCCGGCATCGAGAAGACGCCGCAGCCTGCCGGCATCAAGGCCGAGCTCCGCGAGTATCAGATGGCGGGCTTCCGCTGGATGCAGTTCCTCGCTCGCCACGAGCTGCACGGCATCCTGGCCGATGACATGGGCCTCGGCAAAACGCTGCAGACCATCACCCACATTTTCGCGGAGAAAGACAGCGGCCGCTCGCAAGGCAAACCCACGCTCGTCATCGCGCCGACCAGCGTGGTGCCCAACTGGCGCGCCGAGGCGAACAAGTTCGCGCCTTCCTTGCGCATTCTGATGCTCGATGGCCCGCAGCGGAAAAAGTACTTCCGCTCGATCCCCTACGCCGACCTTGTCCTCACCTCCTACGCCCTGATCCAGCGCGACATCGAGGCGCTGAAGAGCCACACCTTCCACCTCGCGGTGCTCGACGAGGCGCAGTATGTGAAGAACCCGTCGTCGAAGGTCGCGCAGGCGGTCTGCCAGCTCGATGCGCGTCACCGGCTGTGCCTTTCCGGCACGCCGGTCGAGAACCACCTCGGCGAGTTGTGGAGTTTGATGAAGTTCCTGATGCCCGGCTTCCTCGGCGGCCAGGAGGACTTCAACCGCCGCTTCCGCAATCCGATCGAAAAGGACGGCGACGAGGATCGCCGGCTGTCGCTCAAGAACCGTGTCGCGCCGCTCATCCTGCGCCGTAACAAGACCGAGGTCGCGAAGGAACTGCCGCCGAAGACCATCCTGATTCACCCGGTCGAGCTGAACACCGCGCAGAAGGACCTCTACGAAACCGTCCGCGCCACCATGGACAAGCGCGTCCGGCAATCGATTGCCATCAAGGGCCTCGAAGGCTCGCGCATGGTCTTCCTCGAAGCCCTGCTCAAGCTCCGCCAGATCTGCTGCGAGCCGAAGCTGCTGAAATTCGAAGGCGAATCGAAGCTCGAAGCTGACTCCGCCGGCTCCGCCAAGCTCGACTATCTCGCCGAGCTGCTTGAGACACTCATCGAGGAAGGCCGCCGCATTCTGATCTTCTCGCAGTTCACCTCGATGCTGGAACTCATCGAGCAACTGCTCCAACTACGGAAGACGCCGTACTTGAAGCTCACCGGCGAATCGAAGAACCGCGGCGAGCTGGTCGAAAAATTCCAAACCGGCAACTACCCCGTCTTCCTCATCTCGCTCAAGGCCGGCGGTACCGGCCTCAACCTCACCGCCGCCGACACGGTTATCCACTATGACCCGTGGTGGAACCCCGCCGCCGAGGCCCAAGCCACCGACCGCGCCTACCGCATCGGCCAGACGCAGCCGGTCTTCGTCCACAAGCTCATCTGCCAGGGCACCGTCGAGGAACGCATCCACCAGCTCCAAGCGAAGAAGAGCCAGCTCGCCGACAGCCTCCTCTCCGACGCCGCCCGCGCCGCCGCGCCGGATGAAGGGACGCTTGCGGCGTTGCTGGCGCCGCTGGGATAGGAGGATTACGCAGCCTTCACCTTGACCGATGGGAGTGAAGCAGACGAAGATGAGCCACGTGATGCGATATGTGTGGTTCGTCGCTTTGGGCCTTGCTTGCTTGCTGACCTCCGGCTGCGGAACTTACCAACGGGATGACGCTCGCATACTGGCTTCCGGGAGCGTCGTTGCGGAAGGACCTCTGACAGCTCGCGCCTTCAAATCCTCGCTCGTTCAGATGCCCGGCAAGCAGGGTTACTTGATGCTTCGTGAGGCCCATCCTTCGCTCGAATTCAAAACCTTCTATGCCGCGAGCCTCGGCCCCGAATCCGAGATCATTTCCACTTGGAACAACGATCTTAAAAAAGCGATAGCGTCGGAGCAAATCACTCTCAGGATCGGGGGCAGGTCCGTGAAAGTCTACTTCGTCCAATTGAAGAGACCCTTGGAGCAAGCATTGGAGGTCATGTATGCGTGGATCGAGATCGAGGGCCGCGGCTGCAAGGTGGAACTGAACGAGATCAAACCACGATACCTCCTCAGTTCTAAGGACAGCGATGCACGAGACAGAATGGCGGCCAACTTCAAACAGTTCGCCGAATCGATCCGGTTGAAGCGGTAGTCGGCGGGAATTTGCGTCACCTCATGGCGTTTATTTGGCCAAAAGAAGCCATTTAATGATTAAGTGCTCTGGACTCTCGGGGGCCTAGAGATTAGGCACTCGGACGTGTCCGCTCCCCTGTCCCTCGCCATCCTTGGCTGCGGTTCCCGCGGCCGGACCTATGCGAAGATCGCCGCGTCGATCGGCGAGCGCTACCGCCTTGCCGCGGCTGCTGACCCGGTGGCGGTGAGGCGCGAGTCGGTGGCTTCGCTGGCTCCCGCGGGCGCGGTGCAGGTGTTCGATTCCGCGGACTCGCTTTTTGCCGCGGGGAAGCTGGCCGACGTGGTGATCATCGCGACGCAGGATTCGCAGCATTTCGACCACGCGATGGCAGCGCTGGAGGCGGGCTACGATGTGCTGCTGGAAAAACCCGCAGCGGAGTCGCTGGAGCGTTGCGAGGCGATCGACCGCCGCGCCCGCGAGCTGGAACGCCGGGTAGCGCTTTGTTTCGTGCTGCGTTACACGCCTTTCTACTCGACGGTGAAGGCCGTGATCGAAAGCGGTCGCTTGGGACGCGTGATCTCGATGCGAACTCACGAGGGCGTAGAGCCATTCCATCAAGCCCACTCGTTCGTCCGCGGTCATTGGCGGAGTTCGCGCGGCTCGACGCCGATGATCGTGGCAAAGTGTTCCCACGACGCGGATCTCCTTTGCTGGCTCGGCGATTCGCCGGCGGCGTCCCTCTCCTCCTATGGAGATCGCACTTGGTTCCGCGAGGAGAACGCACCAGCCGGAGCACCCGCCCGCTGCACCGATGGCTGCCCGGCGGCGAAAGACTGCCTCTACGACGCGCATCGCTACCTCACCGACAAGCGCCGCTGGCTCGGCATGGTGATGGACCGGGCGGATGAAGCCGACGATGAAACGATCCTCGATTTCCTGCGCACCTCGCCATGGGGCCGCTGCGCTTACCGCTGCGACAATGATGTCGTGGACCACCAGGTGCTCGCCTGCATCCTTGAGAACGGGATCACCGCGACCCACACGATGACCGCCTTCGACTACGGCCGGGCGATCGAAATCTACGGCACGAAGGCATCGCTGAAAGGTGGCCTGCCCTACCATGAAGCCGGGTCACCGGAGCTGTGGTTGCGGCACCACGACGACGGCCGGATCGAGCCAGTGGAAATCGTGAAGAACCCCGACGAAGGCTATGCCGGCCACGGCGGCGGCGACTATGGCATCGTCGATTCCCTCGACCGCCTGTTCCAAGGCCAGCAAGCACTGCCGCCGGGACTGGACGGGCTGACCGGTCACCGGCTCGCGTTCCAAGCGGAGGCCTCCCGTGTGCAGCGGGGCGTTCCCATGAGCTGATCCGGCAAACGGGTCACTCCCTCTCCACATCCAGCCGCACGCTCTTCACCGTCGAACTGATGATTTCCACGGCGAAGTCCGGCTCAAACGCATCCCGCTTGATCAGCACGTCCTCGCCATCGTCGATCTCGATGTCATAGGCACTGGTGTCGAGCTGCTTCTCGAAGGAATTCTTGATGGTGCGCGCGACGTGGTTCTCGCTCTCGCCATCGTCGATCTCGATGGTCACCAGTTGGGTTGCGCCATCCTTCGGGGTCACGTGGAAGACAAACTCCCCGTCGGAATTCGCGCCCTCGCTGACCTCGATGCGCCACTTGTTCGAGTAGCGAAGTTCGCCGGCCGTTCTGGACGCCGCTTCGTCCGGGCTCGGGGGCACGGTCCCGCAGCCGGCGAGCAAGGAGGCGGCCAAGACACCAGCCGCTGCCATGGAATTCACCTTCGCCATCGCGGTGGGGAGGTTCAGGTTTCGAGGAAGGAAAAACGATGCTGACGAATCCGCCGGGGCGATCGGAAAGCTCTAACGAAGGAGGTGGAGAGGCGCGGATTTCGTCGGTTTCAAAGTAACCTATCGGCGCGTTTTTCCAAATGGTTTCATGGCAACTTGTCGCCCTGAATTTCAATTCCAACTCCGCAGTGCCGCCATCAGGAGTTCGCCACACATCCCGTCCGGCACGAGGTGCGTGGCGACACCCAGGCGGGACACGGAATCGATGTTCCGCGGCTCGTCGTCGAAGAAGATCATGTCCGCGAACGCCACGCCGGTTTCCTCGTGGAGCGCGCGGAAGTGGGCGGACTTGTCGCCGGGGTAAATCTGCTGGTGCGCGAAATGGCCGGCGATGCCGAAGAGATCGAGCAGCTCCCGCGCGATGGCAGGAGCACTCGTGCGCGAAGCCAGGCCGAGGAGATGACCCTCTGCCGAAAGGCGGGCCAGCAAGTCCGGCACTTCCGGATAGAGCCGGACCTCGTTCCGGCAAGCGGCAAAGACTTGTCCGGATGGGGTGCGCCGTAGCGGCGGCGTCAATTGATCGCACCACAGCAGCGGCGCGCAGTGCCAGAGGGTGAGATCGAGGTCGAAGACGATAAGGCGGGCCATGGCGCGGCCGGAGCCTGGGGGATCGCACCCCTTCGGGGAAGGCAAAGGCGTCAGACTGGCCCGGACGCATGCATGGCTGACATGGACGAATCTCATCCAACTGCCGCCCCTGCCCCTTGCGGGGTGGGCGCGTCGGTTTAGCGTGGGTCCAAGATGATCGCGTCGCCTGCCTGCATCCGCCTGACCCATCCCGCCACGGATTACCCCGTGCTGGAAATCGATCACCCGTCCTGCAAGGCACGCGTCGCCTTGCATGGCGCGCACGTGATGGAATGGCAGCCCGCCGGCCACCCGCCGGTGCTGTATTGCAGCCCGGAGACGGTCTTGCGCGAAGGCAAGGCGATCCGCGGCGGCATTCCGATCTGCTGGCCGTGGTTCAATGCCCACCCGACCGATCCTTCCAAGCCCGCCCACGGCATCGCGCGCAACCGGTTCTGGCAATTGACCGACAGCCAGGATGGCGGCGAATCGGTCGATCTCCGCTTCGAGTTGAAAGCCGACGACGCCACGCGGGCGATCTGGGACCAGGCATTCCACGCCGTGGTCGAAATCCGGCTCGGTGCGGAGCTTCACCTGTCGCTGACTTCGTACAACGCCGGAGATACCGCCTTCCGCGAGACCGGCGCGCTGCACACCTACCTAGCGGTGGACGACATCGCGAACGTGAAAGTTGCCGGCTTGGACGGCGCGCCATTTCTCGAAACCGCCGGCGGACGGCGGGAGCACGGCGTGCAGGCGGGCGAGATTAGGATCGAAGGCGAGATCGACCGGATCTACGCCTCCACATCGACCGTAACCGTGCGCGATGGCGCGCGGACGATTCGCGTCCACAAGCACGGCAGCGCGTCCACCGTCGTCTGGAACCCCGGCCCGGAAAAGGCCGCGAAGCTCGGCGACCTGCCAGCCGCGGACTTCCGGCGCTTCCTGTGCGTCGAAGCCGCGAACGCGCCCGGCGCGGAAGTGACCGTGGCCCCGGGCGAACGCCACGTGCTCCGGACGCGCATCGCGGTCGAATGAGTTTGCTCATTTCTCCACCTCCAGCGCGGCGCGGACCAGCTTGGCCGCGTCCGCGATGACAGTGTCGCGTTGCTCCGCAGTCGCTTGGACGGCGTCGTAGAAGACCACGATCAGGAACGGCTTGCGGCCGGTGGGCCAAATGACCGCGATGTCATTCGCGGCGCCATTCTCGCCGGTGCCGGTCTTGTCGCCAACCCGCCACGCGGGATCCATCGCGGCCCGGATCCGCTTGTCGCCGGTGCGGTTGGCGACCAGCCAGCCGATGAGCTTTTCCTTCGATGCTTCGGCGAGCGACTCGCCGAATAGCAGCTTTTCCATCGTCGCGACCATTGCGTCGGGTGTGCTGGTATCGCGCTCGTCGCCGCGGACGTTCGCGTTGAGGCCGGGCTCGATGCGGTCGAGCCGTGTGGTCGCGTCGCCGATCGAGCGGAGATAGCGTGTGAAACCCTCCGGGCCGCCGATGGTGGCGAGGAGGAGATTGGCAGCGGTGTTGTCGCTCCAGGTCATGGAGGCTTCGCAGAGGTCCGACACGGTCATGGAACCCGCCTCCAAATTCTCCTCCTTGCCGGTCACCGGCGTCCACGGGATGAGGTCCTTTTTCCCGTAGGGAATCTTGCGGTCCCATTGCTCGTCACCGGCATCGACCCGCGCGGCCACCGCCGCGGCGAGGAGGAACTTGAAGGTGCTGCACATCGCGAAGCGCTCGCCGCCGCGATGGGAGAAGCTTGTCCGCTCGCCCATGTCCAAGGCGGCCACGCCGAGTCGGCCGCCGTGGCGGGACTCGAGCTTCGCCATGCCTTCCGCGAATGCCTTTTCCCGGGCAGGAAGGTCATCCGCCACGACGGCTGCGATTCCACCGAAAAGCGCCAGCGTGATGGCGGCGAGAGTCTGGAATGCCATGGTCATTTCCTTCCCCTAGGCTGGATCCGGGGGACCAACAAGGGGAAGGTCCAGTCACGCGGGCGAAACCGCTTCACTCGTCTATTTGCGGTACTTCTGCAGCACCGACCAACCGTCGCCATCGAGTTCCACGATGAATCCGGTCTTCACGCCGAGGGACGCGACGTTGGCTTGGCTCGAGATTCCGACACCGCCCGCGGCGAGCGCCGCACGGACCGAACGGTACTCGGCGGAATCCACGGAGAGCCGGGTGCCGGTCAGCGGCGAGACCGGTTTCATCACGAACAAAATCCCTCCATTGCCGGTGGCCGCGATCTTGAGCTTGTGGCCATCGATCAGGAATTCGGCGTTCGGCTGAGAGACGAAACGGTTGAAGCCCTGCTTGAAGCCATAGCGATCGTTGCGCGGGAGCTCGATCGGGTTGACGTCGGCGAGTTGGACGGGTGCCTGATTCTTTTCCGCGCGGGGCGAAAAGGCCCTCGTGGTATGGTCGGCCTGATCGCCAAGCCGACGATTGAGATCCGCGACGACGACATTGGCGACCGCATTGGCGGCTTCGTCGAAGGCCTTGTGGGTCAAAGCCCGGTTGTTGGCGAAGTCGGCGACCGTCTTCTGATGTGCCGGGCTAGCAGCTGCAAATTGCTGGCGGGCGAGGGATTTGCCGGAGGCAAGCTTGAGCTCCCAAGTGCCATACAGCGTGGGTGCGACCAAGGTCTCGCCGCCCTTGGAACCGGAACGCACGAAGCCGTAGCGGTTGATCGTCACGGTCAGGCGGTTCGCGGAGGAATTCGTGACCTTGCCGCGGAAGAACGTGTGCTTGCCGAGCTGTTCCGAAAGGGCGCGGGAAACCCGGCGGTCGAGGTCGCCGGGCACGTTGGCACCCACGCCTTGGATGGCGGCGCCGTACTTGTTCTCGAAGTTCTTTTGCTCGATTCCCGAGGCCACTTCGAAAATCAGCGCCACGCCGGCGTTGACCGCTGCGCCTTGGGCAAAACCGCCGCCCGTCTGAACGATCGGCGCCTGCACATTGCTACCGCCCATCGGGGTGAAGTAGCCGGATCGATCGACCGAAGCCGTGGGGACGGAAACCGTCGAGAGCGCGGTGCGCTGCTCCGCGTTCCATTTCATCGCTCCGACCGTGGCCGGGTCGCAGGAGGAAAGGCCGAGGACCAGCAGGCTGGGGACGAAGATGTTCCTGAATCGCGCGAGATCTATCATGATGAGATGCGGCATGCTCTCGATATCATTTCCTTTGTCGAGCCACGGCATGCGAAGATTCCGTGAAGACTTTCCGGCCCATGCCGCGGCTGCTTGCCAAAGGAGCCGGGATCGAACAGGCATGTCGGGTGCTCCGCACTCTTCACGTCCGCGGCTACCGCTCGCTCCGGGATTTCCGGGTGAAATTCGGGCGCATCACCGTGATCACCGGCGAGAACGGCGTGGGGAAATCCAACCTCTATCGTGCGCTCGCGCTGCTCCAGCGGATGGCGGAAGGGCGCTTCGCCGAGGCGGTCGAGGCGGAAGGCGGCATGCCCGGCCTGATGTGGGCGGGCATGCGGCGGAAGAAGGATGAACCGCGGCGCGTCGGCTGGGAGATCGAAGACGACCATTTCGTCTTCACCCACGAATGCGGGCTGATCCCGACGGCACCGGGCGACCCCACGATGTTTCGCACCGATCCCGACATCAAAACGGAGCTCATCCGCCTCGGCAGCAAGCAAGGCCGGCCGGAGGCAAAGCGGATGGCGACGGCCATCAGCGTGCGCGGCGAGGGCGGCAAGATGGAGACCATTCCCCTGCCCTTTCATCTCCCGGAGTCGATGCTGAGCGAGGTGCGCGATGGACTGCGCTATCCGGCTTTGACGGCGGTCCGCGAGACCCTGTTAGGCTGGCGCTTCTACCACCACTTCCGCGTCGATCCGGAGTCGCCACTGCGGCGGCCGCGGGTCGGCTTCTGGTCGCCGGTGCTGGCGAGCGACGGCTCGAACCTTGCGGCCAACTTGCAGAGCATCGCCGAGTCGGGGCGGGAGGAACTGCTGGATGAAGCGGTGGAGAAAGCATTTCCCGGGAGCAGGTGGCGGGCAGTGGACGATCAGCACCGCTTCCAGCTCCAGCTCTCGCGCGGCGAACTTGGACGCTGGCTCGACGCCAGCGAGCTTTCCGATGGCACGCTGCGCTTCTTCTGCCTGTGCGCCGCGCTGCTGACGCCGAAGCCACCGCCGCTGCTGGTCTTCAACGAACCGGAGAGCAGCCTGCACACGTCGTTGTTAGAGCCACTGGCCGGCCTGATGGCGAAGGTGCCGCCGGAAACCCAGCTCATCGTGGTGACCCATGCCCGCGAGCTGGCCGAGCGGATCCAAGAATGCTGCGATGCCAAGTGGGTGAAGCTGGTCTCTTTCCAAGGCGAGACGCGGCTGGAGGGCGACGAGGGATCCGGGCGCACCTGGACCTTCGACGAGGAATAGCCCTTCCGCACCCGTCACGTCGCGGCGCTGGCGCGGGGCCAATTCTTTGGCTATGTTGACTTTGCTGTGAAACACCCTCTCTACCTTACGCTGCTGGCGCTCTCGCTGCAGGTGCCCGCGCACGGGCTGATCGTGCGCAACTATGTACCCGGAACGCACGATCGCTTCTCGTCGGGATTCCCGGGCAACCCGGTGATGAACCCGAACTTCCTTCACGATGCCACGAAGTTCACGGGCGTGGGATGGTGGTACCAAGCCGGCAACCCGTCCGCGAGCGACACTCAATTCACGCTGATCTCACCGCGGCATGTCATTTCCGTCCGCCACTTGGCGGCAAATTTCGAAGGGATCCATTCCGGCCAGTCCGTTCGCTTCCTCGCCTCGGACGATCAGGTGCACACCCGAACCATTAGCCCGTTCAACAGCATCCTCAACGGAACGACTCTGGTGGACCTCGCGGTCGCACAGCTCTCCTCGCCGCTGCCAGTCACCGTCAAACCCGTGCGCTATCGGAACGGCCTGACGCAGGGACAGCTTCAGGGCGACACGATCATGGTCTTGGGCAAGAACCCTGTGAGTGGAAATTCCGTCACCGGCGGCACCTCGACCATCGATGTGTTCGACGATGTCGCCTATGCGGCCAATTACGTCACCCGCATGTTCCAATTCGACTATGTCGTGGCGGGGGGGAATGCCGACGACTGCTACTATGGCCCGGGTGCCGGAGATTCCAGCAGCCCGGTCTTCGTCGAGCACAACGAGGAACCGGCACTGGTCGGAGTCGCTGCCGTATTCGATGGCGACGATCCAGCCACCTATCACAGCTACTGCACCTTCGTTCCCCACTACATCACCCAGCTCGATGCAATTCTGAACCCGCTCGGCTACCGGATGCGTCCGGCGCAGTACACGTCCACCACGCTGTCGCTCGCATCGGCCGCGTCATCCGGCACGCTTCGACAAGCGCACCCAGGCAGCCTCACCTTCACGCTGGGAAACACCGGCGGGCAGACCACGGGAAACGTCGCGCTCACGCTTTCCTTCGACCCGACCGAGACGCCGGACTCGGTGAGCGCTCCCGGCTGGGTGGTCGAGTCGATGGGCGGCGGCACCTGGTCCGTCCGCAAGGCCGTCATGTCCTCCGGCGACAGCATCGTGGCCACGGCCACCTGGGCGTCGTTGCCGGCCGTGGCATCGCTCGACGTGAACGTGACAATCGAGTCCGACACCACGTCCACGACCAACCAGCAGCCATCGTTCACCTTGCTGCCATCTTACGCCGCGTGGGCCGCCGGATTGTCCGAGGCCGCGGAGACGGATGATCCCGATGACGACGGGCTGGAGAACCTGCTGGAGTATGCCTTCGGTGGCGACGCGGAAAGCGGCACCATGCTGTTGCCCGGCGGTCATTCATTGCGCCCGGTGCTTTCGGTATCGGGCGGCGCGGTCACGTTGACCTACCCCGAGCGCAGCGATGCCGGAGTACGAGGTCTCTCGTACATCGTGGAGACCTCGACCGGTCTCGATGACCTCGCGGGAAGCACGACATTGCCAGCCGGAGCCGTTTCCTCGACCGCGGCCTACTCCCCCGCCGAGCCGGGCTTCGTGAAGCGAACCATCACCTGGCCGTCGGACGGACCGCGGCGGTTCGCTCGGGTAAAGGTGACGCTTTCCGAGTGAAGTTCATCGCAATGCTTCGCGCAGCGTCCGGCGGAGCGGCTCGTTCCCGCGTCGCTCGAGGAGGGACATGCCGCTGCCTTCGGGATCGCGCCGGGTCAACTCATCTTGCGCCACCCAGGTCCGCTCGGTTTTCCGGAGGAGCGGCACGGCGGCGAGCAACAGGAGCGCCATCGCCGCGGCGGCAGGAAGAATCGTGCGGACCAGCAATTGGACTCCCAGGGAATTTTCGCGCGATAGGAACACGATGACGACCGCCTGCCACAGCAGCCACAGGAGGGGGATGCCGCCCGCGGCACTGCCGAAGATCAGGAACTTCTCCTGATGGGCCGGCAGGTAGCGGACAATTCCTTGCACCGGGACGAACAACGCGGCGACCAACGCCATGGTCCAGCCAATCCACATCCGACCCGGCCGCAGCGCGAGAAACGCGCCGCGCTTCGCCCAGCGCCACCGCACCGTTTGGACGATCATGACCGCGGCGAACACGAGGCCTCCGAGATCCTGCGAAAGCCACGGCTGCATCAATGGGAACTGACCCAGTCGAAACCAGGTGAGCCCGATGTCGCGGCAACCGAGCGGCGACGCATGCACGATGCCCAGCCACCAGAGCAGAGGGAAAACCACGCCCAGCCCGACCAGCCACACGGAATCCGAGCCGCGCCACAAGGGCATAATTCCGCGAGCAAGGCCGCTGGCGGATCGGCGGCGCAGAACCTCCACCAGGCATCCGGCGCTCATGAGAAGAAAGGCGAGCACGCCAGCGACGGCGGCGAACCGGTCGGCGACCGCGTACTCCGCGATGCGCCCCGGATTGGTGTCCTCCGTGGTGAAGTCAGGAGCATAGTCGTTGAGCCAAGGACGGGCAAAACTGCTTGAGAGGCGCCCCAGGCCGGACGATGACCGCGCCATCTTCGCCGCCGCACGCAAGTTGTTGTCCGTATCGTGAAGCCGCTCCAGCCACTCCGCTTCCTCCGTCAGGCCAAGCCCGCGACATTTGGCGGCCAACCGGGGTGCCGAGCCCCTCATCAAGGCGAGTGACATGTACCCGTTGGACGGATCGTCCAGAATCATCGTAACGACCTTTCGCTGGTCCTTCATCAGCCGCTCCAATCCTTCCCTATCGCCAGCAGTCGCCAAGCGATCGGCTTGGACCTCCACCGCGCGAAGGATGCTGTAGAGCACCACCGGGTCATTGCCCGCGATCTGAAGCAAGTACTGCTCGAGGTAAACGCTCTCCAGCGTATCCTCCCTCCGGAACGACCGCAACTGACGGTCTTGGACGACGGCTGCTCTTGCCCGGCAGTAGTCACGCGAAGCCGCATCGCTGAAGTAATCGAGCGCCTGCTGGAAGCGCGGTTCGTCGGTGACCGTGTGAACGCCGCCGCGAGCGGTAGTAATGGATTTCTCCGCGAGCGCATTGGCAGCGCAGATGCCCCATAAAGCGTTGTCGGGATCCAAGGCCTGCCAGCGTTGCCCGTAGTCGCCAGGCAAGACTTCCTTGGGGTGCAAGTAGCTGAACCACCGCGCGTAAAAACGGTAGTAAGCGGGATTGTCCGGAGCCTCCTCCAACAAGGCTTCGACCTCGCGGCCCCAAGCCGCCTGGCCGGCGTAATAAATGGTCCGCAGTGGTATGTCATTTCCCGCCGGTCCCAACGCCGCCAGCAAGCGCTCGTAATACTTTGCGTTGAAGCCCTGATGATGAATCGGTGCCAGTACCTGCCCTTCCCTCCAGTGGGACGGGATCAGGAAGGCAAGCGCCGCGGCCAGGCCTGCCAAGGTCAAGCAGGCCAAGACCGGCAGGCGCCACGCCGGAGCCGGCTTGGAGGATGCCAGCCGCGCGGGGGCCCGCTCCACTTCGCCCTCCCCACCCGCATGGGCAATCCTTGCCGCGAGTTCATGCCCGGCCGCCTCGCGGTCCGCCTCAGCAACCGCCCGGGTGGCCAAGGCGATGAATCGACTCGTTTCTGCCGCCATCTCCGCCTCATCTAGCAGATCGCGCCGCGCGCTGGGAAGGGATGGATTTGTCTCACGGCTGGATTTCCACCCGGTCGCCGAGTTCGGTCAGGGCGTAGAACTTCTGGGCATTGCCCGCGGGCACGCGGATGCAGCCATGGGATGCCGGGTAGCCAGGCACGACGCCTTGGTGGAAGCCGAAGTCGCCGCAGCTAAGCCGCTGGAAGCAGGGCATGCTCGCGTCGTAAAGCGTGGAGGTCCAAGTGCGGTACTTGTTGGTGATCGCGTAGGTGCCGGTGGGCGTGGCGAAGCCCTTGCGGCCGGTGGAGATGGCGGTCTTGAACAGCTCAAGGCCGGATGAATCGTACACGACCGCGCGTTGGTCGGAGAGATCCACGATGATGCGGCGTTGCTCGACCACGGGGTCCTTGCCGAGCAGCACGCGCATCATCTTCACATCGCTCTTCCGCGCCGCGATGTTGATCGGCCACATGTGGTTGCGCTTGGTCCAGACGCTGGTGCGCGCCCCGGCGGCGAGCAGGGCGCGCGCGGTATCGACGCAGCCGCTGTCGGCGGCGAGCATGATGGGCGTGACGTTGGTGTCGTTCTTGAGCAGCCAGCGCAGCGTGCCACCGCGAACCAACTTGAGGAACGAGTCGGAAACCTTGGCCGAAAGCGGCACGTTCGGGTCGATGCCACGCTTGAGCAGTTCCTTCACGATGCCGGGGCGGCGCAGGACGATGGCAAGGTGCAGCGGTGCCTGGCCTTCGGCGACCGGCTGGTCCGGCCGCGCGCCGTGGTCGAGCAGGCGCATCGCGGTGCGCGAGTCGCCTTGGCGGATCGCGAGCCCGAGGGGCGTGTCGAGAAACGGTGCGGGCAATGCGCGCGGCTGGCCGCCATGCGCCGCAATCACCGCGGCATGGTAATCGCGCTTTCTACGGCAAGCCTCGTAGTAGAGCGCCCGGCCATCCGCGCCGTAGCAGAGGAACAGGTGGAGAAAGTCCACCCGGTCGTCGGCGAGCGCGGCCTGAAGGGGCCGGTGGCCGCGGGCATTCCTGGTCTCCGGCGAAACGCCGAGCGAAAGCAGCAGCCGGCAGGCATCGAGCTCGCGGCGCTCGTAGGCTTTCCAAAGCGCGTTTCCCCACGAGCCGTCGAGCGGGCGCGCACCCACCGCGGCGAGGGTTCTCGCGAGATCCAGATCGCGCGAATCGATGGCCGTCTCCAACGGCGTGCGGCCGGAACGGTCGGGCAGGTTTGGATCGGAGCCGGCCTTGACCAGCGGCACGGCGAGGTCCCGCCAATCTTTCCGCAGGGCCGCGACCAGCGACGACTCGTGGGCGGCATTGACTGCGGCGGCATCGGCACCGAGCTCGAGCAGCTCTTTCATAAGGTCGCGGCGACCGGCCTCGATCGCCACGTGAAGCAGCGGATTGCCGGCGGCGTCCTTCTGGTGGGGATCGGCGCCGCCTTCCATGAGACGGCGGACGAAGGCAAGCCGGCCATTGCGGATCGCCCACGGCAGCACCTTGTCGCCATCCGGCGTGAGGCCATCGGGTGGGGCTCCGGCATCGAGCAGGCGGTCGGTCATGGCGGTCTCGCCCTTCGCGACGGAAAGCGAAACGGGAGTGACTCCCGAGGGATTCGCGGCGGCGAGATCGGCGCCGTTTTCGATCAACTCCCAGGCGATGGCCGAATAGCCGCGGTCGATGGCGAGGTGGAGCGGCGAATTTCCAGCGGCATCGCGCTGGCCCGGATAAACTTGCGCTTGGAGGAGCAGGCGGGCGAGCCCGGTGTCGCCATCCTGCACCGCCGCAAGGAGCGCCGCGCCGGAGGCCTCGACGCCGAGTTTTTCCAGCTCCCGCAGGGCCTCGCGCTCGGGATTCCGGCACGCGGTGGCGGTCACCGCAAGCAATGCGGCGGCTGCGATCCGGATGACCGAACGAAGAGACATGGGCGACCGGAACCACTTATCACGTACCGGTTGCGCGGACAAGATCCGAGCTGAAGCAATCCGCGCGGCACGCTCGACAAGCGATGCCTTGCGGAGAAGTGGCATCGTCATGCATGCTGCAATCATGAACGAGGGGGAAAGAGAAGGCTGGCCGTGGCTGATCGCGTCGGCTGCGGTGTGCGGGCTGGCGACTTTGGCCGGGCTCCTCGCGGAGCGATTGGGTACTCCGCCGAACGTGGCGACCGGGCTTTATGCCGTGGCCTACCTCGCCGGCGGCTGGCAGGCGGCCATCGAGACCTATGGCAAGCTCCGCCGGCTGAGCCTGGACATCCATTTCCTGATGCTCGCCGTGGCGGTCGGCGCGGCGCTGATCGGCGCGTGGTGGGAGGGCGCGGCGCTGCTGTTCCTGTTTTCGCTGAGCGGTGCCTTGGAGGCGATGGCGATGGCGCGCACCGAGCGCGAGATCCGCAGCCTCTTCCACGAGGCGCCGAAACGGGCGCTGCTCGTGGAAAACGGCGGCACCCGGGAGGTGCCGGTCGCCGCGTTGAATACCGGCGTCACGATCCGCGTGTTGCCCGGCGAGCAATTCCCCGCCGACGGGAGGGTGACGAAAGGCGAGAGCGCCGCCGATGAATCGACCCTCACCGGTGAGTCGGTGCCCGCGGACAAGGTCCCCGGTGATACCGTCTTCGGCGGCACGCTCAACACCTGGGGCGTGCTGGAGGCCGAGATCATCCGGCCACCGGGGGACAGCGCGCACGACCGCATCATCCGCCTGATCCGCGAGGCGCAGGCGAGCAAGGCACCGTCGCAACGGTTCACCGACCGCTTTGGTACGAGGTACACCGTAGGTATCCTCAGCTTCTCGCTGGCCATGTTCCTGTGGTGGCACTTCGGCGCGGGAGTGCCGGCGTTCACCGACCATGACAACAAGTCCGCCTTCTACCGGGCGATGACGCTGCTGGTGGTCTGCTCGCCGTGCGCGCTGGTGATTTCCATCCCCAGCGCGGTACTCGCCGGCATCGCCGCCGGGGCGCGGCGCGGCATCCTGTTCCGCGGCGGCGTGGCGGTGGAAAACCTGGCCACCATCCAGCGGCTCGCCGTGGACAAGACCGGCACGCTGACCAAGGGCGAGCTGGAATTGTTAGAATGCGAGACACAGCCGTCAGGCAAGGAAGTCGAGCTGCTGGCGATCGCGGCGGCATTGTCGGAGAACTCCACGCATCCGCTTTCGCGGGCGATCGTGAAGGAAAGCCGGCGCCGCGGGGTGATCGAGCAAAAACGAACGACGGAGTTCGAATCGCTGGCAGGCCAAGGACTGCGGGCCATCGTGGACGGCGCACTGGCGAGCCAGGGACGGCGCTCGATGTTTGCGGGTGATCCTTGGCTTTCCACGCTGCCCGATCCCGCGCCGGGCTTGACCGAAGTGCTGGTGAAGGCAGGCGAGTTGAAAGGGCGATTGCTCCTGCGCGATGCGCCACGCAGCGAGGCCGCGCCGCTGGTAAAGCAGCTCGCCGACGAGGGCATTCGAGTGACCATGCTGACGGGCGACCGCGAAGAATCGGCGCGGCTAGTGGCGGACGAACTCGGTTTGTCCGACTATCGCGCCGGGCTTCATCCCGAGGACAAGGTGGCCGCGATCAAGGCCTGGCGGGAAGAGGGCGAGATCGTCGCGATGGCTGGCGACGGGGTGAACGATGCCCCGAGCCTGGCCGCCGCCGACATCTCCATCGGCATGGGTCTCCGCGGTAGCGATGCCGTGCTGGAGCAGGCCGACGTGGTGCTCACCCAGGACCGGCTAGAGCGGATCGTCGATGCCCTGCACCTCAGCCGCCGTTGCCGCAAGATCATCCGGCAGAATCTCGCGATCTCGCTCGGCGTGGTCGTGGTGCTTGCGCTCGCCGCCCTCGGCTCGTGGATTCCGCTGCCCATCGGCGTGCTTGGTCACGAGGGCTCAACAGTGGTGGTGGTCCTGAACAGCTTGAGGCTGTTGTTTCGTTAGAAATTCGACCGCATGAACGACTCCTCCGGCGGCGGCGGCGCTTCGGCCGCGTGATCGACTTCCAGCACGGGAATGAATCCCTCGCCTTCATCCGGGTAACGCATGGTGCCGCTCAGCTTCATCCACGCGTTGTCCTCCACCTGCGGAACCTCGCCCTTGAAACGGACGATGATCGGGATGGCGCGGCTGTCCGCTGCGCAGCAGGTGATGAAGAGGCGATAGAGCCGGCGCTGGCTCGGCACGGCGGCATCGGCGTCCTTGACCACGCGGCCCTCGGTTTCGACCTGCATGCCTCCCACCAAGTCGCGCATCTCGGGGTCGCCGGCGCTGAAGAACAGCTCCATGAGGCCGAAGGTGTGGTAGCCGTCCGCGTTCTTCGGGTGCTGCTTTTCGATCAGCTCCTTGGTCAGCTTTGGCAGCGTCCCTCCGAGGATCAGCGAGCTGGCATCGGCCGGGGTGTCCATCAGGCCCTTGCGCGTGAGCGAGCCGAGCGAGAAGGCGTCCTTCGTCCACGCCACACCGACACCGAGTGGCACCAGCAGGATCAGGAAGGCCGCCAGCGGGTGGACGTCGAGGCTCTCGTGGTCGTGCACGTCGTCCGGTCCGTGATCGTGGCCACACGAGGCTTCTTGCGTGGCGGTCAGCAGGTTGAAGAACCCGACCACCGCGAGGCCGAGTCCGCCACCCAGCACCAGCGGCCGGAAGTCCGGCGCGAGGTACTTCACAATCCGGCCGGTGGCGTAGAAGTAGATCAGCACTCCCGCCCAAGCGAGCAGGGCGAGCGAGAAGAGCACGCGCTGGAGTTTCGGATTCACGGATTGGCGAGCGTGAAGATGGCGGCTTGCCAAGCGATGGCCGCCGCGCCGATCGCGACGAAGAGGCCCAGCGCCAGCCACAGGATGAAGCGCTTTTTCAGCACCGTCTGGTAAAGGAAGAGCAGCTTCACATCAAGCATCGGCCCGAAGACCAGGAAGGCAAGTTTCGCGCCGTAGGTGAATTTGTCCAAGGTGGCGGCGATGAACGCGTCCGAGGTGCTGCAGAGGCTGAGCACGAAGGCCAAGGCCATCAGCGCGGCGGGCGCGGCGAGATTGTTCTTCGCCAGGCTGTCGAGCCACTCGGCGCCGGGCGCGATGCCGGTGTTGAAGAGCGCGGTGATCGCAACGCCGATGGTGAAGTAAACGCCGACATCCACGAAGTCGCGCATCGCCGAGCGGAACGCCGCGATCAGGCGATTGTCGTCCTTTTCGTGGTGATGATGGTGGTGATCATGGCCGCAGCACTTGTGGTCGTGATCGTGCGCATGGCCGTGGGCGTGGTGATCGTCCTTCTCGATGCTTTCCACCAAGCGCTGGCGAAGCAGCTTCCTCATCGGGATGCGCGAGACGACCACGCCAACGGCGACCGCCACCAAGAATCCGAGGCCCAAGCGCGAAAGGGTCATCACCAGACTGGCTGAGTAGGTAACCCCTTCGCCAAACGGAATCTCCGGCCCCTTGAACGCCTTCCACGTGCTGAGCGCGGTAATCGGATTCACGATCGGCGCGGCGAGCATGTACGTCAGCGCGCAGGACACTGGCAGGCCCTTCTTCACCAGCCGCCGGATCACCGGGACCACCGCGCATTCACAGACCGGCAGGATCCCGCCTAACAGACCCGCCACCAGGATCGCGGGGAATTTCCGCCGCGGCAGCAGCCGGTCCATGGTGCCGGCCGGCAAATAGATGTCGATGAAGCCGCTGATCAGCGTGCCGAGCAAGATGAACGGCGCGCCTTCGAACAAGATGCTCAAGAAGGCGAAAGCGAAGTCCTGTCGGGATTCCGGCGACACGTCCGGAGGAAAGG
>CBKZPU010000099.1:0-18829 GCA_966696705.1 uncultured Verrucomicrobiaceae bacterium | reverse complement strand
CCGCGGGGATCTCGCCAAAGGGCACGCCG
Organism: uncultured Verrucomicrobiaceae bacterium; assembly: GCA_966696705.1. Taxonomy (GTDB): domain Bacteria; phylum Verrucomicrobiota; class Verrucomicrobiia; order Verrucomicrobiales; family Akkermansiaceae; genus Haloferula. Next base: position 18,800 of record CBKZPU010000099.1, on the reverse strand, counting down.
GTCTGGGCCATGCCGAAGGGCCCGGGATTCATGCCAAGGAAGACGACCCGCTTTTTCCCCGAACCGAAGCGCTTCAGGTAAAGCTCGTGCGGCTCGCGGGCGTAATCGAGCGGCAGATAAACGTGGCTGGCGGTGGAAAAGGTCAGCGGGCGCAGGCGGTCGGCGAGCGTGCGGGAAGCGGCGATCAGGGCGTCGGACACGCGGGGACTCAAGCGCGGCGGGGGAAGCGAATCAACCCCTCCGACATCCTTGCTTTCCCGCCGGTTCTCCCGCAACGTATGGGGTGATGAAAAGCGGCATCATCGATATCTTCGTGGACGCCTTCGGCTGGGTCCTGGGGAAAGCAGGGCTTTTCGGGCTGGCGATCCTGACGGGGCTGGCAATGGGTGCGCTGGGCTTGTGGGCCGGCACGATGACGGCCGGCGGGACCTTCGGCTTCCCGGCGAGCGAGCCGATCTACGAACATCTCACCTGGGTCAGCGCGATCCTGCCGCAGGTGATCTTGCTGTTCTGGGCGGGAATGATTTTCGTGCGGTCGGAAGCGGTGGAAGGGAAGCACTGGGGCCAAGTGGCCGCGCTGCAGGCGCTGCTCCTAACCGCATGTTGCTCGGGGGCGCTGCCGGACGGGTGGTTGCCACGGGTCGTCGCGTGGTCGGTCGTTCTCGCGGGGATCGCGGCGATGACCTTCGGGCTACGCCGGCTGGAGAGCTGGCGGCAGCGGCGCGGCGAAAAACATCTGGCGCGTCTGGCAGAAATGAATGCCCGGCGGAGGGAAGAGCTGAAGGAAAAGTTCGGCACCGAGAGTGTCGGTGCCCGCGAATTGGGGATCCACTGAAGCCGCGTATCAACCGAGTGCCGGTCGCGCCGCGGCAATGAGCGCGGCATCGGCGACGCGGCGTTCGTATTCGCTCGGGACGGTCATCGCGCCCATCGGCATGTCGGGGCGGCGAAAGGTCATCGGGCTGTCCTGCATGGAGCGGGCGGAGAGGTGGACTTGATTCACGCCGGTGCGGCGGACGATTTCCGCGACCTGCTCCGGCTTGATGCCGCCTCCGGGCAGGATGTCGATCCGATCACCGGCTTGCTGGACGAGCGCGGCGATGGGATCGAGCGCCTCCATCACGGAGGGCGCGCCACCGCTGGTGAGAATGCGCTCGAAGCCGAATTCGGCCAAGGTTTCGAGCGCGGCGGGCAGGTCGGCGCAGACATCGAACGCACGATGGAAGACCGCGGGGAAGCCGTCGCAGGCATCGAGCAATGTTTCGATCGCGACGAGATCGAGCGAGCCATCGGGAGCGAGGCAGCCGAAGACGACGGCATCGGCCCCGAGGTCGCGGGCGAGGTCGATGTCGGCGCACATCGCGGCGATTTCCTCCGGTCGATAGACGAAGTCACCGCCACGCGGGCGGATCATCATCGCGATCTCGCCGGGAAACAGCGCCCGTGCCTGAACGATCATGCCAGCACTGGGAGTGAGGCCGCCCTCGGTGAGGGAGGCGCAGAGTTCGATACGGTCGGCGCCCGCTTCGGTGCAGGCGAGGATGGAGTCGAGGGAATCGACGCAAATTTCGAGGGTCATGGGCAAACGGCCAAACGCGGGCGGCAGTGAGGCCATCTACCATCCGCGATCCACCAGCTACCATCCCGAAACTCGCGGGTGGTGCCGTGGCCCATCCTGCGCTTGGATGGCGGCTATGATTCCAGAGCGACTCGACCTGCACTTGCGGGACGGCACGCCGGTGGTGGCGCGTCCGGCGACCTCGGCCGATCGCCACTATGTGGCCGAAGGTTACCGGCTGTTGTCACCGGAGGCGCGCTACCAGCGGTTCTGGGTGCGGCAGGGCGAGGTCATCGGCGACGCGATGCTGGACCGGCTGCTCACGGGCGAGCTGCCGGAGCATGCGGTCTGGACGGTCTTCGATCCGGCGCGCGAGGGCTTTCCCGGTCTCGGGGCGGCGAGCTTCTGGCGCTCGGAAAAGGATCCGCTCGACGCGGAATTCGCGGCCACGGTGATGGATGCGGATCAAGGACGCGGGGTCGGAACCCTGCTGCTCGCCATCCTCTGGCTGGTGGCCTTCCGCCATGGGATCGAGACGCTGACGGGTTACGTCATGCCGGAAAACACGCGGGCGCTGCGCTGGATGCGGGACACCGGTGCCGCGGGCGAGTGGGACGGCTACAATGCGGTCTTTCGCTGGAAGCTCGGCAGTCTGGACGCGATCCCCGCCACGCCGGCGGGGGCGGACTTGGCCGGGAGGCTGGCCGAGCTTTCACCGCTCATGCTGTGAAGCTTCAAGGGGGTCAGCCCGCGGATCTGACGCTCGACTTTTCGCCGAAGAACACGCTCGGCTTCGGCAGCTTCTGGCGGCGCAGACCGAATTGGCGGACGGCGTGACGCTGGAGATGGGCGACGGCGTCGGTCACATCGTCGGTGAAAAAGATGAGCTCGGGATCGGCGGGACTGATCGTACCCGCTTCGGCCATGTAATAGACGAAGTCCATCAGCGGCTGCCAGTAGTCTTTTCCCATGAGAATGAGCGGGAAATTGCGGATCTTGCCGGTCTGGATCAGGGTCATCGTCTCGAACATTTCGTCGAGCGTGCCGGCACCGCCGGGAAGGACCACGAAGGCGTACGAGTATTTGATCAGGATGGTCTTGCGCGTGAAGAAGTAGCGCATCGTCACCGAGCGATCGACGTAGGGATTGAGGTGCTGTTCGAATGGAAGCTCGATATTCACGCCGATGGATCGGCCGCCGGCTTCGTGGGCGCCGCGATTTCCCGCCTCCATGATGCCGGGACCGCCGCCGGTGATGACCGTGAAACCGAGGTTGGCGATGGCCGCACCCATCTTGCGGGCCATTTCATAATAGGTGGTGCCCGGCTCGGTGCGGGCCGACCCGAAGATGGTCACCGCCGGTCCGACGAAGTGGAGGGTGCGAAACGCATTCACGAAATCCGCGCCGACGCGGAAGATGGTGCCCAGATCGTGAAAGCGGGAGCGCGGGCCGGCAAGGAAGCCGCGTTCGGGAATCTCGAGCTCGAAGCGCTCTTCCTCGCGAATCGCCTCCGGGCTGATCTTGTGCTCCGCGGTCGGTTGCGGCAGTTGGGGGCAGTCGGGCGGGGTCATGGAGGCACTCTCTAACACGGCATTCACGACCATGCCACGGGGAATCCCCGGCACTCCCCGACCGGCAACGAATCCTTGCGTTCCCGGTCGCCCTGCGGAGTCTGCAGGCAACATTCGCGGCCCGGGGCCGCTCGTTTCCACCTATCACCTATCCCCTATCACATGCTGCTTCGTGCATTCCTGATGATCGCCTGGCTTGGCATGGCCGGCGCGCTCGCGGCCCAGGACGTGACGGTCGGGCCCAATCTCGAGATCCTCGAAAAAACCGGATCGGCGGCCAAGCTCGCGTTCGCCACCGCCTCGACAAAGATCTATCAGTTCGAAATTTCAGGCGACCTCGAGCACTGGGACCGGGAGGGTTACGCATTCCGGGGAACCGGCGGACGGATGTCCGCGGTGCTCTCGAACCGTGGACTAACCCATGCCTACTTCCGGCTGCTGGACGATGCCTCCGCGGAGAATGCGGCCCCCTATGGCCCTTACGGCCCTTACGGAATCTCATCCTGGAACGGCCAATCAGGGCCTCCCGCATCGGGCGGGGCGTCCGTCGCTCCACAGGACATCGCTTCGCCGCCGGTGCTGCCCCGGACTCAATCGCGCATTCTCGCCAACCGGCTGAGCGGCGGGGCGCGGGCGTTTCGCCTGAGCTGCCTGCAATTGGGCGACTCCTACGTGGTGGACTTGGGAGCGGTCCTCGATTCGCAAGTTGCGCCGGTCCGCGAACTCGGTTTCGGACCGACCCACGTGGCGAGTGGCGGAGCCGCACCGGAATATGAGCGCTTCGAGCTGTCGCCGAACGGCATCGCCTGGCGGCTCGATGGTGCGGAACAAACGGTGCAATTTCCTCCGGAGATGGAGGCCTACCGGATCAAGGTCTTCTACTCCACGGCACCGGATGGAGGGACCTTCGCCTTGGAGACCAGCACGAATGGCGGCGCGTGGCTCACCGTGCCGGGTGCCGGAGCGATCTCGACCCTCTCCGCGGAAGGTGTCGGCGCGGGAGTCTTCAGTTATGACTTCGGACTGACCGAGCGGCGGCGCGTGAGGGCGAAATGGGTGTCGGGCACCGCCCGGGTGTTGGGATTCGTTCTCTCCGACATCCGCGACAATGCAGCGGCCAATCGAGGCGGATGCGCGGTGCATGACCTCGCCGTGGGGGGCATCGAAGTGTTCAATGGCCGCCTGACGCCCCAGCAGGTTTGGGACACCATCTTGCACGATATCCAGCCCGACTTCTGCACCTACAAGGCGCTGGACCGATGGATGCCGGCGGAGTTCGAGGAGTTTTACAACAAGGTTCAACAAGCTTGGCCCATGGACTGGGTGATGGTGTCACGCCATCCGATGAACCCCACCTTCTATCCTCCGAATGCCGCGGGAAACGAACTGGTCACCGAAGATATTGCCCTACGGGACTTCGCATTGGCGAAGGGTCAGTTGTTCATCAACGCGCGCAGCATGTTCCCCGACATCGGCACGATGATCGATCTGGGAATGACCCACGAGGGAGACGTCCACCTGACCGCGATGGGAAATACGTATCAGGCCCAGATCGTGATGGACGTCCTGTCCGCCGCGCTGAAGCCGTCCAAGGACAACGGCGGGATGTCTGCCCGGGCGGACTTCGAGTACGGCACGCGCTATCGGCGCAACGCCCTCGGGATCGTCGGCGAAGCCGGTCCCCGCATGATGCTGGACTTGTGGTCGAGCGTGAACAGCGGCGTGAACTACCGGCCCATGTTCGGAGTCTCGAAGCTCGACGATGTGGAAACGATCGGGCTGCACAGCGGCCCTTTGAACCGTTGTTTCGCCGTCATCGGCAGTGGAGGCAAGCTGCTGTGGAACAATTCGGAGTATGGCTGGGGCGCCGGCTTGCCGCAATCTTGGCGGGGTGCAAGCGCGGGCGCTGAATTCTTCGCCGGAGACCGGACCGGCATGCCGCCGCTGGCGGTATCGGCCACAAGCGCCCACACCGGCGATGTCTTCGCGGTGTTCGAGGACGCCAGCGCCAGCTCGCCGGGAACGCGAACCGCGGGCATTGCAAAAGACGGATCGGCCGATTTTGGGAGACTGAAGGCCGAGCTGCCGGTCTATTCCGGCCACGGTGCCGCGGACGCCGATGCGAATTTGAAAGCGGGGCAATTCTACAAGCTCTCCACCGGCCGCGCGGTTTATCAGAAGCCGTGAGCCAAGGCCCGCCGTCCTTGCGATCCGCCAAAAGCTTGCGGAGACAGGGGGGCGTTGACACTTTCCCGCCGAGCGCATGCTGCCGTACAAGAGAAACGAAACACACGACGAGGGTGACGGGCTGCGCGCGGGATTCGAAGTCCGTGTGATCGGCGGGGCACGGCAAGCTCCCGCGCCAGAGGATGGCAAGGGCTTGGAGATCGGGCTACAGATCGGAGCCGGGCAAACGAATCCCGAGCCTGAGCCCCCGTCGGTTGCGCCGGTACCCCGATTGGAAGCGGAGGCTTCATCGGAACCCTTGCGCGCTCGTCCGATAAGCGAGGTCATCAACGAAGTGGGACCGGCCGCGCCTTACGTGCCGCGACGCCGGCGCAAGCGACGGAGCCTGACGGCTTGGACGGTGTGGATGGCGGCGGGCACGTGCACGCTCGCGGTCGCCGCCGTGGCAGGAGTCATGGCGGTCAGGTCGAAGCAAGCCCAAGAGCCGGAGCCCGCCATGGTGTTCGCTCCGCAGGAATCCTTCGGTGAGGAGAACGCCTATTTTCTGGAGCACGCGGCCACGCTGACCCGCGAGGCGGAAGCGCTGTTGGACCAATACGCGGCGGCCACATCCCTCGACGAAGTTCTGCCGCTGGTGAGGGATGCCACGCGGGTCAAGGAGCGCCTGAAAGCCCTGTGGCGGCCGATGGGCGCTCTTTCCCAAGGCCAGCGGGTGGAAACCCTGATTTCCGACAGTGAAGTGCGCCCGGCTCTCATTCTGAAAGGCAGGACGGCGGACTTTACCCCCTTTGAAATGGTTTTCGTCCGTGAAAGCGGGCACCTGAAGATCGACTGGGAAGCCAGCCAAGGCATTGGCGAGGCCCAGCTCTCGGAACTACGGGCTTCGAAAACGGTAGTGACGGCGGCCAAGGTCCGGGTGGTGGTCCAACCGGGCGCCTTTTACACCCCGGAATTCCCGGAGTCCGACTATCGGTCATATCAACTGCTCGATGCGGCGGGTGCGGAATTCGTGTGGGCCTTTGTCCGGAGGTCCTCGCCGACCGCGGAATTGCTAGAGGCGGAGTTCAACGAAAGCTCGGTCCTGCTTGAGAAGATCGCGTCAATCCCCGCGACTTTGCGAATTTCCGGTCCGCTGCGCGAAGGCGTGAACTTGTTTGAAATCACGGAGATGCTTCACAAGGGCTGGGTCAGTCCGTAACCAAGGGCCGTGAGCGACATTCCCGGTGCTTGGTTCCATTGCTCCCGCTGCGGCGCGCTCTTCCGCGCGGCGGCGGATGCCGACCGGCGTGGCCCCTGCCCCGAATGCGGTGGGGATCCGGTGGCTGGCGATGAGACGGCCGAAACTCCCGCGCCGGTCCGCATCCGCCGCAAGGTCCGCAAGCCGAAAGAGCGGCCGGGCCGGTCAAAGCGCCACCGCCACGGCCGGAGCAAGGCGCGTGCGCTGGCGATCTTCGTGATCGTCTGGGGCGTGGTGCTCGGGGCCGCCGCGGTGTGGCTGAAGAAGCGGTCACCCGACGCCAGCGAGGCCACTTCGGTGGCGGATGCAAACACCATCGGCGGCCAAGCCATGGAGGACTCGCGCCTGCTCCAGGACGAACTCCAAGGCTGCGGAGAGCGGCTGGAGCAGCTTCTCTCGGCAGCCAATATCGGCGGTCAGTCTCCCCATGTTTTGCGCGCGGACAAGATCCTCCCGGAAATGGCGCGAGCGCTTCAGTTCAATCCGATCTTCCCCGTCGAAGGCGCGATTTCACCGCTTTTCTACCAGGTCATCCACACCCCGGCCGGTCGCGCCATCGAGATGGTGGCGAAGCAAGACGACGGCAAGCAGGTCGAGGCGGTCTTCTTTGAAGAAGCGGGAGAGTGGAAGGTCGATTGGCACGCCTTCACTCGCGCCGGCAGCGGGCCGTGGCCGTTGTTCCTGTCCGGCAAGGGCAAGGAGGAGGGCGAGTTCCGTCTGCTTGCCCGCGAGCGCATCGGGGCCAGCGGTCGCGATCCCGAATTCATCGGACTCGTGCTCTATGCTCCGCGCCCCGGCCATCCCGGCGAAGCGGTTTCTCCCTCGCCGGAGATCCGGGTCCCGCGCGCCTCCGAGATGGGCCGCGCCATCGAGGAAGCCTTCGCTTCCCGCGCCAAGGACCTCGGACCCTTCGGCAGTGCGGTGGTGAAGTACGATCCCGACGAAATGATCCGCCTGCATGTCCGGGTCACCCGCGAGGGCGAAGAGGAGCGCGTGTTCCAGATCACCGAATTGGTGGCCACCCACTGGATGGAGCAGCCGCTGGCGAGGTAGTCCTCAGCTCGAAGCCAGCCCCCGCCGCATCGCCGCCACCGGATCGCTGCCGGGAAACCAGATCTGGAAGGCCCTCACGCCTTGATGGAGCAACATCTCCCGGCCGGTGCCGACCTTGGCCCCGGCCTCGGCTGCGGCCTTTTGGAAGGCGGTTCCCTGCCGGTAGATCGTGTCGTAGGCCGCCTGCCGCGAGGTGAAACAATCGGCGGGAAGCGGAGAGGGATCGCCCTCTTTCAACCCCAGCGACGAGGTGTTGACGATCAGGTCGGCCTCCCTCGCCCACGCTCCGAGGCAAGGATCATCCAAGCCGGCAGTGAGAATCTCCAAGTCGCCATGCTGCGAGCGAAGGCGGCCCGCCAGCCCCTCGATCTTGTCCACGCTTCGGTTCGCCAGCATCAGCCGGGCGACCCCTTGGCGCGCACAGTGCACGGCGATCGCGCCCCCTGCCCCGCCGCCAGCGCCGGCAATCAATACCGCCGCGCCGCGCAATGCCACGCCAAGCGTCTCCCGGACGGCTTCCTCGAAGCCGTAGCCGTCGGTGTTGAACCCACGGGTCGCGTCGGCGTCGAAGCGCACGGTGTTCACCACGCCCATCTCCGCGGCACCGGCATCGACCTCCTCACAGGCGGCCAGCGCCTCGAACTTGTGCGGCACCGTCACATTGCAGCCTATGAACCCGAGCGCCCGCATCCGGGCAAACACCTCCCCGACCTGTCCCGGCTCGACTTCCACCTTGATGTAGCGCGCGTCGATGCCGGCCTCGTCGAGCGCCGGCTGGTGCATGCGCGGCGACAGCGAGTGGGCGACCGGATGGCCGATCACCGCCAAGCGCGCCGGCTTGTCGTGGCCGGCATCCAGCCGCTCACGGGACGTCAGGTCGTCGGGGAAATAGAGGCTCATGAAAAAAGAAAAGCGCGCCCACCATGGCGGGCGCGCTGCAGTCGTCAATCCGCGGCCGGTCAGAAGGCCGTGCGGAAAGCGAGCTGCCAGGTGTAGGCCTTCACCTCGCCCGTACGGGTGGTCAGATCGTCGAGCGAGAAGCCGCCCATGACCTTCACGCGGTCGGGGCAGAGGTGCCAGTTGAGGCCGGCGTAAAGGAAGTGGTGCTCATTGCCCCGGCCGTTGTCCACGTCCACCAGCGGGTTCTCATGTTCCCCACGCACGTAGCGGGCGGGCAATTGCAGGCCCTGTGATTCCGGTGAGCTGGCATATTGGTACTGAACCACCGCCTGGAGCTTGTCCTCCACGATCCAATACCACGGCATCACGACAAAGGCATGGAAGTCGCCCTGCCGGCGCGGGATCGGCGCGCTGATGCCGCCGCCATTGTCGCCGTAAATCGCCTCGGTGATGATGCCCCAGTCGTTCTTCTTGTAGATCGCCGAAAACGCGGCCGCCCAGCCGTAGCCAAGCGCGTCGTCGCCGCCGTCATGGTTGTTCTGGCTGTAGTCCAGCACCAGCTTCAGATCATCCGTCGCGCGCCATTCGAGGCTGCCGTAGAAGTACTCGCCTTCGCCCCAGCCAGCGAGGAAATCGGAATCATCCTCGGCACTGAACATGCCAACGGTCAGGTCCCAGTCGCCCTTGTCGAGCTCCAGCGTGACGCCCGTCGGCCGGCTTGCACTCCCGCCAAGCTTGTCGGCGATGCCGGAGCGCTCGATGGTGTAGATCTCGTTCGAGGACATGTGGACTTCCTCGGACATCTTCAGCTTCATCCGCCCGTACTTCAGCTTGATGCCGTCGAGCCAGCCGTCACCGAAGGCCTCGCCGATATCGAACTCCACCGAGGCCTCGTCGAAGGTGTGGTACCCCCACTCCAGTTCATTGAATGGGTCGTCACGGAACCGGTTGTCATCCACCAGGTTCACGTTCACCTCCGCCACGAAGTGCTTCAGGAACCGCGTCTGGGTCTCGAAGCGCAACCTACGATATTCGTCGTAGGTATCGTTGAAATCCATCCCGTTGATGTCGGTGCCCTCGAGCGAAGCGATCTGGTAGTGGAAGCGTCCGCCGATCTCGAAGGACTGGATCCAAGGGTTGTCCTTGTTCTCGTAGAGCAGGCCGGGATCGTTCTGGAGCCATTGGCACCAGTCGCCGTTGTTGGAAGCGGGCTTCTCCACAATCTCCGGCGGCGCGTCCTTGGCGCCAGCAGAGACTCCTTCCGGAGGGGACTCCTTCTTGTCCTTATCCTTCTTTTTTTTCTTCTTCTTTTTGCCGTCCTTATCGGGCTTGGCCGACTCGGCGGCAGGCTCCTCGGCCCGCAGGGTAGCAGGAAAGACGAGCGGTCCGGCGAGGCAGGACAGAAACAACAGCGTGGTCAGGGGTTTCATCGAAAACGAAAGCGGGGATCGCACCGGCGGCTCACATGTCGAGCTCATTGCCGGTGGGTGTCAGGATCACGCGGTTGTTACCGCAGACCAGATGCAGGGCTTCCAGCAACTTCGAAGTGCTGGCCCCGAGCTTGAGCTGCAGGCCGTAGCGCAGCTCGGTCATCATGCCGGCCTGGGCCGAAGACACGCTGACCAACTGCACGCGATCGGCAAACTGGTCGAAGACCGGCTTGAGCAGTTCCTCGAAATCCATGTCACTGGTCATCCGCAGCGTCAGCATGTGCGAGGCGCGGCGCGGCGCGAAGGCGTCCATCCTGGTCAGGACGTAAACCGCCACTCCCACGATGACCGTGATGATCACCGCCATGCTGTAGAGCCGTGCACCGACCACCATGCCGATGGCCATGGCGAAGAACACGAAGGCGAGGTCGCGCGACTGGCCGAGGGTGCGGCGGAAGCGGATCACCGAGAACGCGGCGAACATGCCGAAGGCGATCGCACCATTGCCCGCCACCACCATGATCAGGATGGTGGTCACCACGCCGATCATGATCAGCGTCTGGACATAATCCTGCGAGTAGCGGGTGCCCTTGTAGGTCTTGCGGTAAAGGGTGGCGATCGCGAGGTTCAAGGCCAGGCTCACGACCATGGCCAAGGCAACTTCTTTTGGGGGTGGGGTGTCAGGCGTAATGCCTCCGCCGAGGTTAAGCAGGTCTTCGAAAAAGGTCATCTTGGGTTTTGGGGAGAAAACGGCGGAGGAGAAGTCGAGGTTAGCGGACTTTCTGGAGATGCAGGCTGGAAAGCAGGCGATCGAGCCAAACGCGGAAGACGCCCGCGCCGCGTTCCGGCGACGGGACGCTACGGCGCAGGGTGGTGGTCGCCGAAGGACGGCGACGGCCCTTTTCGTCCAGCGCCTCGGTCTTGCGCGGAATCCTGCGGGTGGGCGGCGGCTCGGGCGGCACCGATGAAATGGGTGGGCGGCTCTTGAATTCGTAGAGTTCCAACGCGGCGGTGTATTTGCTGAACCCGCGCGGGACCAGGTTGAACTCGCCGATCAAGTTGCGGAACCAGTACGGCACCGGGCCGATGGTCTTCACCTCCATGATCGAGGAACCCGGCTCCAACAGCGGAAGCTCGAAGTCCGGATCGTCCGGCGTCAAGGGCACCCGCCGGAAACGGCAGCGCGGGTCGCTATCGAACGTGATGCGGATCGTGCCTTCCGGCCCGCTGTCGTAGGCAAACCGATGATAGCGGATCTGCACCACCGGGCGGCTGCCGTGCTCGTTGACCAGGTCGGCGATTTCCGCCAGCACCCGTTCGTCGGCCGGTGAGGTGAATTGGTGGCGCACCGGAATGACGCCTTCGGTAAGTCGTTCCAGTTCGTCGAGATTCACCGGCACCCGGCGTTTCACCGTCACGCCGTCGAGCTTGTGCTTCACCTCGATGAACGCGCTCGCCGGAATCGCCCCGTCACGCCGGCCATAGACACGGCTGCGGACGCGGCGACGGTTCGGCACGCCGAATTGTTTCTGCCAATAAGAAGTCCGCTCGGAGGTGTCGTAGTACTCGGACAAGACGGGATAGCCGTCCTCCGCTCCACGGTCGGCCTCCATGACCTCGCCCACGCGCTGCCGGATCACCTCCCCGAGGTGCGGCGGTAGCACGAACTTGAATTCTCTGCGGTTCTGGGACGCGTCCATTGCGGGGGGGCGGGGTGTCAAACAGCGGCGGGTTACATTCCCGTCACCAAATCGATCCGTCGATCAAATATTGTGGCGGGAAATGTCGTCTTGGGCGTTCGACGGAAGGAGTGCGAAGAACCGTCAACGAATCAACTCCGCCGGACTAACAAAGTTTCGGAAAAACTTGCTCCCGATTTCTGCCAAGTGCCGGACTTGCCCGTTCGAAGGCGGCGCGCCGTCAACGCCACGGGATCAAGAAACTGCTGGCCGACGGCCCGGCAAGGGGACGCAGCCGGACGGAACCGCATGCGGAGGGACGTGATCATCGGCAGGGCTGCGGGGGACAGCGGGGGTTGCCTGCTAGACTCGGGAGTCGTGAAGGACAGATTAAGCAAATTCCCGTAGGTTCGGCAATACCTGACTCACCGGGACATGTACAAGTCGAAGGCATCCCCCGAATGGGGGGAAACATTCACAGATGCTCCATCAACTCCAGAACCTCCGCGAATGGCAGCCGCTCCAGAAGGCCGAAGGCATCATGCCGCGACAGCCGCGCCCGCGTCACCGCCGGACTGCCGATCCCGCACAAGAACCGGGCGAGCTGCCGCGGTGTCTTAAGTGCGGCATGGCCCTCCGCCCGCAAGCTGTGGATCGCGCGGAGTTCGTCCTCGTCCGGACCGGGAGCCCTGGTCCGCGGCACCGGCTGCGGCGGGATGCCCCGGCAGCGGTCGCAGTGACCACACGGCGCGGCGAGGGTTTCCCCGAAGTGTGCCGTGACGAAGCCGGTCAGGCAGCCGGGTTGTTCGGCCAACTCCACCACCTGCCGCAGCCGGGCGAGGTCGGCGGCTTCCCGTTTGCGGAACTGCTCGTCCAGCCGTGCCGCCAACTCGCGCAGGTCGCCGGGGTCCTGCTTCACACGATAGCCCTGGCGGATCCCCGACTTCTTCAACGCGAGGTCACCGGCTTCCTCGAGATAAAGCAGCGCCGCGGTGATCCGCTGGCCGTCCTCGCCGGTCACCCGGGCGACCTCGGCGATCTCGAAGGTCAGCCAGCTCCGGCCTTCCTTTCCCGCGGCGAAGATCTTCCGGAGAAACGTCTTCCGCCGCGCATCGTAGCCAGCCAGAACCTTCTCGAAATCCCGTAGCAGCCGCACCTGATAGGACGACCAGAACTTCCGCGTCGCCTCGATCACGCCTTCCAATTCCAAGTAGGTCAGCATCGTCTCCACCACCAGCGGGCGGATGTCGTTCACGGTCGAAAGCTCGTAGGTCGAGAGATCGAATTCCTTCCCGAGGCGCAGCACGTGATCGACGAAGTGGCGGGTCGCCGCTTCGGATGGCGTGTCGCCATGGATGAAGTTCTCCAGCGTCACCAGATCGTCGCCGCAAGCCAGCAGCTCGCAGGTGGAAAGCCGTCCATCGCGGCCCGCACGCCCGGTTTCCTGGGTGTAGTTCTCCAGGCTCTTCGGCAGGTTGTAATGATAGACCGCGCGGATGTCGGCCTTGTCGATGCCCATGCCGAAGGCGATCGTGGCGACGATGACCCGCGTCTTTCCGGCCATGAATCCCTCTTGCGCCGCGGCGCGGAACTCATCCGGCAAGCCCGCGTGATACGCCTGCGCCGCCAGCCCACTCTTCTGCAGGAAGGTGGCCACCTCCTCCGCGGTGTGCTGCAGCGTGACATAAACGACCGCGGCGCCATCGCTGGATCGCAGGCGCTCTAACAAATGCTGCTTGCGGTCCGCCGCCGAGAGCGGCGTGACCTTCAAGTCGAGGTTCGGCCGGTGGAAGCTGAGCTGAATGTGATCCTCCTTCGTGATCCGGAAGCCGCTGCGAATGTCCTTCGCCACCGCCGGCGTGGCGGTCGCGGTGAGACACAGCACGCGCGGCACTTTCAGGTCGCGGCACAGCTTCGCCAGCTTCAGGTAGTCCGGCCGGAAATTGTGACCCCACTCGGAGATGCAGTGCGCCTCGTCAATCGCCACCAGCGCGATCTTCAGCTTCCGCAAGCGCGCCCGGAAGCCCTCGTTCGACAGCCGCTCGGGAGCGACGTAGAGGATCTTCAGCGAGCCATCGCCAAGCGATTTCATCACCTCTTCGTAGGCCGCCGGCTCCAGCGTCGAATCCAGCCGCGCCGCCGCGACGCCCTTCTCTCGCAACGCATCCACCTGGTCCTTCATCAGCGCGATCAGCGGCGAGACCACCAGCGTCACCCCATCTAACAACAGCGCCGGCAGCTGGTAGCACAGCGACTTCCCTCCCCCGGTCGGAAACACCGCGAGCATCGAGCGCCCCGCAAGCAGTCCCTCCACCACCTCACGCTGACCGCCACGAAAGCCATCGTGGCCGAAGCGTTCGCGCAGGAGCTCGAACAAGGGATCAGCGGCAGGAGAGGTCATGAGGGGAATTGGGGATGGCGCGTTCGGCCGGGTCTTTTCATCGACTGGTGACCAGGTGACTACAAATCAACTGCCCACCGCTTCCGCTCAGATCGCACGACCTGATCATTACGAATGACCGGCTCTTGGTTGCTTTTTAGTGCGGCAAAAGCGGCGGCCCCGGAGGACCACCGCTTCATCGAACGCGAACCCACCCGGATCCGCAGATTTTTCCGGAGGCAGCGGACTTAGCGCTTCTTCGCCGCATCGAGCTTTTCGCGGACCTTCTCGGAGAGCTCGGTGTAGAGCGCCTCGTCGTTCTTGAGCGCTTCCTTGGCGGCGTCGCGCCCTTGGGCGAGCTGCGAGCCATTGTAGGCGAACCACGAGCCGCGCTTCTGGATCAGGTCCATTTCCAGCGCGAGGTCGAGCAGCGAGCCGGTCGAGGAGATCCCCTCGTTGTACATGATGTCGAACTCGCACTCGGAAAAGGGCGGAGCGACTTTATTCTTCACCACCTTGATCTTGGTGCGGCTGCCCTGCACGGTCCCGTCGGTCGCCTTGATCTGGCCGATGCGGCGGATATCGACGCGAACGGAGGCGAAGAATTTCAGCGCACGGCCGCCGGGGGTGGTTTCGGGGTTGCCGAACATCACCCCAATCTTCTCGCGGATCTGGTTGGTGAAAATGCAGACGGTGCGGGCCTTGGAGATGAAGCCGGTCAGCTTGCGCATCGCCGCGCTCATCAGGCGGGCCTGGGCACCCACGGTGGAGTCGCCGATTTCGCCGTCGAGTTCCTGCTTGGTCACCAGCGCGGCGACGGAGTCGAGGACGATGACGTCGATGGCATTCGAGCGGACCAGTGCCTCGCAGATTTGGAGGGCTTCTTCACCGGACGACGGCTGGGAAACGAGCAGGTCGTCGAGGTTCACGCCGAGCATCTTCGCGTACTGCGGGTCGAGGGCGTGCTCGACGTCGATGAAGGCGGCCAACCCGCCCTTCTTCTGGGCTTGGGCAATGGCGGTGAGGGTGAGGGTCGTCTTACCGGAAGATTCCGGGCCGAACACTTCGATGATACGGCCGCGGGGGAAACCGCCGACGCCGAGGGCGCGGTCGATGAGCAGGTTGCCGGTCGGGATGACGTCCACATCCACGCGGTGTCCGTCGCCCATCCGCATGATGGCGGCCTCGCCGAACTCCTTCTGGATGCTGGAGATAGCCATATCCAAATTGCGTTTGCGGGCTTCTGCGAGTTTGTCTGATGCGTCTTCTAGGGTCTTGGCCATGGTGTCAGGAGTGTTCGGGCGAACTTCTCTCAGGGAAGTCCGCGGAGGTCAAACAAAAGATGTTCGGGCGAACAAAAAAGTGCCTCGCCTATCCCCGGCCGACCGCGACTTCTTCGATTTTGGCGATGTTTCCCTCTGATTTCTCGATGGTTGGAGAGCCACGCATCGAAGTAAAAGCGGACGGTGACAGACGAAGAAAGGGAGGGCTACCGGCGCGAGCTTCAGCGGCTGAACGAGCGGGTGGATGCACTTGCCCGGGGACGAGCCGCCGAAATGATCGAAATCCGGCGGTCCATTCACGCGCTCGAGCAGCAATTGATGCCACCTGCGCAGCCGGTTTTCGTTCAGCCGGAAGTTCCGAAAGAAACGTCACCTCCCGCGCCATTGCCAGCGGCGACCGAGGAGATCCCCGCGCCGCGCGGCGATTGGGAATCCATTGCCCCGGTGTTATCCGCAGCGGCCGCCGTAAAGCCTCCTCTCCCGCCACCACTTCCAAAAGGCTCCTTCGAATTGCGCTTCGGGCGCATCTGGCTGGTGCGGCTCGGCATCGCCCTGCTGGTGACCGGGCTCGTGCTGCTGGGAAACTACGCCTACAAGAATTGGATCCGCGACTTGCCCGCGGGCGTCCGTTTGGCGGCCTTGTATTTCGGATCGTTCCTCATCTCCGGAACCGGCATTTTTCTCGGTGCCCGGGAAACGCTGCGGCGCTTCGGCGACGTGCTCCTGGCGGGCGGGCTGGCGTTCTTCTACTGGTGTACCTTCGCCGCCCACCACGTGCCGCGCTTGCAGGTGATCGAATCGCCGGTGACCGCGGGGATCCTGCTGCTCGGGGCGGCTGGCGCGATCGTCGGCATTTCCCTGCGCCGCGAGTCGCGCGTGACGGCGACAATGGGGCTGCTGCTCGCGTCGTACTCGACGGTCCTCCAACCGCTCGGCTGGCTGTCGGCGGCATCGAATGTGGTCCTCGCCATGGCGGGCACCGCCTTCATGCTGCGACCCGGCTGGGCCTTGCCGGGCATGGCCTCGATGGCCGGCACCTACCTCGCCTTCTTCTGGTGGCAGATCGCCGGCGGCCACGGCGGACGGCCCGACGAGCCGGCAGCGCTGTGGTTCCTGCCGCCGGTGTGGGCGGTGTTCGCGCTGCCAGGGATGATTGGCGTGTCACGGCACTTCGACGGCCTTTCGGACCGGGCGCGGGCGATCTTCGCCTCGGCGAACAACATCGCGTTTTTCCTGCTCTTCTCCGCCTTGTGGGTCGAGCAGCACCGCAGCATTGAAGGCTACTGGTTGGTGCCCGCCGTGTTCGGCGCGGTACTGCTCGCTTTGGGAGTTGCGGGCCGTTCGCGAGATGCCGCGGGCGGAGCTCATCTCGCCCAAGGCTTGGGCGCGCTGACGCTGGCGATGGCCCTCAAACTCGACGGCTACCACCTCGCGCTCGGTCTCGCGGGACAGACGCTGGCCTTGTCATTCGCCTTCCGGCGGTTCGCGGGAAAGAGCGAGCTGGTCTTTGCCCTGATCGCCGCGCTGGGGGCGGTTTCCGCGTCCTTGGGGCAGGACGTCCTTTCCCACGAGGTTCCTCTGTGGAGTCGTGCGTTGGTCGCCGGACTGCTGGTGGCGGCAGCTTTTCCTTTGAGAACCGGTTGCGATCACTGCGCCCCCGGGACCAAGTTCCTCCCTGGAAGCGAACTCGCCTACGCCGGCCGCGTCGTAACCACGCTCGTCTTCATCGCCGGCGGCCTGCTGACCATGCTGTTCTGCGTGCATCATCTCGAAGTCCCATGGCGCGCGCCGGCATGCGGGGCGGTGGCCCTCGGGTGGTCGGCGTTCACCTTGCTGCGCGATCCGGCACGGCGCTTGCCAGAAGCGGGCTGGGCCGCGTTCGTCTTCGGCCTCGCCAGCTTGCCGATGCTCATCCCGTCGAGGGTCGAGCTGCCATGGTGGTCACCGGTCTTGTTGGGACTGCTCGCCTTGGCCGGACATCGGCTGTGGCTGAATCGTGAGCGCGCGGTCACGCCACACGACATCGCGAAAGCTCCCCATGCCTTTCTTTGGCTGTCCGCGTTCATCGTCAGTGCGGCGGCTTTCAGGGGGATCGACGTTCTTCACCTCCATGAGAGCCGCGAACTCGTCGCCATCGCCGCCGCCGCGGTGGCCATCGCGGCGCTGGGTCGCTTCGTCATTGTCTCGCCGATTCTCCAAGTCGCGGCCGTCCTGCTCTTGCCGCCCGTCCTGCGGCTTCAGGCTGAATTGACCAAGGAATCGTCGGCCCTGCTGTTTGTTCCGGTCGTCGCCGCGCTCGGTGTGATCGCCCTCGCGCGATTGCACTCCGTGGCGGGCGTCTTGGCCCGCTTTGCCGCGGGCTTTTCCTGGCTCATCGCTTGGCACAAGCTCACCCCCGACGCGTGGGGCGATGTCGTGGCCGCCAGCGGTATCTTGCTCGCGATCGTGTCGGTGCGCCGGGCGTCCGTGGTGATTCCGGAAAGCTGGGCCTTTCTCGCCACCGCGGCTGCGTGGCTGCTCGTTCGCACCTGCATCCTCTACCCGTGGGAGCCGATGCAGCCGGCTCCTTTTCCCCATGGCGCGATTGCGGTCGCAGCATGCTTCACCCTTCCCCTGCTCGCCTTGGCGGGAAATCCCT
The DNA here is from genome assembly GCA_966696705.1 of uncultured Verrucomicrobiaceae bacterium. Classification (GTDB taxonomy): domain Bacteria; phylum Verrucomicrobiota; class Verrucomicrobiia; order Verrucomicrobiales; family Akkermansiaceae; genus Haloferula. Next base: position 884 of record CBKZPU010000099.1, on the reverse strand, counting down.
TCCAGCGGTCCATCCGCCACGGCTTGCTGCTGGCGGCATCGGCCCTGCTCGCGCTGTGGTCGAGCCAGCTCGTCGTCTGGCACTTCGATTGGAAGCCGGTCGCGATCCTGTGGACGGCGCTCGGGTTCGGCCTCGTCAGCGCCGGGCTGTGGCGGAAACTCTCCGCGCTCCGCCACGCCGGCTTCGCCCTGCTCGCGGTCGCGCTGGTGAAATTGTTCGCCGTCGATGTCTGGGACTTCGGCACCTTCATCCGCATCGCCGCCTTCCTCGCGCTGGGCGTTGCGCTGGTGGTGCTGGGCTTTTTCTACAACCGCTTCGCGGATGTGCTGAAGAAGCTCCTTGAGGGGGATGAGGCGTGACCGCGTCTTACTTCACCGGCTCCTTGTCGAGCTGGAAGGCATCGTGCACCGCACGGGCGGCGTCTTCGATGCGGGTCTCGTCCACGGTCACGGCGATCTTGATCTCCGAGGTGGAGATCATGCCGATGTTGATGCCAGCATCCCCCAACGCCTTGAACATGGTGGCCGCGACGCCGGAGTGGGAGCGCATGCCGATGCCGACGGCGGAGAGCTTCGCGATGCCGGCCTCGGTCTCGATCTTCGCATCCGGGCTCAGCGCGGCGAGCACCGGCTTGAGCGAGGCCTGGGCCTTGCCGAGGTCGTTCGAATGCATCGTGAACGAGTGGCGGGCGAGACCGTCGTTGGCGATGTTCGAGACGATCATGTCGATGTTGATCTCCGCATCGCCGAGCGCGCCGAGGATCTTGCCGGACATGCCGGGCACATCGGGGATGCCGGTGATGGTGACGCGGGCTTGGGAGCGCTCAATCGAGACTCCGCGGATGACGACGTTTTCCATGGCAGGATGTTCTTCGAGCACCAGCG
>CBKZPU010000098.1:0-18958 GCA_966696705.1 uncultured Verrucomicrobiaceae bacterium | reverse complement strand
GGCCATCCGGTATGACCCCTCTACAAGCTGTCCTCGAATAGAGTTGCTACAGGGTCAGGGCAGCACCAGCACCGCAGTGGCGGCCGCGGCGGGATCAAGCCGCTCGTCAAGCGTGGTGCGGATCGTCGTGGCGGTGCGGGGAACCTTTCCGTCGTGGACCTGCTTGCCGTTCACGCGGACGGTCACCGGCTGATCGAGATCCAGCAGCTCGTCGGAAAGTCGCAGCTCCATCTTTGCAGGGACCTCGCCCTCGAGTCGGATCGTCTGGCCTTCCACGGTTGCGACGATTTTCTGGCCGGCCTTGGCAGCGGCGGCGTCCGGGATCTTGAGCCAGTAGAAGCGGTCGTGGGTGATGTCGTCCTGCAGCCACACGATCTTCTTCGGCCATGGCTGGCGGGTGAAGGTTTCCATCCACGGCACCGCCTCGGCGTCCTTGCGGTTCATCCAGTGCGGCAGGCCCTCATAGATGCGGGACATGTGAACGTAGCCGCCGGGATCGTCCTTCGCGAGTTGGTCGAGCTCGGCGGTCTTGGTGGCGGCGATCTTGTTGCGGTCGTAGGCGGCATCCGCGCCGCCCATGAAGATCGCGAAGGGCAGGTTGCGCAGGCCTAACAGCGACGCCTCGTTCGGGTGCCCGGCCATCATCGCGGCGGCGGCAAAGCGGTCCGCCATCCGCGGCGCGAGCTGCCAGACGCCATCGCCGCCGGCCGAGTAGCCCATCAGGTAGATTTTGTCAGGATTCACGCCGCGCAGGGCCACGTGACCCTCGATCAACCGCTGGAACATCGGATCGATGTGACCCTCATGCCACAGGTTCCACGTGTCGGTCGGCGCGCGCGGCGCGACGTAGATGCCTTCGGCCGGCTCGTAGAGGTTGATTTGATTTTGCCACTGCTGGTCATTGATCTTTGGCGGGGCATTGCCGCCACCGTGCATGGAGATCCACAGGCTGCGGCCATCGGCAGGGGCGTCGCCGAAGGTCTTTTCCATCCAGCGCAGCGTCTTGTCGCCCACGGTGATCGACTTCTTTTCCAGCTCGTCCTTTCTCTCCTCGGCCGCGGCGGCGAGGCGGTCGGCGACCAGCAGGCGGGTGACGCGCGCGGCATCGGTCTTGCTCAAATCACCCGGCAGATCCTCGGCCTTTCGTGAGGACGAAAGCCAGTACTCCACGGTGGACACGGCGCAAGGAACCGGCGCGAGATCGTCCCAAGCCGCATCGACCGTCGGGTCACCCTTCTCCAAGGGACCGAAGGCCAGCTCACGCAGCTCGCCATCCTTGGTGAATCGCAGCCAACCCTTCGCGCCGGGCTTCAGCTCGAAGCGCGGCATGTCGTTGAGATCGGTGGTGCCGGCCTTGGTCTCCGCTTCGCCGAGTTTCTTGCCGCTTTCGTCCAGCACCACCACCGGGCCGGCCAAGCGCTCGCCGCCCTTCTTTTGGAAGAGCCGCACGCCGAGCTTCGCCAGCGGCCCGGAGCTGGCCACCGGAGCCTTCGCGTAGCGTGAGGTCACATTCACTGCCGCCACTTCCTGGCTGTCGGCCGCCCAGACCATGGGAAAGGCTAGGCCGTCCTTTTTCCAAGAAGTCGAGTAGATGGCGTAATTCGGTTCTTTCTCCTTCGCCTGTGCCGCGTCGTTCACGAACCATCCGCGGTTGAGACCGTCCTTGTCGTATTCGTCGGCGCCGGTGAAGTGCCAGCCCCCATCCCAGACCTCGACCCAAGTATGGTTGCCGCGCTTGTTCGCCCACAGCGGGGTGCCGACGGCACGAGCCGGGATCCCCACCGCGCGGCAGGCGTCCACGAGGATGATCGAGAGGCCGGTGCAGCTCGCCATGCCGATCTTGGCCGACTCGGACGGGCTCTGGTTCGGCGCCTTGCGGCCGGTGTGGTAGTGGACGTTGATGAGCTTGAAGAACTCGCGGTTCAGCGCCTGCACGGCATCGGTGGCGGTCTTCGCGTCCTTCACCAGCGGGCGGGCCTTTTCCAAAAAGTCCTTCCGCCACTCCTCTCGCGTCTCGTCGAAAACCGCATAGGGCAGCACGTCGTTGAGGAAGATCTCCTCCGGCACCTGCTTCGCCCACGGGAACTCGCCGCGGGCTTGGAAGGCGAGGTCGAGGTTGGAGGTGAGGAATTCCGCCGACAGCGTCTCGTGGTCCTTTTTCGGCATGTGCCCGGTCAGGAACTTCGCCGCCCGTTCGCCAGCGTCGCCGTGCTTCGCCTTGGCGGCGGCGATGAAGTCGTCGGTGGGCGCGGCCAAGAGGGCCACCGGGAAACACAGCAACGGCAGGAGAAATCGCATGACGGGCAAACTAGCGTCGTCGCCCGCGCCGTCGATCTCAGAGAGTCGCGTGAAATGCCGCCGCCGCCTTGGCCGCCGCCACGTGCGCGGCGATGCGGTCTTGGAGGCAATTCGCGCTGGGCGTTTCGAAGGTGAAGGAAACGGGGCAGCCGAGCTTGGCCAGGAAGATCGCCTCGGGCCAATTCTCCGGCAGGTCAGCTTCGGCGGCGTGATAGATCCAGCCGGCCTCGCGGATGTCGTGGCCATCGATCAGCAGGGACGGCTCCGGCGGGAACCACGGCTTGACCGCCTCGATGATGGCCGCGGCGCGATCCGGCAGGTCGTCGCCGAGATTGATCTCATAAAAATAGAAGCCGCTGGTTTCCCAATCCTCGTGCAGCGAGATGAAAATCCGCGGGCAGGGGACCGACTCCAGCCACGCGGCGTGGGCCTGCACTTCCGGAGTACGGCGGTTCCAGTAATCGCGGTTCAGATCGATGCCTTCGGCATTGTCGCGCGTGCCGGCGGCCAAGCCGGTCGGGTTGAGCGCCGGGCAGACCAGCCACGGACCGTCGTCGAAGGCGCCTTGCTTGAGCAGCTCCAGCGCGGCCAGCGGGCCGGCCGGCTCATCGCCGTGCATGCCGGCGGAAAGGTAGGCCGCAAGGCCATCCCCCGGCTTTTCCCAAACCACCAGTGGCCCGGCCGCGGTCTCGCACAGCGTCAGCGCCGCGAACCCGCGTTCCGCGGCAAGCGCGCCGAACTCGGCAAGGAAGGACTGGAGCTCAAAGGCCACGCCGTGAAGATGCCCCGGACCGGGCGGGAGCGATCAAGCGCATTTGCGCGCCATGTTCAGGAGGCGGGATCTTGGAGGCATGGAACAGTCCCCGCCTCGTCCTCAGCGAAGGGGAAAGAGAACGCGACTCAGATAGCAGATGTAGACCAAGCCGAACGCGAGCCAACCGATGGCGAGGATGCGCGCGGCGAGGGCGACCCGCGGAGGCAGGTGGAACTGAAAGGCCACGTGGTTGAGGAGCAGCATCACGCCAAGGATCAGGCCCCCATACGGATCGCCGGGAACGCCGGGAGGACGCGTGCCGAAGAGGTAGGCGTTCCACGCGAGCAATGCGCCAACGAACACGAGGAAGCCATAGCGAAACCCTGGCCACACCTGCACTTTAGGGGGATCCAAGAAGATGTTGCGGAGGGTCATGGACTCGATTGTTTGCTTTCGCATCGGACGTTTAGCGATTCACGAAGATTCGAGCCGAGCTGTTTCAATGGCATCGGGATCGGTCCTCTATGAAGGGACGCTTGGATTGCAACCGTGACGCGACGCTGGGTTTGCTGCGGCGTATGGTTAGGCGTTGGTTTCACCCCGAAGTTCATCTCCCAATCGGACGTGTGCGGCGAGGTCGTTCGGAAACAAGAGCCCGGCAGTGTGGCCATGCTCAACTGTCTCCACGGCGCGATTATACCAAGTGATCTCATCAATGCAAAACTCGGTGGCTGACTTACCGCCAGCCTTGTCATGAACGCGCAGACGGTCGCCTGTCCGTAACTGGTCTCGGCAATTACGACCCGCGATCATGAACTTCCCTGAGCCGACAAACTCAAGCCGCTCAACAGTGAAGCAAAGTGTCCTCATGAGGAGATTCCTAACATTTATTCGATGATGAGCCGCGAGGTTTTACGGCCTGTCGGTAAGCGGCCTCAAGGCCCCGACGGCTCCGGCGGCGGCAAAATCTCGGCCAACTCAAAGTCGATGATGCAGAACCTTCCCGCGCGGGGATCGTAGGTGATGTTGCGCGGCTCGGGATCCAGATGGCGGACGCCGTAGTCGCGCTCCAATTCGGCGAAGAGCTGGTCCGAGCGCTCTTTCGAGATCGAGGTGGCCGATTGGCCGCAGCTCGTGGAGACGAAGTAGAGTTCGTCGGGAAATTCTTCCACCAGCTTCGGCACATAGGGGCAGCCGCGTTCCGCGAGCACCTTGAGCACGGCCACCTCGGTGGCGTAGCGCTTGTCGGCGTCGGTGCCGCGGAAGCGCTTGTGCACATTCCCCATCCAGTCGAGCCGCACGTGGGCGCGGATGCCGTCCTTGAGGTCCTTCATAGGCCGAGGATCGCGCGGGCGACCGAGAAATAAATGACCATTCCCGAGACATCGACGATGGCCGCAATGGCCGGGGCGGAAACGACCGCCGGGTCAAGCTTGGCTGCCCGGGCGCCAAGCGGCAGCAGCGAGCCGAGAAACGTGGCCGAGGTCACCTGGGTGGTGAGAGCGACGGCGACGGCAATGGCGACTTTTCCCAAGCTCATGCCCGCCGGCAGGGGCAGGTGAAAGAAGGGCAACAGCAGCACGGTGAAGAGCGCCATGCACAGGCCGAGGAGGGCACCGAGGAAGAAGCCGGTGCGCAGCTCCTTCCACGCCACCTCCCACGCGGTGCCGGGCCCGATTTCCCCCAGCGACATCGCGCGGATGACCATGGTGGACGCCTGCCCGCCGGTATTGCCGCCGGCCGCGACCACCATCGGCAGGAACAGTGAAAGCAGGAATACCTGGCTGAGGATGGTGCCGAACCGCATCATGACGTAGCCGGACAGGATCGACACGAATGCCAGCCCGGTCAGCCAGCCGGCGCGGCGGCGGAATTGGCTGACGATGGTGGTGTTGAGGTAGGTTTCCTCGGACTGCTCGCCGCCGATGCCCGCGATCTTTTCGATGTCCTCCGTGCTTTCCTCCTGGAGGATCTCCATCGCGTCGTCGTGCGTGATGATGCCGAGCAGGTGCTCGAATTCATCGACCACGGGCAGGGCGATGAGGTCGTACTTGAGCAGCATGTTCGCCGCTTCTTCCTGGTCGGCGGTGGCGAGCACGCGCTCCGGGCCGATCTCGCGCATGATGTCGCGGACCGGGGTGTCCCAGGTGTTGAAGGCGAGATCGCGGAAGCGCAGCTTGCCAAGCAGGCGGCCCTTTTGATCGACGACGAAGATCCGGCTGAGGGTCTCGGTCGATTCCTGGCCGCGGCGCAGCATTTCGATGGCCTGCTTGACCGTCTGGTGGACGAAAACCCGGCCGATCCGGGTGGTCATGCGGCCGCCAGCCGTGTCGTGCTCGTACTTGAGCAGCGAGCGGGTCAGCTCCTCGTCCTCCGGGCCGAGCAGGCCGAGGAAGCGCAGCCGCGCCTCGTCGCCGACGTCCTGGAGGATGTCCACGCGGTCGTCGTCGGAGAGCTCGCGGAAGAGGACTTTCAGTTCGGATGGGCTGAAGGCGTCGAGTGCCTCCTCGATCATCGAGTCGGGCAGCTCGACGATCATGTCGGCCGCCTTTTCGGGGCCGATGGTCTTGAGAAACAGTTCGTGTTTCTCCGCCTCGATCTCCTGGTAGGCTTGGGCGAGGTCGGCGTAGTGCATTTCCTCCGCCAGCGCGCGGACGGCGCTCCGGTCCTCTGCCTCGATGGCTCGCATGAGCTCGTCGAGGGGCAGGGTGGCTTCGTCGTCCGGCATGGCACGGAGTGTATGGCCGGAGTCCGGACCGCCAAGCGCGGAGAGGTGACGGAGCTCGAAACGCGGTGGAATTCCTGCCGCGAGCCGCCCACCTGTGGCCGATGCCGTGGGTCAGGCGGCGCTTCCCGTCTTTATCCGCTACTCAGTGTAATTCCCGCTTCGCCGGGGTGCATGACGAGTTCCTGTATTGGGCCCAGAGTTGCTCCCAGCGGCTGGCGATGCCGAAGGCATACGGAGTGGGACGGATGCCGTAGTTTCCCAAGCAGCAGAAATCGTTCACCCCGATCAGGACCGTCTCGCCGGATTCCAGGACGCCGACATCCAAGCCGTAGGCGACCGGCGCGGAGGTGTAGGCCTCGATCATGTCCAGGATGGCATTGCGATCGGGGAAAATCGTGACGTCGCCCTTGTAGCAGTGGATGGCTGCCGGTTCCCCGTGATGGACGTAGCAGCGGTATTCCGAGAGAATGGACACCTCTTGGGAGACATAGACCCGGTGATCCGGCTCCATCGAGTGCACCGCGATGGAGGCGGCCACCGAGTCATCCAGGATCATGGGAGCGAACTTCTTCTGATCCTGCTCCAGCGGCTTGAAAAACTCGCCCTGTTTCACGTCCGCCAAGCGCTTCACTTGGATTTCCCGCCCGAGGAAACCGGCAAGCTCCACCGGGTAGTGGGGAAGACTGCGGTAGCCGGGGAATAAGCGCACGATGCTTTGGATCCCGCCGAAGACCGGAGTGGCCGCGGACACGCTCAGCAGCGGCAATTCACTCAAGCGATAGCGCTCCACCTGATAGCCGAGGCGATGGAAGCCGAGCGCCGCCGCGAAGTAGTTGACGGAGTTCTCATGAATGGGATCGGCCTCAAGGACGTACGCTTGCACGCCGCGGACACTACAAATCCATGGGCGCAGGAAAAGCGAATCATGCGGTTGCGATTGATGGGTTCGTTCCCCGCCGTCAGGATGGGCCCATGAAATTCCTCCCCCTTTGCCTCGCCTTGGTGGTCGCCGCCCCGCTTGCCGCTCGCGGCCAATCGCAGCAGGAAATGAACGCCGAGGCCGCGGAAAGCTTCAAGAAAGCCGACAAGGAACTCAACGAGGTCTATGCCAAGGTCCTCGCCAATCTCGACGACGAGGCGAAGGAGAATCTCAAAAAGGCCCAGCGCGCCTGGATCGCGTGGCGCGACGCCGAGGCCGCTTTCCGAGCCGACGCCGAAGCCCGCGGCGGCAGCATGTGGCCGCTCGTTCACGAAGGCATCCGCAGCCGGCTGACCAAGGAGCGGGTGAAGGGATTGAAGGAGCTGCTGATTGAGGAGTGATGCGGCGTGAGAACCCCGGCTGGGGACGGCCGCGATGCTAGGTTTCATGGCCGCTTCCGGATATGGGCCGCCACAAGCCTGAGCGCCCGGAGAGCGGTCCCTGCCAGTGCGGCGAGCTCTCAATCGAACGCGGTCGGCAGCTCCGGCTGCGCGGCGTGGGTGAACGCCAGCGCGACGTAATGCCCCGCCGCCCGGTAGGGGCAGAGGTCCGGCAGGGCGTCCGGCGCGAACCAATCCGCGCCATCGGTTTCGTGGGAAACGGTCAGTTCTCCGCCGGTGGCCTCGCACAGGAAGACGAGCTTGTAAACGTGCTCCGGCTGGCGCGGGTGGCCCTGGCGGTCCTTGTCCCAGCAGGCGATGAGTTTCCGCACCTCCACCACGATGCCGGCTTCCTCCAGCACCTCGCGGGCGGCGTTTTCGGCGGGGCTGGCATTCAGGTCGGCCCAGCCGCCGGGCAGGGTCCATTGGCCGGAACCCGCTTCGCGGACGAGCAGGATTTTTCCGTGCTGAATGACGGCGGCGCGGACATCGACCTTGGGGGTGGCATAGCCGATCTCGACCGGCCAGCGAAACTCGCGCGCCTCGGCGGCGAGCAGCTCGGAGGCGATCTCGTGCAGGCGCCGGTAGCGCTCGAGGTCGTAGGGCCCTTCGGAATAGCGCAGGCCGGCTTCGGCGATGGATTTCAATTCGCGGCTGACGGCCAGGAGATCGCGGGGCATCGGGGGATTCCGTAGGCCGGATGTTCCCTTGTCGAACGTCATTTTTGCCGCCGGAAAACTTCCGTTTCCCATTTCCGGGCGGCTGCCCTAGGGAAAAGCCCATGCATCCGTTTCTCGACGAAGGTTTTCACGTCCGCTGGTCCACGCTCGTGCCAGAGGCGGTCGAGCCCGACATCCGCAAGGCGCTCGAAATCGCCAAGGCCAACCTCGACTCCGTCTGCGCCGTGACGCCGGCCGAGGCGACGTATGCGAATACCTTCGGCGCCTTCGAGAAGTCCAGCGACCTGCTCAACCTCGGCTGGGGCCGCCTGAATCACCTCGACTCGGTCTGCGACGAGCCCGCCCAGCGCGCCGCGCTCAATGCGATGCTGCCGGAAGTTTCCGAGTTCTACGCCTCCATCCCGCTCAATGAAAAGCTGTGGGCCGTGCTGAAGGCGTTCGGCGAATCGCCCGCGGTGGCGACGCTGGGACCGGTCGAGAAGCGCTTCGTCGAGGAGACCATGCTGGATTTCGTCCAGTCCGGCGCCGACCTGCCGAAGGACCAGAAGGCCCGCGTGGCCGCGGTGGAGGCCGAGCTTTCCAAGCTGACCAAGCAGTACTCCGAGCACGTGCTCGACTCGACCAACGCCTGGGACCTGGTCATCGATGACGAGGCGAAGCTCGCCGGCCTGCCCGCTTCCGCGAAAGCCGCCGCGCTCGCCAATGCGAAAGCCAAGGGCCTCGCCAGCGACGAGAAACCTGCCTGGCGCTTCACGCTGCAAATGCCGTCGATGTTCCCGCTGATGCAGCACCTCGATGACGACGACATCCGCCGCCAAGTATGGGAGGCCTCGGTGAAAGTGGCGGCCGAGGGCGAGCACGATAACACGCAGCTCGTCTGGCAGATCCTCGAGCTGCGGAAGGAGAAAGCCGGCATTCTCGGCCACGGTCACTTCGCCGATCTCACGCTGCAGCGCCGCATGGCCCGTGACGGCGCGACCGCGCTGAAGTTCACGGAGGACCTGCACGACCGGATCGAGTCACCGTTTCATGCCGAGTACCGCTCGCTTTGCGACTACAAGGCGAACAAAACCGGCCAACCCGTCGATGGCCTGCAACCCTGGGAGTTCGCCTACTGGTCCGAGAAGCGCCGGCAGGAGGAATACGACCTCGATGACGAGGCGCTGCGCCCCTATTTCCCGGTCGATCGCGTGATGAGCGGAATGTTCGACCTGTGCTCGCAGCTCTTCGGCATCACCATCCACGAAAAGGAAGCGGTCTATTTCGAGCGCGGCTCCGCCTCTCGACCCTCAACTCCTGACTCTCAAAACCCCGAAGTCTGGCACCCGGAGGTAAAGTTCTACGACCTGCTCGACAGCACGAGCGGCGAGCACCTCGGCTCGTTCTATGCCGACTGGCACCCGCGCGAATCGAAGCGCGGCGGCGCTTGGATGAATTGCCTGTTTACCGGTCATCCGGGTGGCAATGGCGCGGCCCGCGAGCCGCACCTCGGCCTGATCATCGGCAACATGACTCCGCCGGTCGATGGCAAGCCGGCGCTGCTGACCCATGGCGAAGTGGAAACGATCTTCCACGAGTTCGGCCACTTGTTGCACGGACTGCTGAGCGATGTGCCGGTGCGCTCGCTCGCCGGCACGAATGTCCCGTGGGACTTCGTCGAGCTGCCCTCGCAGATCATGGAGAACTTCTGCTGGGACCGCCGCTCGCTCGACTACTTCGCCAAGCACCACGAGACCGGCGCGACCATCCCCGATGATCTCTACGACCGCATGATCGCGGCGAAGAACTACATGAGCGCCACCGCCTTCATGCGGCAACTCGCCTTCGGCAAACTCGACCTGGAGCTGCACATCAATTTGGACCGCTACGCCGGCCGCGATCTCGATGAAGTCGATCGCGAGATCCTCGCCAGCTATCGTGTGCCGCTGAAGACCGACTCGCCGAGCATGGCGCGCCGCTTCAACCATCTCTTCAGTTCGCCGACCGGCTACGCCGCGGGTTACTATTCCTACAAGTGGGCCGAGGTGCTCGATGCCGATGCCTTCACCCGCTTCCAGGAAAACGGCGTGATCGATCCGGAGACCGGCGCGGAGTTCCGCAAGCACATCCTTTCCAAGGGCAACTCGGAGCCGGTGGACGAGTTGTTCCGCCGCTTCATGGGCCGCGATCCGGAATTGGAGCCGTTGCTCGTCCGTTCCGGACTCGCCGGGGAAGAGATGGCGAATGGCAGATGGGAGATGGCAGATGAAAAGCAGAAGGCCGGCGTCTGAATCGACTCACGGACCATCTGCCATCCACGATCCACCATCTACCCTCTCCATGGCGCGCTCCGGCATCCTCTATCTCGTCTCCGGTCCATCGGGCTCCGGGAAATCCACGCTCTGTCGCCGCCTCGCCGCCGAGGGCGAGGCGGAGTTCTCTGTTTCCTGCACCACGCGCCAGCCGCGCTTCGGCGAGACGCATGGGAAGGAGTACTTCTTTCTCACCGTGGAGGAGTTCGAGGAGAAGATCGCCGCGGGGGAATTCCTCGAACACGCGCTCGTCCATGGGAACCATTACGGCACCTTGCGCAGCGAAGTCATCGGCCGGCTTGCGGCGGGAATCGACGTGGTGATGGACATCGATGTCCAAGGCGCCGCGCAAGTCCGCGCCTGCGATGACGAGTCGATCCGCCTCGCGCTTGTCGATCTGTTCGTCATGCCGCCGGATGAGGACGAGCTCGCTTCACGTCTTCGCGGCCGTGGCACGGATAGCGACGAGGTCATCGAGTTGCGCCTGCGCAACGCGATCGACGAGATGCATCACTGGCCGGAGTATCGCTATCGGCTGCTCTCCGCCACGCCGGAGGAGGATTACGCGAGGTTCAAATCGCTTCTCTTCGGCGAGCGGATGCGGGTGTCGCGGTTGAGTAGGGGTGATTTGAATGCGTGAACTTCAGCTCTAAAATGCGAGTCATGCATTCTCGTTTCTTCAGCCCCAACGGGGCGTCATGAAATAGCCCCGGGCATCGCCCGGGGTTTCCGCGTTGCGCGGGATTGGCACCCTGAAAGGGTGCGATGGGGCCGGTTCAATCCCAGACGTACTTCTCGTCCCATTCCACGCCGTACTTCGCGAGCATCCGCCGGTATTCATCTTGGAAGGTAATCTGGCGATGATGCTCCGCTTGCCCGGCGATGTATTTCTCCAATGCCTCGCGATGCGACGGACTGATCGAAAACATTCCGTATCCCGCCTGCCAATGGAACCCGGCCAATCGTCGGTCGTGGTCCTTGATCCATTTGGATGAAGCGATCTTGATTTCCTTTACGAGTTCCGCCGGGGTAATGGTTCTTGGGTGAGAAATGAAGAGATGGATGTGATCCGCAACGGAGCCAGCCCGTAACAGAACGCCGCCGTGGCCTGAGACGATGCCGCCGATGTAAGCGTGAAGTTGATCGCGGAAGGAGTCCAAGAGCCACGGTTCGCGGTCCTTGGTGGAAAAGACGAGATGAACCAGCAGAGAAGCGAGCGATTGAGGCACGCATGTTAGATTGGCGAAAACGTGGCCCAGGATCAAGCCGCCCCATCGCACCCATTCAGGGTGCCAATTCCGCGCGATGCGAAAACCCCGGGCGATGCCCGGGGCTATTTCATTTCGCCCCGTTGGGGCTTGAAGGCAGTTTTGGCCGGCCTCCGCGAGGATGGCAGCAGTGGATTGTGGAGGGTCTCAAACCGGATCACTGCATGACCGGAAATCACGGCAAAATCATGAACAACCCGCCCGAACTCGCCCAGTTGGCGACGGGCGCGGGGACCCAGCGGCGTTCGTAGCTTGCGCCCCATGAGTCGGAGACGGCCAGTTCGTTGGTCGCCTCGTTGTAGCCGACGATCATGCAGATGTGGTGGTTGTCCTGCTCCGACTCGGTCTTGACGAGGGCTTCGGCTTCGACGGCGATGTCCTTTGCCCATTGCGTCCAGTCGGTGACGGTCTTGCGCTTCGAGGTGTTGGCGTTGGCGATCTTGTTGTAGTTCTCCAGCGAGCGCATGGTCCACATGACCGGCACGCCTTGGTCGAGGTAGCGCTTCACGTCGCGGACGCGCAGTTCCTTCACTCGCTCGTCCTTGGTCCGGCGGCCCTTGTTGCGGACCTGTTGGCGGACTTCCTCGAGAAGGTATTCCACGGAGGTGCCGCCGCCCATGCCGCTCTTGCCGACCATGGCGAGCAGATACATGTCCGCCTCGATCCCCGCGGCACGCATGGCCCGCTCAAAGGTGGCTGGCGCGCAGTAGCCCTTCGGGCCTTGGTTCACCATCGGGATCTGGCCGCAATAGACGTCGCCATTGCTCTCCTTCACCACGTCGGCAAGCAGACGCTTGCGGATGTCGCCGTCCTTCACCTTGGCGGTCTTGCCACCGGCCTCGGCGAGATCGAGCGGCACGATCGACAGCGACACGTACTCGCCCTCTTGGCTGGAGAGGATCAGCGAGTGGCCGTTCCAATCCCAGCGGCTGACCTTGCGCCGCGTCGCCCGCGAGTCGCCGAAGCGCTGGGTCTTCGGCTCGCCGAGCACGGAGGTGATGCTGGAAAGCACGACCTTTTCATCCGCCTCCATCGCCTTCGCGAGGCTATCGGCGTCCGCGGTCGATTTGCCCTCGAAGTGATCTTCGCCTTGGCCCACGCCGCTCTTGAAGTCTCCCTTGTTCGAATAGACCGCGGACAGCACGGTCGCGTGGCCGTCTTGATCGGCATAGAGCGCCACCGAGTAGGGCCGCGCGCCGAAGAGCCGGTAACTATCGCCGGTGTAGTTCCGCCAACTCGCGCTGTGCTGGGTCTTCGATTCCGGGCTGAGTCTCAGCGCGGAGGCGATCTCGCCGGCATTGCGCACCTCGAAGGGCGTTCCGGAGAAGAGGTCGTGGCCGGCAGTCTTGTCCAGCTTGTCGATTTCCTCGGCGAGCTGCTTGGCCTGCGAGTCAAAGCTGGTGCGATCCTCGCCACCAAGCATGCCCGGAGCCACCTCGAAGAGCTTCCCATCCGACTCGCGGCGCAGCAGGTAGCGGTCGCCGGCGAGGCCTTCGAAGCGCGCCTTGATCGAGCCGCCTTGGCCGTCCTGAAGGACACGCCATTCGCCGATGGCAGCGTGGAGATTGAGCGAAAGTGCCAGCGGGAGACAGGCGAGGATGGATTTCATTGCGCAGAGACAAGCGGCTTTTGTGAGGATTTCAACCCCGGAACTCCGGTGTTAGTCAGCCGCTTCGGCGAGCAGTTTTTCCAGGTCCAACGGACGCGTGAACATCGCCAAACTGCCGTCCGGGTGGCGCGGCCACTCGCTTTCCGGACGGTCGCGATAAAGCTCCACCCCGTTCTGATCCGGGTCGCGCAGATAGAGCGCCTCGCTGACGCCGTGGTCGGCCGCGCCGTCGAGGGGAATTCCAGCTTCTCGCAGACGGCGCAGCACCTTGCCCAGCTCCGCCCGGCCGGGGAAAAGAATGGCCGTGTGGTAAAGCCCGGTCGCTCCCGGCGGGGGCGGGCTGCCACCGAGACTCTCCCAGGTATTGAGGCCGAGGTGATGGTGATAGCCGCCGGCCGACAGGAACGCCGCCGAGTCACCGAAGCGCTGCATCACCTCGAAGCCGAGGACATCGCGATAGAAGCGGAGCGACCGCTCAAGGTCGGCGACCTTCAGGTGGACGTGGCCGATGCGGACGCGCGGATCGAGGGTGGTGGCATTCATGCACCGAGGATAGTCTTCCGATCCGCCACTCCGCCAATGCCGTCTCCGTAGGGTGAGCATGCCTTCGCTGTCACGCTGATGGCGTGACAGTGGTAGCGTCTGCTTGCTACCCGACACATGATGATTCGGAACTCCGGTACGGTCCTTCTGTTAAGTGGTCTCTTCCTCGCCACCGCCAGCGCCCGGGTCTGGACCGACACCACCGGCCGGAAGATCGATGCCGAGATCGTGAGGCTCGAAGGCAATCAGGTGGTTCTCATTTTCAAAGGTCGGGAGGTGAAGCTTCCGCTCACCCGGCTGGGCGCGGACGACCGCAAGTTCGCCGAGGAGTGGCAGAAGGCCCAGCCCGCGCCCTCGGAGAAAAAAGAAACGCCAGCCGGCGAACTCAGCCTTTGCGGCACGCCGCTCAAGGCGGATGGCTCGGTGACCACCGTCCAGGAACCGCTTTCCGCCGCGACATTGAAGAAGTTCTCCAAGGCGGATACCAAACCGGCCCAGTTGAAATTGGCGGTCGCCTTGCCCGCGGGTTTCGATCCCGCCAAGCCACAGCACGTGATGTGGGTCAGCGCCCCGATCAACAACGACGGCGAGCGCAAGCGCGGCAATATCGGCGCCATCGGCGGATACGCCGGGACCGCCACCCAGGCGGGCTGGGTCGTCGTCGCCATCGATACCGATCAAGGCAATCCGCGGGGGGAAGACAACCAGAACAGCGGGGGCCCCGACCTCGCGGTGCACGAGCAGGCCGTGGAAGCGCTCGCCAAGGCATGGCCGGGGTTCAAGTCGTGGAAGTTCGCCTGCTGCGGATTCTCCGGCGGCGCGAAGGCGAGTTTCTTCCGCGCTGGCAATTTGCTCGCGTGCGACCTGCAAGTGGTCGGCCTTTTCCTTGGCGGCTGCAATCAGGACATGACCGCCAACGCACGCGAGGAAAGCGGCTTCCGCAAGTCAGGGATCAAGAAGACCCGTGTCTTCATCAGCAATGGGAAGACCGACGAGATCTCGACGGTGGATCACGCCACCAAGGTGAAGGAGAGCGTCGAGTCGCAAGGATACGGCGACGTGAAGCTGGAACTGTACGAAGGCGGGCACAGCTTGAACCGCGAGGAATTCGGCAAAGCCATGACTTGGTTCAAGGAGGTCCCCGCCAAGTAAATACCCCTCGCGGACCTATCGCGATCCTCCTTGCTTCGCCAGTCATGGGATGGCTTGGTAGCGGTTGATGAGAATCGTCGCCGCCATCCTGCTGTCACTGTCTTTCCCGCTGTTCGCGCAGACGCCGGCACCCGCCCCTGCTCCTGCGCCTGCAAAAGGGACCACGCTGAAGGCGCAGCTTTCCAAGACCCCGCTCGCCGGGATCATGCTTCCCGAGACGACCTTCGACCAGACCTCGGTGGCCGATGCGATCGGCGCCCTCACTACCATGGTCGAGACCGCCACCAAGGGCACCATCAAGCTCCAGTGGATCGACCGCGGCTTTGATCGCAAGAAGTGGCCGACCACCGTGACGCTCACGGCCAAGGGCTTCTCCGCGGGCAAGTTGATGAGCGAAATCCTCACCCAAGCCGGCCTCGAAGCCCGGCTGGAAGATCACGCGATTGTCCTCAGTCCCAAGACCCGCGTCGTCGAGCGCCGGGTGATCCCTGCGGAGAAAGCCGAAGCGCCGAAGTTGGATTCCGGATCGGTGGACCGCGACCAATTCAAGGATCCGACCAAGCGGAAATGAGGCGTTCTCGGGCTCCTCGTTGTCGTGGGGATGCTTGAGCAAAACCAGGCTCGCGCATTCCAATGATTCACCGCTCGCCACGGGCGTGCCGGCCACGCAGGGTCCGGGCATCCCGCCGCCGCCGGTTCCGGCCGGCCGGCGCGGCCATTTTCACCGTGAGCACGTTCCAACAACTCGGCATCCCCGCCGACCTGATCCGGGGACTCGAAGAACTCGGCATCGTCACGCCGACCGAAGTCCAGCAGAAGACCATCCCCTTCCTCATGGAAGATGGCGGCGATCTGGTCGCCCAAGCCCAAACCGGCACCGGCAAGACCGCGGCCTTCGGCTTGCCGTTGCTGACGAAGGTCGATCCGAAGTCCAAGGACATCCAAGGCCTCGTCATCGCCCCGACCCGCGAGCTGGCGAAACAGATCGGCAAGCAGCTTTTCCGCTTCACCAAGCACTCGGCGAAGATCTTCACCGAAGTGGTCAGCGGCGGCGACAAGATCGACCGCCAGATCGCCGCGCTCCAGCGCCCGACCCACATCGTCGTCGCCACACCCGGCCGGCTGGTCGAGCTGGTGAAGCAAAAGGCGCTCTCACTCGATGCCGTCCGCCACCTCGTGCTCGATGAAGCGGACGAGATGCTGAGCATGGGCTTCAAGAAAGAGCTGGAGCAGATCATCGCCTACACCCGCGGCCGCAAGAGCACGTGGCTGTTTTCCGCGACCTTCCCCGACGCGATCCACCAGCTTATCCACGGCTGCATGTCTGGCACGCCGCATCGCGTGACGATCGACCGGGCCCACGTGGTCAACCGCGACATCGACCACCGCTTCGCCGTCTGCCCGCGCGACGAAAAGGCGGAGTTCATCGCCACCTACCTGGAGCGCCGCGACGACGAACGCGGCCTGGTGTTCTGCCGCACCAAGGCGGGCGCGATCACGCTCGGCAAGGTCTTGGCCAAGCACGGCATCGCGGTCGATGTGCTGCAGGGCGACCTCACCCAGCCGGAGCGCGACAAGGTCATGCGCTCGTTCAAAAAGGGCCGCGTCCGCGTGCTCGTCGCTACCGACGTCGTCGCGCGGGGCATCGACGTCGATGGCCTGGCCTTCGTCTTCCACCACCAGCCGCCGGACCAGCTGGAGTACTACACCCACCGCAGCGGCCGAACGGCGCGGGCCGGCAAGAAGGGCGTGTCCATCACCCTGATCGAGCCGCGCGAGCGGGCGAAACTGGAGCGGATCGGCCGGGAACTCGGGGTGCATTTCCGCGAAATGCGCTAGGAGCGCCGCCGATCCAGCGTCGGCTTGGGAAATCCGAGGAACAACGAAACGATCGGAATGGACGAAATTTGATCCGGTTTGGATCAGCGGCCAGCGGAGCAATCCGCCTCCACCGGGTACGGCCCGGATTCGGTGCATCTTCCTTTCGCTCGTTTCGCCAGTTTCGTTGTCCTTTCCCTCCTCAGACTCGGAAGGTGGAAAACGAAAAGGGGCCGCACACCCGTGCAGCCCCAATGAATTTCGTCATGAAATTTTCATTCCCTAGTGGGCCGGAGCCCCTTCGGATGAACAGAAGGTGGCGGAAATCCGCAGTTTTGTCATGTCCCTAAGATTTGGGACAGTGGCAGCGGGCGGCAGGGATGGCTCTCCGAGCCGTCCGGCGTCTGGCGGGCCGCTTTCAGGAAACCGCACGAACTTCGCATCGAGTGCGGTTCGATCTTCCCGCCTAACACCGCTCCAGCCACCCCAAGCGGAACCGCAGCTTCTCCCGGCGTTCCGGGGAGGGATCGGGATAGAGGATCGGATACCACGCGCTCATCACCGCCGCGCGGGCGATCAGGCTTTGCTCCAAGGCCGCAGGGTCGAAGGTTCCCCCCGCGGCTTGGTAGGCCCCGAGAATGCGGTCCGCGGTATCGGGGTCTTCATCGAGGATGCGCGCGTTCCAGATGATCGAGGCGAGATCCCACTCGACCGGACCGGCGAAGGTGTCTTCCCAATCCGTCCACAGCAGGCCGTCGGTCGTATTCATGAGGTTGCCGTAGTGCGCGTCGCCGTGGAGCGGCTGATGGGGGAGGGGAGCGAGCACTTCCACGGATTTGGTGAGGTGGCCGTGAAGCAGTTCCAAGGTGGCCGCTGGGAAAAGGCCGCGACGCTCCAAAGTCTCTAAGAGATCCACGGTCTCCGTGATGATAGCCAGCTCCGGCAGCGGCTCCGCGAAGGCATGTAGGATCGCGTGGCAATGGCGTAGCGTCCTTCCTACTGCCTCCGGGTCGGGCTCTTCTCCAATGCGGGTAACGAAGCGCCAGAAATTGATGGGGTAGCCGAGATGCTCATGCGGCCCCGGCGGGATGTCCGGATGCATCGGGATCACCGGTGCGCCGCTTTTCGCGAGGTGCTGCGCCACCGCATTTTCCCGCGCGAACCAGGCCGTTCCCTGCCGCGGTCCATCGCGATCCTGCACCACGCGGGCGACCAGTGAGTCGGTCAACCGCAGCACCAAGGTGTTGCCGTCCTGCAGGATCTCGCAACGGTCCGGCGCGATGCCGTGGGCGATGGCCGTTTCAGTAGCGGCGCGGATGGGAAGGTCGGAGGCGGGCATGGTTAGCGAAGCGAATCTCACCGCTTCCACCACGGGCGCGACTCGTCGGAGATGCGCTTCATCTCGGAAAGGTAGGTCGCCGGGACGTTAGTGTTCTTGATGGTCGCCTTCTTGATGGAGGGATAGGCCTTGGCAATCTTGCCTTGGTCGGTCGCATACTCGTTGGTGGCGAGGATCATGCCGTCGGCGAAGATCGGGAAGCCGAGCAGGTTCCTGCCGGTGAGCGCGATGGCGTGGAAGCTTCCGACATAGGTTGCCTCGCCTGGGCGGACTTGGAATGGCACATGCAACGGCTTCCGGGTCATGATCGTCACCGGTCCGGACGACCCCGAACCGGTCATGGTCCAGCGGGTGATCTCATAGTCGCCCGCCGGTACCGGGATGGCGATCACCTCGCTGGGCTTGCCCCCACCCATGAGATAGGGATCGCGGTTGACGGGCATCATCTGGGGAACCAGGCACGCGGCGGTGTCCTTCGCCGCGCCGCCGGTGCCATTCGCGATCACGGTGGCATTCGCGCCGCGGGAGCCGGGATTGCCCTTCCTGTCAATGGTATCACTGCGGAAGGTGGCGACGATGTAGCCCTCGCCCGGCTGCAATCCGCGGGCTTGGAGCGCCGGGGGATCGAGCGGATAGACAACATTCCCGCAGGAACTCAGCCCGGCCGCCAGGGAAAGCGCGGCAAGACGCGGAAGGGTGAGGCGCTGGCGCATGAATCGGGTGAAGGAGGCGATCAGGTTCATTGCTGGAGTGACTGGAGACGGGCAAATGGCTTGTTGGCGAAGGGATTCCAAACAATCGGGCTTGCAGCGTCACGGGAGAAATCTTCCAGCGCCTGTCACAAACCGCCCGCCTGATCCGTCAGTCCGGGTGTATGGAAACCAACGACACCACCAAGGCCCGTCTTGAACATTGGAAAGCCGCGCCGGAGGCGATGAAGGCGATGCTGGCCCTTGAACAAACGGTGCGCAGCGCGGGCATCGATCCGGTGCAGCTCGAATTCATCAAGCTGCGGGCATCGCAGATCAATGGCTGCGCCTACTGCATGAACATGCACTTCAACGATGCGGTGAAGGCCGGCGTCAGCGCGCAGCGGCTGCACTTGCTGCCGGTGTGGCG
>CBKZPU010000097.1:0-19019 GCA_966696705.1 uncultured Verrucomicrobiaceae bacterium | reverse complement strand
CTCGGCGGCGGAAACGGCGGCAAGCGACAGGAACGCGATGGCGTGGAGGAGATTCTGTTTCATCGGACGGTTTGGTGGGGGTTCGGGTTGGGGTTCGGGTTGGGATTCGTGTTGGTGCGGTGGCGGGCCAGCATTTCCGGGTCGAGCGTGACACCAAGTCCCGGTGCGTCCGGCAAGCGCGGCGGCAAGCCGCCCCACCGCACCTGCAACAAGGGCGAGGCCGGATCCTCGGCGAGCAGCAGTTTCCCGAAGCAGCCCTCGGCATGTCGCACTTCGGGAAAGACCGCGCAGAGGTGGAGGTGGGCGGCGGAGAGCAGCGACGACTCGCCGACCTGGCAGCCGATCTGGACCCACAGGCCCGCGGCGATCGCTTCGCGGCAACGGGCGAGCGTGGAGACAAGTCCGCCGCACTTGGAAATGCGCGCGTTGATCGCGGTGCAGGCACCGGCATCGATCAAGCGCCGGAGCGACTCGCGGGTGTTGAAACTCTCGTCCGCCATCACGTCGAGTCCGGTCTCGCGGACGAGGCGGGCAGCCCCATCGAAGTCGTCGGCAGCCAGCGGTTGCTCGAAGCTGGCCACGCCCTCGCGGGCAAGCTCCGGCATTTTCGCGAGCGCTTCGGAAACGCTCCAGCCCATGTTCACGTCCGCCCTCAGCGCGACGCGGCTGCCGGCACGGCGGCGGATGCGGGCGATCTCGGCCGGACCGGTGTCCCGATCGACCTTCAGCTTCAATTCGCGGAAACCTAACAATCGATAAGCGAGCAACTGCGCCGTCTGTTTCCAGCTCCGGCTGGAGGTCAGCACTCCGCTGTAGCGGAAACCCTCCCGCGGCGGCGCCGGCCGCGGCCCGAACGGCGAGCAGCCAAAGTGCTTTCCGAACGCATCCAACAAGGCCAGGTCCACCGTGCACCACGCCGCGCTCTGCCGGACTTCGGGAGCCACCCACTCCGCGGGGGCCTTGCCATCGCATTCCGCCAGAAACGCGGTCACTTCCTCGAAGGCTCCGAACTCCTTTCCTAGCAGCCGCGGCAACACCTGGCCCCCGAGCAAGGCACAGGCGCCATCGAGCGACTCGCCCGTGACATACGGCCGCGGCAGCGCCTCGCCCCAGCCGCTGGTCCCATTGTCGAGACGAAGCTCCAGGAACATGCTCGACGACGTCTTCCGCGACGACGCCGCGTGCTCGAATGTCCCGCGAAAGGGCAACTCGACCGCATGCAGGCTGTAGTCAACGATCCGCGGCATTGGCGTCAAGGTTGGTGCGGCAGCGTCTCGATCCAGCGGACGATGTCGCGGGCGAGCCGCCCGGGCGCATCGAGCTGGATCGAGTGCGTCTGGTCGGGATACTCGATGATCTTCACCTCGCGGCTCGGATCGCGCGTGACGAAATCGCGAGTCGCCTGATTGTCGATGATGCGGTCTTTTCCCGCCAGGAAAACGAGCATCGGAGGGTGCTTCCCGTGGTCCGCCTTCGCCACCAGCCTGCCCATCTGCAGGCTTTGCCACATGAAGGCGGCAGAGACGGTGTGGAGCTTGAGCGGATCGTTCTTGATGTAGGCAAGCTGCTCGGGATCGGTGGTGAACATTTCCGGCTCGATGGGGATCCGGTGTTGGCGTTCCGGCGCGAAGATGACATCGGTGAACACGGCGGCCTTCTCCGCCATGGACAAATCAACCTTCGGCTTCATGCCTGGCGTGATGAGGATCATGCCATCGACCTCCGCCGGATAGACGGCATCGTAGGCCATCGAATATTTGCCACCCCACGAGAGGCCGATCAGGTAGATCTTGTCCACTTTCCCGGACGCCCTCTCGATGCTGACGGCGCGGTGAATGTCATCGACCAGTCTGACTCCGCGCTCGACGTGCCCGGAGATGAAGCCGCGGTTCTCACGGTTGATCCCGCTGCCGCGGCGGTCGAGGGCGATGACCGGATATCCCCGCGCGGCGATCCTTTCCGCGGCCTCGTCGAACCAGCCCGAGTGGCTCTCGATGCCATGCACATAGAGGAATACCGCGCGGCCGGGGTCCGGGCGGCTTGGCCGGTGCACGACGCAGGCGAGCTCTTTTCCGTCGTCCGCGCGGTAGGCCTGGATGTCCACCCCGCGGGTTCGCCGGGCGATGTCCTCCGTCGAAGGACCGGGGCCCGGCACCGATCCGCAGTGGGTGAAAAGCGGCAACAGCGCCAGGGAAAACCAACGCCGGAGCACGCGAGGCAAGGGCAAGGACAGCCGGACGGACGCATCCTTTTCCAACATCACCCTATCATTTCCCAACGCCTCGCGATGACGAGACAATTCTTGCCCGACCCTCCCTACAACTTCCCCCCGATCGGCAGCCACAACCGCATGAAAGTACTGAATCCATGGTAGTTCGTCCTTCTTCGCGAAGGCGAGCGGCAGGGACTTCTTCATTGCCCGTGAAATCGGAAATCCACAGTACCCGGGCAACTCAAACCCTTGCGGAGATCCACCCTTTTTCCATGGCAGTTCTCCGGTTCAACCAGCGCGTCCCGGCCCCGGAGGAACATCGGTTTTTCCTCCGGGGCCGAATGCATGGTTCCCATTCCCCGGCGGTCAAGGGCCGGGATGGATGCGGGTGATCTTCGAGCCCTTGAGACCCACGCCCGCCATGAGGCCCTTTTGATCGAAGAAGTAGGCATAGGTTCCCTTGCTGGCGGTCGAGGTGCTGAGTTCCGTGGCCTTGCCGCGGTCGAGGACGACGACGCTCGGGCTGCTGCCGACATCCCAACCGCCGGCTTGGTCGAGCTTCGCGACTTCGGAACGGTTCATGAGGAACAGCGCGTAGCCGAACTGCTGGGCCCCGGCTTGCAGGCCCCACGAGGCACCGGCGGTCTGGTAGTAGCGGGTGACGCTGCCACCCTGGATCAAGGCGCCATTTCCGCCCTCGGCGCCGAAGATGAAGCCGCCCTTCAAGATCTTCGGAAAGACCAGCACTCCGGCGGCGTTGCGGCCGAGCCGGCGGGCATTCGCGTCCTTCGCGTAGAGACTATTGAGAGCCGCGCGGGAATCGCGGGCGATCTGACTCCGACTGGAGTTGGCCGCGTTGGCCTGGGTGACGGGTTCGTGGGCGCAATTGCTGAGGCACAGCGCGGACACGGTCGTGAAAGCGCCGAAAGCGAGGCGCTGAATGGTCATTTTCATGGTAGTTGCTTGGTTCGGTGATTGGGGGGAGCCGGGAAAGGAAACGCCGGGAGAGCAACCGGGAGTTCAAGGGTTCAGGGAGGCAGTTGCCGAAGCAACAAACGCTTGATGAAACGCGTCACCCTCGCTCCGAAGCCGCGGAGTGCAAGGAATTGGAGAAGGACTCCAACAAGCCCGGCGGTCGCCAGTGGGCCGCGTTTCGCCCCATGCCTGTCCCAGCCATCCCGAAGGCCGGAGCGGCATCTTCACGGCAGGGGGGAGGCTATCACTCATCTTTACCTTCAACTTCACCCGATTATCCCGCTGGGAGCGACCACCATCCGCGCTAGGGAGAATTCGTACTTCACAATCCGGCACCGCACCTATGGCAAAGATTTCCGCCGCCTGCCATGATGGCCACAAATGAAGAGCAAGTTATGCTACGCGTGGTTTGGCGACGAAGACGTGAAAGTGGATCTATCCTCCCTCAAGAACAAGGTTTCCACCGATGGCTCAGGCGA
Source organism: uncultured Verrucomicrobiaceae bacterium (assembly GCA_966696705.1). GTDB lineage: Bacteria > Verrucomicrobiota > Verrucomicrobiia > Verrucomicrobiales > Akkermansiaceae > Haloferula. The sequence goes on along the minus strand of CBKZPU010000097.1, from coordinate 15,353 downwards.
GACACCCCGCAAGGCAGCCCTCGGTCACGATGGCCATCGCTGGGAAATCCGGCATGAACCGCCGCCGACCCAGCCGCTCTTCAAAAGACCCTGAGTCGCGACGCCCGGTTTTCGGTCCGGGATTGGCAGGAGGGCATCGGGTCGCTCAGATCGCGGCGTGAACCTGCTCGCCCTCGCCGTCACCCTGTTCCTGGTCCTCGATCCCTTCGGCAACGCGACGATCTTCCATGCCATTCTTTCCAAGGTCCCGGAGAAACGCCGGAGCAAGGTGATGCTGCGCGAACTACTGGTCGCGCTGGTGATTTTGTTAGGGTTTCTGTTTGTCGGAAAGCACCTGCTCGGTTTCTTGGGTCTGCGGCCGGCTACCCTGAGCATTTCCGGCGGCATCCTGCTGTTCCTGATCGCGCTCGGCATGGTCTTCCCCGCCCGCTCGGTGCTCGGGGAGACAGGCGATGACGAGCCGTTCATCGTCCCGCTCGCCGTGCCAATGATGGCCGGGCCGTCGAGCATCGCGCTCATTCTGCTGACGGCGTCGAAACATCCGGGGGAGATCGGACCGATCGCGCTGGCGGTCAGCGGCGCCTGGCTGGTGTCCGCGGTGATCCTGCTGCTTTCGCCGATGGTGCTGAAGCTGTTGGGAACCAAGGGCACGCGCGCCATGGAGCGGCTGATGGGCCTGCTCCTGATCCTGGTGGCGGTCCAAATGTTCCTCGACGGCGTCTCCACCTACAGCGCATCCTCCGCGCCGTGATTGCCCGCCGCGTGATTTTCGAGGGCCGCGTCCAAGGCGTCGGCTTCCGCTACACCACCAAGGATATCGCCAAAGGCTTCGAGGTCTGCGGCACGGTGAAGAATTTGCCCGACGGCACGGTCGAGCTCGAGGTGATGGGCGAGCGCGAGGAGGTGGAAGCCTTCATCAACGAGATCGCCGAGGAAAGCCCGCTGGCCCACCACATCAAGGGCATGCACGTGAAAAACATCCCGCCGCTGGAAGGCGTGAAGGGGTTCATGATCGAGCGGTGACCGCGGGAAATTGTTAGAGCGACGGCATTCACCGCGAAACTTCCGCCAGATTGGCGAGTTGCAGGAGTTGCTCATGAAACGCCGCCTCCTCCCCGCCTGCCTGTGGGTGGTCCTTGCCAGCGCCCTGCATGCCGTCGCGCCGCTGATCGGCGATGTGGCCGACCAGGTCATCCCGCGGGACACGAACACCGGCACCCTTTACTTCGCGATCGGCGACACGGAAACGGCCTTCACCGCTCTGACGACGGCAGCTTCCTCCAGCAATCCGACGCTGGTGCCCAACACCCCCGCGAACCTCACGCTGGGAGGAACGAATGCCCAGCGCTCACTCTTGGTCACGCCGGCTGCCGGGCAAACGGGAACAGCGGTCGTCACGCTGACGGTCACCGACGGCGAGGGACTCACGGCCAGCAGCACTTTCACCATCACAGTCACCACGCCCAACACCCCGCCCACTCTCGGCGGGCTGGCCGGTCATCAGATCACCGGCCCGGGGGAAACACCCGCGGCGATGTCTTTCACCGTCGGCGACAGCGAAACGGCGGTCGAATCGCTGGTCGTGACGGCGACCTCTTCAAACCCCGCGCTCGTTCCGGAAGCGAGCCTTTCCCTCGGGGGCAGCGGCGCGAGTCGCACGGTGCAGGTCAGCCCCGTTGCCGGACAACGCGGCACTTCCGTCATCAAGCTGCGGGTGACCGATGCGCTCGGTGCTTCGGCCCAAGGCGAGTTCGTCTTCAGCGTGTTCGATCCCTCGTCGCCGAACAATTCCTTCAAACAGCCGCGCGGCATCTACCTGCTCGACAGCGCCGCGGGCACACAGGTCGGCGGCGTGTCAATGCGCGATGCGAACCTGCGCAACTTGCCGTTCATCGACGGCTACGTGCTGCGCACCGAGTGGTCCACGCTGGAGCCGGCCGATGGCGTGTTCGACTTCACCATCGTCAACAACCTCCTCTCCAAGCTTCCGGCCGGGCAGAAGCTGTCGTTCATCATCAACACCGGCGCGCTGCCTCCGTGGCTGAACACGCTGCCCGGCATCACGACTTACACGGCCGGCACGCCGTCGGTGACACGACCGCTGCCGTGGGATGCGATCGCCCGGGAGCGCTACCGGCTGATGTTGGTCGCCTTGGGAAATCACGTCGTCGATGGCGTGCCCTTCCGCGATCACCCGAAGCTCGCCGTCATCAACGCCGGCATTCCCGGCCTCTTCGGCGGGATTCGCGATCCTACGGAAATCAAGATCCGCAACTTGCCAGGCTACACCCGCAACTTGTTCGAAGGAGGGATCCTCGCCCATCTCGCGAACATCACCGACAACTTCCCGGAGGTGCCGGTGCAAATTGGCTTCTGGACCTACACCGATGCCACGGCGAGCCCCGCCGCATGGGAAGTCCTGCGCGGGCTCATCCTCGCGCAGCACGATGGCGTCGCCCGGCCGCAGGTCGGCTTCTGGATGGAAAACCTCGCCGCCAATCGCCCCGCGGCCGAGGCCGATCCATGGACCGGCTTGCCGACCACCACCTACACCGCGCCGCTTTATCTTTCGCAGAACGACACCTTCATCGGCTATCAGGTGCTGGGCTCGTGGGCGCGGCCATTCAGCGCGTCGCACGTGGACAACAACCTCAACGGCACGCCGGAGGATGGCATGGACTACGGTTTCAACACCTTTCAATGCCGCTACTACGAGCACTATCAGGGCGACGTGGACTTCGCGCCCTACACCGCGGAGTTCCAGCGCTGGCATGATTTTCTCCAGGCACTGCCGGGACCGCCCGCCCTCACCCTGAGCAACGGCGAAGACGGCACGACCTTTACCGCGACCGGCGGCCTCGCGGTGAATCTCGCGCTCCATGCCACGGGAGGCACCGCACCCTATTCATGGACGATCACCGGCGGAGCGTTGCCGGCAGGCATCACGCTCACCAGCGACGGCACCCTGACCGGCAACTCGACGCAGACCGGCGTCCACATCTTCACCGCACAAGCCACCGATGCCAACGGGGTGACAGCCACCCGCGAGTTCACGCTGACTCTCGGGGCCGCGCCCGTTTCCACCGCGACGGCCACCCGCCATCCGGACGGCTCGGTCAAGCTCGCTTGGCCGGCGACGATCGGCCGATGGTATCAAGTTGAATGGAGCGCCGACCTCGCGAAGTGGACCTTGCTCGGGAGCTCGACGCAAGCCGCGACCTCCACCCTGTCGTGGACCGACGACGGCACGCTCACGGGCACACATCCCTCCACCGCGACGAAGCGCTTCTATCGGGTGCGCGACTGGGGTGCCTTCGAAGTTTCCTTCACCTCCACCCGCTTCACCTACATCGACAGCGAGCGCACGGTAACCGGCCTCTTCATGAAGCCCGCGCTGTCCGGCCGGTTGCCGGTGCTGATCATCAACCACGGCACCGGCGGCACCACCCAGCCGAACGGCTTCACCGACCGGCGCGCGCAGGAAATGAGCCCTTGGGGTCTATTCTGCATCGGCCCCGACCTCACCCACACCCAAGGCGCCGCGGTGGATCTCGAGACCTTCGGCTGCTCGCCGGAAAACCTCGCCCGCAACCTGGCCTGCTTGGCCGTGCTTTCGACCCGCACCGATGTGGACCTGAACCGTCTCGCCCTTTGGGGCCACAGCAGGGGCTCGTTCGCGTCCATCGGCGTGGCGTCGGTGCTCGGCGACCGGCTGCGCGCCCTGGGCTTCAGCGCCGGCGGCGTGACCGAAGATCCGCTCGAAGCCTCCTTTCCAACCGTCGCCGAAGCCGCCGGCATCGCGGCACCGACCATCATGTTTCACGGCAGCACCGACACCGTGGTCGAGCCCAACGCGTCGCTGTTCCTCCAATCCCAGCTCAACCTCCGCGGCGTCACGAACCAACGCGTCGTTTACGACACGACCGGCTTCAGCGCGGGCGACGCGCACAGCATCCAGAACGTCCCGGCGATCAACAGCGACATGCTCGCGCAATGGCAGGCCTGGCTAATCACGCGCGGGGTCTTACCGTGATCCAGACTCAATCCGCGCCGCAGCTCTCCTCCAGCCATCCCAAATACGCCGGCAATCCCGCCGCCACCGGCAGGGCGAGGATTTCCGGGACCTCGTAGGGGTGGAGATCCTTGATCGCGGCCTCGAGGTCGGGGTAGCGGGTGGTCTTGATGACGGCGAGCACCTCGCCGGCCCGCTCGACCTTGCCCTGCCAGCGGTAGATCGATTCGACGCCCGGCAGCAGGTTCACGCAGGCAGCCACTTGCCTTTCTACCAGAGCCGCGCCAATCTGTCGCGCCTGATCGAGGTCGGGAAAGGTGCAAAGGACGACCACGGCGTTTTCCATGGCTGCTTCCTGAACACTGAAAACTGAAAACTAGCAAACTCATTGAAGCCTGGATTTCTGGACAAACTGCTCGCCCGCATCGACCGGATTGACCCGGCCGAGGCCCGGCAGCTTTTGGACCGGCTGGTACGGGAAAAGGGCTTCCTGGAGCAGGTGTTCGAGGCGCTGCACGAGGGCGTGATCGTGCTCGATGAGGATGGCGAGATTTCCTTCATCAACGGCGCGGCGTGCCGGCTCTTCGGCATCGATGTCGAGGCAACGCCGGGGATGCCGCTGGCCGCATGCATTCCAGGCTTGGATTGGAAGTCGCTGGCCAAGCCGGGCACGGCGGTGTCGCGGGACCTGGAGATCTTCTATCCGGAGAACCGCTTCCTGAATTTCTACCTGTCCCCCATCCAATCGGACGAGGGCTCGGCGACGGTCGGCTGGGTGATGCTGGTGCGCGATCTGACCACGACACGGCAGGAGGCGGAAATGACGCTGGAGTCGGAGCGGCTGAACGCGCTGACCCTCCTCGCCGCCGGGGTGGCGCACGAGATCGGCAATCCGCTGAACTCGCTGGACATCCACCTCCAACTGATGGCGCGGAAGCTGAAGAAGCTGCCGCCGGGAGATCGACAGCCCCTGGAGGAGAACCTCAACACCGCGCGCCGGGAAATCCAGCGGCTCGATACGATTTTGCGGCAGTTCTTGCAGGCGATCCGCCCGACCACTCCGCACCGCGAACGCTGCGACCTGCGGAAGGTGCTCCAGGATGCGCTGCGCTTGTTGGAGCCGGAGCTGGAGGCGCGACACATCGCGGTGGAGCTGGATTTGGATGAGGATTTCCCGCAGATGGAGCTGGATGCCGGGCAGTTCCAACAGGTCTTCTACAACCTGCTCCGAAATGCCTATCAGGCGCTGGCCGGCAAGGACGGCGTGATCCGGATCGCGGTGCATGCCAATGAGTTCGAGGCCACCCTTTCCATCGTAGATAACGGCAGCGGCATCCCGCCGGAACAGATGGGCTCGCTCTTCGAGCCCTACCGCACGACCAAGCAGTCGGGCACGGGTCTGGGTCTGCTGATCGTGCGCCGGGTGGTCCGCGAACACGGCGGGGAAATCGAGATCCACAGCGAACCAGGAGCCGGTACCCGCATCCTGATCCACCTGCCGCGCGGGCCAAAGCCGGTGCGGCTGCTGGAACAACCGGTGAGCATCATCGACATCGATTGATCTGCCATGTTTGCACACGAACCCAACGCGATCCGCCTGGCGAAACGTATCTCCATTGGCTTGATCGTCCTCTCCGTCCTGCTTTCGCTTTTCGTTCCGAGGCAGTGGATTCCGCATATAGATGGCATTTCCAGCGGACCGGAGGCCCTCCTGCTGTTTGCCATCCCGATGGCCGCACTGTTGCTGGCCTACGAAATCACCCGTGCGATCTCAACCTCCCTAACAAAGCGCAAGGACGCCAAAGCCCGGGACGCGGAATTCCTCCGGAGATTCACACGCTCCTCACGTTCTGACCGCCAGAATACCGATTCATGACCACCCCCACCCTGCTCATCGCCGACGACGAAAAGGCCACTCGCGATGGCCTCCGGTCGGCCTTGGAAGAAGAGTTCGAGGTCTTCACCGCCGCGAACGTCGCGGACGCGATGAACGTGCTGAAGGCCGAGCCGATCGACCTGCTGCTGACCGACCTGCGGATGGGTGGTGACTCCGGGATGGATCTATTGGATCAGGCAATGGCCCTGCCGCAGCCGCCGGTGGCGATCATGATGACCGCCTACGGCTCGGTGGACACCGCGGTCGAGGCGATGCGTCGCGGGGCATGGCACTTCGTCACCAAGCCGCTGAACCTCGACGAGGTGGAGATGCTGCTGAAGCGCGCCCTCCGCAGCCGCAAGCTGGAGACGGAGAACAAGCAGCTCCGTGCCCAAGTGTCCGAGAACACCGGCCTCGAAAGGCTGGCGGGCAAGTCGCCGGCCATCCAACGGGTAATCGACGTCGTCCGGCAGGTCGCCCCCACCCGGGCCACCGTCCTGATCGAGGGCGAAAGCGGTACCGGCAAGGAGGTCGTCGCCCACGCCATCCACCGGCTGAGCGGGCGTCCGGCGGAAAAGCTGGTGATCGTCCATTGCGCCGCGCTGGCCCCGCAGATTCTGGAGAGCGAGCTCTTCGGCCATGAGAAAGGCGCCTTCACCGGAGCGGTGCAGCGGCGGATCGGGCGCTTCGAGCAGGCCGACGGCGGGACGCTTTTCCTCGACGAGATCGGCGAAATCGACGCCTCGATCCAGGTGAAGCTGCTGCGCGCGCTGTCCGAGCGGACGATCGAGCGGGTCGGTTCGAACACGCCGGTGAAGGTCGATGTGCGGGTGGTGACGGCGACCAACAAGAATCTGGCCGCCATGGTCGCGAAGGGCGATTTCCGCGAGGACCTGTATTTCCGCCTGAACGTGGTGCGCATCGAAATGCCGCCGCTGCGCGACCGGGCGGAGGATATCGTGCTGCTGGCGGGGTCGTTCCTGAAGGAATTCGCCGAGGAGAATGGCCGGCCGGTGAAGCCGCTGAGCGATGCCGCGCTGCGGGTGCTGCGCTCCTACCCGTGGCCGGGCAACGTGCGCGAACTGCGGACGGCGATCGAGCACGGCGTGGTGATGAGCAACGAACCGGTGATCGATCTGCACCACCTGCCGGCCTCGGTGCTCGGGGAAATGCCGGTATTTCCGGCGCTGCCGCCGGTTGCCGCGGTTCCGGTGACGAGCTTGGACCCGGGGAAAATCCCCCTTGCCGGGGGGGGGGAATTCAACTTGCATGCGCTCGAAACCAGCGCCATCCGCGCGGCCTTGGCGCAAGCCGGAGGCAACCGGACGCGGGCCGCCGAGCTTCTCGGCATCAGTCGCCGGACCCTCCAGCGCAAGCTGAAGGAGGATGAGGACTGACACGCCCGTGGGTGCCGCGACCGATTTCCCCATGAGCAGCCTTCCTTCTTCCCAGTTCGAGACCGCGGTGATGATCCGCCGCATCTTGTTCTTTCTGGTGCTCGTCAGCTTCACCCTTCTGCACCTGCTGCCGCTGTTCCGCGGGCTGGATACTCCGCAGGCCATGGAGCAGGCGCAGATCGCCCGCCAGATCGCCCGGGGCGAAGGCTTCACGACCAAGATGATCCGCCCGCTGGCCTACTACGAGGCGGAGAAAGCGAACCAAGGCGCGGTCAATTTCACCGACTTCAAGGACACCTACCACGCGCCGCTCAATCCGCTGATCATGAGCGCCGTGCTCAAGTTGGTGGGGGCCGACAAGGAGGGCGCTTGGCAGATGGGCAAAAACGAACGGATCTATCCGCTGGACCGGGTGATCGCGCTGGTTTCGACGCTGTTCTTCCTGATGTCGATCGGCGTGACCTACCTGCTGGTAGGGAGGATCTTCGACGCGAAGATCGCGGGGGTGACCGCGGTGCTGATGCTGCTTTGCGACCTTTTCTGGAAGTTCTCCCAAAGTGGCCTGCCGCAGATGCTGATGCTGCTGCTTTTCAGTTGCGGCCTGTATTTCACCTACCGCGCGGTCGAGGCGTCGGAGGAAGGGAAAATGCCCTTCGTCCATGCGCTGGCGGCCTCGGCGTTCTTCGTGCTGATGGTGCTGGCCCACTGGATCACCGCCTGGATCTTCCTCGGCTTCCTGATCTACGCGGCCTTCGCCTTCCGCCCCCGCGGGGTGGTGGCGCTGTCGGCCTTCGCGCTCTTGGCGATCGCGGTGGCGGTGCCGTTGATGCGGGCGAACGATTTCTCCGGCCAGCCCTTCGGCACCGGGTTCTACGTGCTCTACAACGGCTTGGGAAGCGGCACCGAGTCGTCGATCATGCGCAACCATGACCTGCAAAGCGCGCCGCTGTCACTGGACGGACTGCTGATCCGGATCCTCGGCACCACGCTGGTGCAGACCTCGGACCTGCTGCCTTTCTTCGGCGGCATTCTGGTCGCGCCGCTGTTCTTCGTGGCGCTGCTGCACCCTTTCAAGCGGGCCTCGATCGCCAACTTCCGCTGGGGCATCGTGCTGATGTGGCTCTTCGCCGCGCTGGGCATGGCGGTTTTCGGCATCGACCGCGAGCGCCAGCTTCATCCCAACCAGATCCACATCCTGTTCGCGCCGGTCATGTCGGCCTACGGTTTGGCGTTCGTTTCGATCTTGTGGAGCCGGCTTGAAACGATCAACTCGGTTCCCTTCCTGCGCAATGCCCACTACTTCGCGGTGGTGGCCCTGTCGGCCGCTCCCATGATCCTGTCCGCTCCAGACAAGATCAAGATCGGCATGTACACCGCCGACCGCGGCTATCCGCAGTGGCCGCCCTACCTTCCCTCGGTGCTCCATGGAGAAATCCCGAAGCGACTGGCCCCCGGCGAGCGCGAAACGGGAACCACCCGCATCGTGGTTTCCGACCAACCGTGGGCCGTGGCGTGGTATGCGGATGAAATCAGCTTGTGGCTGCCCAAGACCAAGCGCGGTTTCGAGCAACTGGAAGACCGCGCAAGCTCGCTAGGCACTCCCTTCGCTGGTATCCTGATGACCCCGAGCTCGACCGGCTTCGATCCGCCTCCGGTGGTCCGCGACCAATATGGCGAGTTCGCCTCCCTGGTTTTCAACGGCCTCGCCATCGACATCACCGCCCCGGGAGTCAACCGCGCGGGCCTGTCGATCTTCGACAAGGATCCCAAGCTCGCGGAGATCTCCAAGCGCTATCCTTACCTCGAGCCGCTGGCCGGCACGGAGATCCTTTACTACGGCGAGCGTCGTACCGAAGCTCCCAATCCCTAGTCCGATGCCCGCCCGCAGGAAATCCGCCGACCACGGCCAAAACGGCAATGACCTGAGCTTCGAGGCCGCCCTCGCGGAGCTCGAGGAAATCGTCGCCGCCATGGAGGAGGAGCAGCTTCCGCTGGAAGAATTGGTCACCCGCTACGAAAAGGGCTCGAAATTGCTGGCGCGATGCGAAACGGTCCTCGCCTCCGCGCGCAAGCGCCTCCAAACCATCAGCGCCCGCGCCGAAGCGGTCGAGACGGAGACGGACGCCGCGGAAGACGACGAATTGCCCGGCGCGCCGGCCGAACACGACGACGATGACGACATCCGCCTCTTCTGAGCCCCCCGCCCTCGGGCCGCTCCTTTCCGCCATCCGCACTCCCGAAGACGTCAAGGCAATCGCGGAGGCCGACCTTACGAAGCTCGCCGACGAGATCCGCCACTCGCTCATCACGTCGCTTTCCCGCACTGGCGGCCACCTCGGGCCGAACCTCGGCGTCGTCGAGCTGACCATCGCGCTGCACCGGGTCTTTTCCACGCCGACGGACAATTTCGTCTTCGACGTGGCCCACCAGGGCTACGTCCACAAGATGCTGACCGGCCGCGCCCCGGAGATCCACACGATCCGCACCTACAAGGGCCTGAACGGCTTCCTGCTGCGCAGCGAGTCCGAGCACGACTGCTACGGCGCGGGCCACGCCGGCACCGCCCTTTCCGCCGCGCTCGGCATGGCCGCGGCCCGTGACCTGGCGAAGGAAGACAGCCACGTCGTCGCGGTCGCCGGCGACGCCGCCTTCACCTGCGGACCGACGCTGGAAGCGCTCAACAACATCGCGGAAACGACCAAGAAGTTCATCGTCGTGCTGAACGACAACGAATGGTCAATCGACAAGAACGTCGGCGCCATCGCCCGTTATTTCAACGCGCTGCAGACCCACTCGACCTACGCCAGCGTCCGCAACACCGCGGCGGAGTTCGTCGAGCGGGTCGCCGGCAAGGCGGTCCGCAAGCTCGCCCACAAGGTCGAGGAAGGCGCCAAGAACCTGCTTTTCCCGAACGTCCTCTTCGAAAAGTTCGGCCTGCGCTATTTCGGTCCGATCGACGGCCACGATCTGCCGCTGCTGATCCGCACCTTCGAGCACCTGAAGACGCTCCACGAACCGGTGGTGCTCCACATCATCACCGAAAAGGGCCGCGGCTATCAGCCGGCACTCGACAACCCGGGCAAGTTCCACGGCCTCGGCGCCTACAAGATCGAGGACGGCTCGACCGACCTGTCCGCCACGCCGACCTGCTCCGACATCTTCGGGCGCACCGTCACCGATCTGGCGAAGACCGACGAGCAGATCGTGGCGATCACCGCCGCCATGCCCGGCGGCACCAAGCTGGAGATCTTCAAGAAGGAGCTGCCGCAGCGCTACTACGATGTCGGCATCGCCGAAGAGCACGCCGCGCTGTTCGCCTGCGGCCTCGCGACCAAGGGCATCAAGCCCTTCCTCGCGATCTACTCGACCTTCATGCAGCGCGCCTACGACATGATCATCCACGACATGGCGCTGCAGAACCTGCCGGTGCGCCTGTGCATGGACCGCGGCGGCCTGTCCGGCGACGATGGCCCGACGCACCACGGCCTCTTCGACATCGGCTACCTGCGCCCCGTCCCCGGCATCGTCCACATGCAGCCGGCCAACGAGGCCGAGTTCGTCGCGATGCTGAAATGGATGGCCAACTACGAGGCCGGCCCGACCGCGATCCGCTACCCGCGCGGCCCGATCGATGGCACCCCGCTCGACGCGCCGGTCGCGCCGATCGAACTCGGCAAGGCGATCGTCGAAGCCGAAGGCACCGATGTCGCCCTCATTGGTCTCGGCACCCTGTTTGCCATGGCCCAGGAGACCAAGGCCCTGCTGGAAGCCAAGGGTCTCTCGGTCGCGCTCATCAATCCCCGTTTCATCAAGCCGCTGGACGGCGCGGTATTCGAACGTTTCGCCCGCCAGTGCAAGGTGGTGTGCACCTTCGAGGACCACGTCCTTCACAATGGCTTCGGCTGCGGCGTGATCGAACTGCTGCACGACGCCGGCATCACCACGCCGGTCGAGCGCATCGGCTGGCCGGATGAATTCGTCGAACACGGCAAGCCGGACATTCTCATGAAGCTGCACGGTCTGACGGCGGAAGCCGCGGTCGAGAAGGTGATGCGGCATTTCTAACATGCTCTGGCTTCTCAAGCTGACTTCCCCGCTTGTCCTCGTGATTCGCGAGGGAAAGGTCAGCTTGGCTAAAGGGCGGCTTCCCGGCAGCGCCACCAAGGAGATCCAAGGCATCCTCTCGGACGCGAAGGTGGCCTCCGGCACCATCCATGCCGATGGCGCCGGCCGGTTCCACTTCTCCCGCGAAGTCCCGGAGGAATGGCACCAGCAGTTGAGAAACGTCCTCGTTTCCCCGTAACTGGCTGCCGTGACCGTCTCGATCGAGTCTGGACGATCCTCCAGTGCTGCTGAAGAATCCCGCCATGGCCCAGTTTGTCGAGCGCATCGCCAACGAGTGGTATGAGGTTCAAGCCGGACGCGTGAACGTGCGGAAAGGCCATCCCTCGCACCTCAAGCTGAACGCGCTGAAGAAGCTTTTCGAGGACGAGAAGCTTCCTGCCGTCACCGGCTTCTGGACCACCAAGGACCGGTGCATCCACTTCAAGCTGAATTTCCCCCAACACCTGCGCCCTGCGGTGCGAGCGATCGTGGACCCGTGATTCTTCTCTCATGGAGCCTCTGGACAGCAGCTTCCATCCGAAGGGGATTATCCTGATCCCGTGGCTTATGGTCGTCGTGGCCCTGATCGCGGGTTCGTCATGGCTGGCCACCCCGCCGTCGGCTCCGCGGATGCTCTCCAACACGACCTTCTACTTCGGAGTCTCCAGCCTTCTCGCCACCACGTTCCTCTTTCTTTTCCAGCTCCACCTGCACACCACCCGCGACGCCTTCGTCGTCTCGGTCCGGTTCCTGTCAGCAACCGTGTACCGCCGGGAAACACCAGGGATCTCGTGGCGGCCTGTCGCCACCCCCGGCAACCAACCGGAGACAGAGTCGGATTTCTGTCGATACCGCGTCGAAGCCCTCCGCGAAGATGGTTCCCGGCAGATCGCCCTTGGCCCCCTTATGTGTTTCGCGTTCGGAGTCGATTCCCTCTGATCCCGAACGAAGCCTCCCTTAAACTTGGCGATCTTCGCGTCTTGGCGGTTCATCCCCCGCCCCACCGGCATAGAACTTCCCTGCCGGTGCCCGCCGCCCGCGTCCTCATCGACGGCCCTTCCGAGCTCGTCTTCGACTACGCCATTCCCGATGGACTGAATGTCCAGCCCGGCTGCCGCGTCCGCATTCCCCTGCGCAACAAGCTCTCCCAAGGCACGGTCCTCGATCTGGTCGAGCAGCAGGATGACCTTGGCTTCGCACTTCGGCCGCTCCATTCGCTCAGCGACCCCGAGCCGCTGATCACGGCGAACCTGCTCAAGGCCGGCCGGTGGAGCAGCTCATGAATCGCCCGAGAAGACTGCCAAGCTCGCGCTTCCCGGCCCAAGGACAAATCCGGCAGCTCCGCTCACGGCAGCCTTTTGCCACCCCTCGGCACCGCTTCCACCCGTTCCTTCGAGAAGCCCTTCCCGATGAAGGGGAAGAAGGAACGGGCGGCTCGCCCGTTCCTTCGCTTCACCCTCCGGCCTTCAGCCCCTCCCCAAACAGCCAGCAGCGATACGCCTCCGCCACCCTCAACCCGCCACGCTTTTCCTCCCACGACTCAATGCTTGACGTGAAATTAGCATAGATTCGCATGTAAAGCATGCTTGACATGTGACAAGCATACTTTACACCGCCACGCATGAACAACAGATTGAACCTTCCCGAAGAAATTGAGCCGGGGCGTCATTATTCCTTCCGGGCGGACATAAAAGTGAACGGCTGGGCGTATGCGGCCGCAGTGACGTCCTTCGTCGGGGAACTTTCCCTGCTTCCTCAGCACAAAGAGTGGCCGACGACGTTACGGGCGGTTATCGCCTTTGCTCCGCTCGGTGCGAGCCTACTCTGGGTGCGGAGCGTGATTCAGTGGATGCGAGGCATGGACGAACTGCAGCGCCGCATCACGACCGCATCCTCGGTATTCGCAACCACGACGACTCTGTTCCTCGTCGCCACTTCGCATCTTTTGGTCGTCGCGGGGGTTCTTCCCATTCGTTTCCAGGCAACTGCTGGCTTCGTCATCATTTGGCTCGTGGTTTGTTTTTACATCGTCGGTCGCGCCTTCTTCAACCGCCGCTACCAATGAAAAACAAGCTGCGTGAATTGCGGGCGGCCAAGGAATGGTCGCAAGCCGATCTGGCTGACAAACTCGAGGTTTCACGGCAAACCATCAACGCCATTGAGACCGAAAAATATGACCCAAGCTTGCCGCTGGCTTTCAAGATAGCGCGGCTTTTCAAGCTGCCCATCGAGGACATTTTTGAACCATGAAACCCACACCGACCACATTTGGAATACCGGACACTTTACCTCCGCTTGGTCGCCGTGACCTTCGCGGTTGCTTTGTGTTTGGAGGCATGGGGCTGATCGTCCTTTTGCTTGGGCTGTTCCCGAATCTCCGACCGCCACCCGGTGCGGCATTGCCCTTGGCGATTTGTCTGCTCGTTCTGCCTGCCTGGGGGCTATTCAAGTTTCTGACCGGCAAGTCCCGGACAGATGCCCAGAGACGAGCGAAACGCGCGAGCGGCACGCGCACACAGGTCGGACTTTACACGATTGTCATGATTGGCGCTGGTGTTGGCTTCTTCATCTGGGCCAGACATCTGGGGGTGTCGTCGCCGGTTATCATTGGTTCACTCCTTCTCATCGAAGGTTTGGGAGGTGTGATCGTTTCGCTCACCGAATGGTGGCGGCTTTCGCACATCGGCGTTTCATCAGGATTGATGGCGGCCGGTTTCCTCCTTCCCTTCGCGGGCGAAACATCGGTGGCAGTTCCCGTCGGCGGAGCATTCTTACTGGGCAGTCTGGTGTCTGCGGTGATTCTTTACTGGCAATTGTGGCGGAATCCAGTTGATGAGTTGAAGCCTCCTTCCGTGTGACGAGGCTACAGTTTGGTTTGGCTCCAATCTGACAACCATCCTGGCCAGCGTCATGTTGAATATGCAACATAAACTTGCCCTGCGTCCGCGCGACCTGACTGCTAGGAATTTGCTTTTGGCGTGCCATCAACCCGTTGATCGAGCGACTTCCCCTCCCCTACGCTGCCGCGTTCCCGGCCGGCAATGCCTTTCTCGCCTACCGCAAGCGCTCGCCGCTTCCGGATTTCTACATCGGAGCCCACGCCCTGACTTCCGGCCTCACGCTGCTCACGCTGCTCACCCGCGACGCCACGCGCTACCGGACCTACTTTCCCCAGCTCGACCTGATCGCGCCCGCTCAGCGGCGACGGCTGATTTCCTTTCCGGGTTGGACGTTCGTCGTCCGATGTTCAACCCTGCCGCCCGATGCCCGCCGCCCGCGTCCTCATCGACGGCCCTTCCGAGCTCGTCTTCGACTACGCCATTCCCGATGGACTGAATGTCCAGCCCGGTTGCCGCGTCCGCATTCCCCTGCGCAACAAACTCTCGCAGGGCACGGTCCTCGACCTGGTCGAGCAGCAGGACGATCTTGGCTTCGCGCTCCGGCCGCTCCATTCGCTCAGCGACCCCGAGCCGCTGATCACGCCGAACCTGCTTAAGGCCGGCCGCTGGATCGCTGGCTACTATGGATGCAGTATCGAAAGCGTGGTGCGCGCCCTGCTGCCGGAAGCCGTCCGCACCGAGGACAATTCGGCGAAGGTCCGCAAGACGGTGATCCTCGAAAGCGAACCGCCACCCGACATCCTTGCCAAGCTCCAGAAGCGCGCGCCAAAGCAAGCCGCCATCCTTTCCCTGCTCGCCCACGCGCCGGATAAGAAGCTCGCCCTTGCCGATCTTGGCGACGGGGCCTCGGCATCGGTGAAATCCCTCGCGAAGCAGGAACTCGTCCGCCTCATCGACGAGGAAGTTCGCCGTGATCCCGAAGCCGATGGCATCGAGGAGATCCTTCCCGATTCGCCGCTCCCGCTCAACGACGAGCAAGAAGCCGCGCTTGAGGTCGTCCTTGCATCGCTACGATCTAGTGAACCGAAGCCGCCCATTTTGCTTCACGGCGTCACCGGCTCGGG
>CBKZPU010000096.1:0-19254 GCA_966696705.1 uncultured Verrucomicrobiaceae bacterium | reverse complement strand
TCGCCGATCACCTTCACGCCGAGCTTTTCCGCCTTGTCGCGCTTCGAGCCGCCGCCTTCGCCGGTGAGCAGGTAGTCGGTCTTCGCGGACACCGACCCGGAAACCTTCGCGCCTTTCGATTCGAGGAAGCGCTTCATCTCATCCCGGTCCATCGACAGGGTGCCGGTGATGACGAAAGTCTTGCCGGTCAGCGGCATCGCCGAAAGGTCGGCCTCGGCGGGCTTTGGCGCGTAGTTGCCGGAGGCCGGGTGAATCTCGAGTTCCTCCATCTTTTCGATCACGTGCTTGCCCGCTTCGGATTCGAAGAACGCGAGTACGGCTTCCGCCACCACCTGTGCCACATCGGCGGAGATCGCATAGGGGATGAGTTTTTCGTTCTTCTTCTTCGCGTCGTTGCGCGTGTCGGCGCGCAGTTCGGCGAGGACTTCGGAATTGGCCAATGACGGCAGGTCCGCATGAAGGCGGGCGAGTTCCTTTGCGGCGGACTCCCCGACCTGGCGGATGCCCATGGCAAAGAGCCAGCGGTCGAGCGGCTTTTCTCTCGCGCGATGCAAGGCCTCGATGACCTTTGCGGCGTTCTTTTCGCCGAAGCGCCGCGGCTCGTCGTCGCTGCCGAGGTTGAGGTTGGCGAGTTGGTCTGCTTCCAACGTGAAGAGGTCGAGCGGGGTGCGACAGAGGCCGCGATTGACCAGGGCATCCGCCACCGTTTCGCCCACGCCCTCGATGTCGAGCGCCTTGCGGGAGGCGAACTGCCTGATCTTGGAGCGGGCTTGGGCGGGGCACTCGAAGTTCGAGCAGCGCCAGGCGACGAAGCCTTCTTCCTTCGCGACCGGGCCGCCGCAGGACGGGCACTTGTGGTCGATATGCTCGAGCAGTGAAAAGGGCTTCGAATGCGGTGGGCGCTTTTCAGTGACCACGCGCACCACTGCCGGAATGATCTCGCCGGCTTTCTCGATGACCACCGTGTCGCCGAGACGGATGTCCTTGCGCTGGATCTCCTCTTCATTGTGCAGGGTGGCGCGGGAAACGGTGGTGCCGGAGACGAAGACGGACTCCAACTCCGCCACGGGTGTCAGGACACCCGTGCGTCCGACTTGCACGGTGATGTTCTTGAGCAGGGTTTCCTTTTGCTCCGGCAGGAACTTGTAGGCAGCGGCCCAGCGCGGCGCGCGGGAGGTGTAGCCGAGCCGTTCGCGCTCGGCGCGGGACAGGACCTTCACCACCGCGCCATCGGTGCCGTAGTCGAGGTCGTGGCGCTCGGTATCGATCCGGCGAACCGCTTCTAACAAGTCTTCCAGCGTCTCTGCGATCCGGACCGGATGATTGCGAGGGATTCCGATGGCATCGAGCAAGGCATGGAATTCCTGCTCGGTGGCAAGTTCCGGCCCGTCATAGGCCCCAAGCCCGTGGGCCAGGAAGGCGAGGGGACGGTTTGCCACCATCTTGGGATCGAGCTGCTTGAGCGTGCCGGCCGTGGCGTTGCGCGGGTTGACGAAGGTGGGCAGCCCGGCTTCGTCGCGCTCGGCGTTCATCGCGGCGAAGGCCTCGTTCGGCATGAAGATCTCGCCGCGGACTTCGAGCAAGGCGGGAGCTTCTCCAGCCAGCGTCAGCGGCACGGTGCGGATGGTCCGCACGTTGTTCGTGATGTCATCGCCCGTGGTCCCATCGCCGCGGGTCGCGGCGTAGGCGAGCTTGCCATCGCGATAGACCAGCGACACGGCGACGCCGTCGATTTTCGGCTCCACGGTCACGGCGACGTGTTCGCGACCGAGGTTCTTCTGGAGTCGGCGGTAGAAGTCGATCAGCTCGACCTCCGCCACGAAATCCGCTGGCGGCTCATCCGGTGGCTTGAGTTCGAAGACGTCATCGATGCTGAGCATCGGCACGAGATGGCGGACTTGTTGGAAGCTCTCCAGCGGCGCCCCGCCGACGCGCCGGGTGGGGGAGTTCTCGTCGTCGAATTCCGGGTGCTTGGCTTCAAGTGCCTCCAGCTCACGGAACAACTTGTCGTACTCGGCATCGGAGATTTCCGGCGCGGCATCGAGGTAGTAGAGCCGGTTGTGGCGTTCGAGTTCGGCGCGCAATTCGCGGATGCGGGCTTCCGGGGCGGGCTGGTCGAAGAGGTCGTCCATGGACGGCGGTTAGATCACTCGATCTTGCGCCCGCGGGAAAGCGGGAAGGACAACGAAACGAGGGAAATCTCGCGAAATTTGAGATCCGTTCAGCGGGAGGTCGCTCCGGTTTCCTTCTTCATCCCGTTCGTTTCGTCCATTTCGTTGTCACCCTTACACTCTTCACTTTGCGCCCTTGGCGTCTTCGCGGTGAATTCTGCCTTTTGCCCGTGATGGATCGACAATGAAGTGCTCATTTCGCCATCGGCCCGGCGAGCATGTCGTCGAGCGGGTGATCACCGAGCGCCCATTCGTCGGAAAGCACGCGGGTGATCTCGAACTGGCGGCGATCCCCGTGGCCGGCGTGACGGATCATGAGGGTCATGCGCTGGAGCCCGCCTTGGGACCGCCGCTCGGCCCGGCTCATGGTGCTCACCAAGGCAGCGTGTTGAGGCGTGCCCCGCGCGACGTAGCCGAAGAGCAACGTTTCGTGGTCGGGAGAAGGCATCGCAAAGCAGGCCCACGACTGCTCGTCCTGATAAATGCCGTTGTAGTAGCTGTCCGGAATGACTTGGACCCGGACCGTCGCCTCGCCCGCGGTGCCGGCGAGGATCTTGTCCCAAGACGGATTGACGTGACGGGCGAAGCCGTCGAAATCGACCCGCCACTGCTTGTCGGAATCCGGCGAGAGGAAGGCGATGCGGTTGCCGCCCTTCGCGAAGGTGACGAGCACGCTTTCCAGGCGCAGGGCCCGGCTGTCGATCGGCCGCAGGTAGCGGACGGAACGGATCTTGCCGTCCTCTTCTTCCAGCGCGGCCAGCCGGGCGACGATTTGTTCGGGACGGAGGCTGCTGCCACGAACGAGCGGGTCGAGATCCCGCGGATTCCGGACGGCGAGCAGGGAGGTGACGGTCTTTTCCAATTCCTCCGGCGGAGGAGCTGGCAGATTGCGGACCGCGGTCGGGTTGCCGAATTGAATGGTCTTCGCTTCTTGTGCACCGCCGACGCCGCCGAGCCACCACAGCAGGGCCGCGGCGGCGGTGGCCCCCACGAACATGCAGGTGCAGCCAAAGAAGAAGATCGCGGCGGCCGTCACGTAGCGGACCGGCAGCCGATCGTCCGCATTCTTGGTCATGCGGTGCACCTGTCCCATCGACGGCGCGGCGCCGATGCCGGTCTCGCGGGCGTTCTTGCGGTTGGCCTTTTGGAAGCCCAGCCCGCTCCTCATTTTCGACAGGGACCACGGGCGATAACTCCCCGCCTTGGCCTTCACCGTCTGGTGACCGAGTCCGTCGCGAGGGGGCTTGTGGCTCATGGATGGGGAAGGGGAGGGTAGGTCGGGCGACTAGCGCGGATATACCGTGATCCGGTACGGATCATAGCGGTCGTCCGGGCGGAAGAGCCAGCCCGGATTCCGGTTCACCAGTTCGTAGCCCGTCAGCATGAACTCCGGCAGGAACTGGTTGCTGTTCGGATCGTAGGCCTCCTTGCCGGTGAAGTAGCCGTTGAGGCGATACTCGTAATTATGGTCGTAGCCGTAGCGCTGGCCGTCCGGACCGTTCTCCGGCAGGCGGTCGGGCTGGCGCTTCTTGTCCTCGCGAACGATGACGAGCTTCGCCTTGTCCCACGACTGGCGCGGGCGTTTCACGTAGCCCCAGAAGCGGGTCTTCTGGATGTAGTAACGGCGTCCGTAGAAGAAATCGCCGGTGGGTTCGCTGGCGATTGCGGCTCGGCGTTCCTCGACGGTCGGGCCGCCCATGTTGCCGCCGCCCATGGCTCCGCCGCACTGGCAGAGCACCACCGTTCCGAGAACCGTCAGTCCGCGCAAAATCCACCTCATGGGCCGGGAGGCTAGGGAGCCGGTGGCCGACTCCGCAAGCGCCAATCCCGCCGCCTGAAGCCTTGAAAGCGGCCCGAAAACCGCTTGCAAATCCCTTGCCGGCTGGCTACCTCCGGCGCCCCCCCGGGAGAGCGAACGACCCCACACGAATCGAAGCGCATGAAGTTGGCCAACCTGCTCACTCCCGAAAGAATCATCCTCGAGATGACCGCCGGGGAGCATTGGCCCGCCATCGTCGAGCTGATCGATCATCTCGTCTCCTGCTCGACCCTGCCGGAAGAGATGCGTGAGGAGATCCTTGCCGCCCTGAAAATCCGCGAGGAGCAGGTCAGCACCGGTGTCGGCCACGGCGTCGCTATTCCGCACGCGTTCTCCGAAAAGCTCGACAAGGTGATCACCATCTTGGGTCGCTCCAAGGCCGGCATCGACTTCGAGTCGCTCGATGGCAAGCCGGTCCACTTCGTGATCCTGTTCCTGGTGCCGAAGAAGGACTACCACTTGCACCTCCAAACGCTGGCGGCGATCGCGAAGATGTTCACGAACGCCGAGATCCGACGACGACTCGGCGAAGCGGGCTGCCATCAGGAGATCCTCGACATCTTCGCCGGCAAGCCGCCCAAGGCCGCGGGCATGGCTTGATCCGGGGCCTTTCCTCCCGCAGCCTCCGTCGCTCTCCGCCCCCTCGGGCGAACTTCCGCTTTTTCGTCTTTTCCCATGACCCTGATCCAGGACCTCGAATCCCGCCTGTCCGCTGCCTTCCAGCAGGTGCTCGGTGAAACCGTTGATGCGCCCGTGGTGGCCGCCGCCGACCTGCGTTTCGGCGACTACCAGAGCAACGCCGCCATGGCGCTCGCCAAGCAGCGCAAGACCAATCCGCGCGCGCTGGCCCAGCAGGTGATCGACGCGATCGATCTCGGCGACCTCGGGTCCGCGGATATCGCCGGTCCCGGCTTCATCAACTTCAAGATCAGCCCCGCGACCTTTGCCACCCGTGCCCAAGCCCAGCTTGCGGACGCGCGGCTCGGCGTGCCGGATATCGGTGCCGGCAAGACGGTGGTCGTCGATTTTTCGGCGCCGAACGTCGCCAAGCCGATGCACGTTGGCCACATCCGTTCGACCATCATTGGCGACTCGCTGGCGCGCATCTCGCGTTTCCTCGGCTTCAAGGTCATCACCGACAACCACATCGGTGACTGGGGCACCCAGTTCGGCATGATTCTCCACGGCTGGAAGACCTTGCTCAATGAGGACGCCCTCGCCGCCGATCCCATTGCCGAATTGCTGCGCATTTACCGCGACGTCAATGCCACCAAGGAACAGCCCGGCGTGCTTGACACCTGCAAGGCAGAACTCGTGAAACTCCAGGCTGGCGACCCCGAAAACCTCGCCATCTGGCAGCGCTGCATCGATGTCTCGAAGGCCGGCCTGCAAAAGATCTACGACCGCCTCGACATCCACTTCGACCACTGGCTCGGCGAGAGTTTCTTCAATGATCGCCTGCCGAGCCTTGTCGATGAGTTCCTCGAAAAGGGCCTCGCCCGGGTCAGTGACGGTGCCGTCTGCATCTTCTCCGACGACACCAAGGCACCGGAGAACGACCCCTTCAAGGTCCACCGCGAGGAGGGATGGACCGACAACCCATCCATCATCCGCAAGGCCGACGGCGGCTTCCTCTATGCCACCACCGACCTCGCCACGCTCGAATATCGCGTGGACCAGTGGAAGGCGGACGAGATCTGGTACGTTGTCGGCGTTCCGCAGCAGTTGCACTTCCGCCAGATCTTCGATGCGGCGCATCGCTGGGGGAAGAAGGGCGAATTCCGCCACATCGCCTTCGGCTCCATTCTCGGTGAAGACCGCAAGCTGATGCGCACCCGCTCCGGCGAGAACGTCGGCCTCATCGAGGTGCTTGGCGAAGCGGTCGAGCGGGCCGCCGCGGCGATTGCGGAGAAGAATCCCGACCTCACCGGCGACGAGGCGAAGGAAGTCGCCGAGATCGTCGGCATCGGCGCGGTGAAGTTTGCCGAGCTTTCGCAGAACCGGCTCACCGACTACGTCTTCGCTTGGGATCGCATGCTCGCCTTGCATGGCGACACCGCGCCCTACCTCCAGAACAGCTTTGTCCGCATCCGCTCGATCTTCCGCAAGCTCGACAGCACGTTCGATCCGTCCGGCGTCGCGCTCCACCTCAACGAGGATGCCGAGATCCATCTCGCACGCTTGCTTGCCCGCTTTGGTGAGGTGCTGCCACAGGTGCTCGACGACCATCGCCCAAATCTGCTCGCGAACTACCTGCTCGAGCTGGCCCGCGCCTTCCACTCCTTCTATGAAGCCTGCCCGGTCCTCAAGGCTGACGAGCCGGTCCGCTCCAGCCGCCTCGCGCTCTGCGAACTGACCAGCCGCGTGCTCAGCACCGGCCTGGGACTGCTTGGCATTCGCTGTCCGGAGCGGATGTGAGGAGAGCGAAGAGCCCAGTAAGGGAAGTGCCAAGAACAGCGGAGAAGTGCCGGGTGATCAGTGGAAAGGCAGGAAATGGAACCGCCAAGACGCCAAGTTCGCCAAGGAAGCTCCAGCGGGATGCAAGAGTGAAAGCGGACCGCGCGAAGCTCTACTGGGAGCGCGGGATTTATCCCGCCCGAGTGGTCCCTTGATGCCGATGGCCCATGGTGCCATAAGAGGCACTGGCGACTCCGCTTCCCACGCAAGCCCGCCCGAGCGGTCGGAGACCCGGACTGCGTGCAGCCTGCTGCCGCCCGAAGCCAGCAGCCCTGCTGCGGGGAAGCACCGGGTCGCATCGACTCACTGGTAGGCTCGCAGCGGCCTTCTCAAAGTGGTCCGCATCGTTCCGCGTGCGGTCGAAGCAGTTCTGGCGGCGGCAGGCGATCTCTGGGATGTAGCGGGCACCAATGGTTGGCAATGCCGGCCATAGAGCCTTCGATTACCACAAGGTGGCTTCACCGCACGCGGAGCGATGCGGACCACGATGGCTGGTGATGCCGGCCATAACGCCTCCGAGGACCAAAGGGTGGCTTCCGCCGCACGCGGAGCCCTACTCCTCCTCGGTCCCTCTAATTTCCGCTCGTTTCGCTCGTTTCGTGTTCTCCAAGTTTTCTCATGCTTCCTCGCAGCAGGGCTGCTGGCTTCGGGCGGCAGCAGGCTGCACGCAGTCCGGGTCTCCAACCACTGGTGCCAGCTGAATACGATGTGATGCGGAGCCCTCCAATTCTTTCGGCAACGCGAGCTGTCTGGCGGGCGGATCTCGGGTGGGTTGCCGCGTTGTCAAATCCCACCGCTTTGATAGCGAGGGAACACCGCCATCACTCCGGCTCCGGGCTGTTTCCCTGCTTTTTGCTATTCGCTACTTCCTCCCCCTCACGCCTGATGGGAAACCGCGAGTGTCGTATCGGGAGGATGCGAGACCGGGGCTGTCTCGATGCTGCTGATGCCCTTCTGCTTCAGGTGCTCGGCAAAGGCGTCCACGCCGCGCTCATCCCACGCGATTCTCCAGCCTTTCCAGCCCCCGGCGATGCCTTCGAGGAATCCCAAGTAGTCACCTTCAAGGAGCTTGGTGACGGACGGATCTTCCATCGCCTTCAGCTCTTCGAAATCGGAATCCAGTTGCGCGTCCTCATCGTCAAAAACATCCTCGGCGCTCTGTGGTATCCCGAATGCGATCGCCAGCCGGCTGTCGAAATCGATCAGATAGCCTGCCTCCGCGAAGGCCC
This sequence comes from uncultured Verrucomicrobiaceae bacterium, assembly GCA_966696705.1. GTDB lineage: Bacteria > Verrucomicrobiota > Verrucomicrobiia > Verrucomicrobiales > Akkermansiaceae > Haloferula. The sequence goes on along the minus strand of CBKZPU010000096.1, from coordinate 11,578 downwards.
AATCCATGAGCTCCGTGGTTTCGGTGTATTCCTTCAGGGATTCCATGGCGTGATCCAAGCCGCAGGCGAAGTCATAGGTGCAGCCCAAGGCCGCCCACTGGTCTTGAAAGGCAGTGGCGGAGCCATCCTTGATGACGACGAAGTTTGCTCGGTTTCCCATGTTGTTGCAGAGTTGTGTGGACTACGGTGGAGTATCTAACAGTCGGGTGGGGAGGGTGTCAATGAGCTGCCCGAGTGTAACAGGGTCTGTCCTTTGGGGAGGGCGGGGGAGTTTGACGAATCCCTCCCGCAGTGAGGAGATCCGGCCGGGGAGCCCGTTTTTCGACCCGCGGCACCCGGCATTGAGGCTTGGCAAGACAACGTAATCACATAGTTTTCCGGCCCTCTCTTCCGCATGGAACCGCCTCGTCGCCAGCTCCCGTTTTACGTCATCGGCCACAAGAATCCCGACACGGATGCGATTTGCTCCGCGATTGGGAATGCGGCCTTGCTCCGCGCCACGGGCGAGCCGAATGCCGTCGCCGCCCGCTGCGGCGAGGTGCCGGCGCGCACGGCCTGGGTGCTGGAAAAGGCGGGCCTCGAGACGCCGCCGCTGATTACCGACGTGCGCACGTCCGCGGGCATGATCTGCCGCCGCGATGTGGTGCAGGTTTCGCCGACCGATACCTTCCTCGTCGCCTACCGCCGCATGCTCGCCAGTGGCGTCCGCTGTGTGCCGGTGGTCGAGGGCGATGGCTCGGTCCAAGGTATCCTGCGCTATCTGGACCTGCTGGAGTTGCTCGTCCCGGGCGATGGCAGTGGCCTGCAGGCTCGCACGGTGAATGTTTCCCTCGGCAAGATCGCCACCACCCTCCAGGCCGAGAGCGTGGGCGCGGAAATGCCGCCGAGCGACGTGGAAGAAGAGCTGATCCTGCTCGTCGGCGCGTCCTCCCAGAACACCGTGGACCGTCGTCTCAAGCAGGCGGCCAAGGACGGCAATGTCGGTCGCTTCTTCGTCATCTGCGGCGACCGCCCGGTGGTGCAGCATTACGCGATCGAGAACGGCGCGCGCGCGCTGCTCGTCACTGGCGGCAACGGCGTCGAGCCATCGCTGCGTGAGCTCGCCCGGAAGCGCGGCGTGATCATCCTGATGTGCTCGCAGGACACCGCAAGCTGCTCCACGTTGATCCGCTGTTCGCGCACCGTCCGTCACGTGATGGACAAGGACTTCGCGACCATTCCGGCCAATGAGCCGGTGTCGCGCCTGCGCAAGAGCCTCGCCGCGCTGGAGCAGGACCTCTTTCCGGTCCAAGGCTTGCATGGCGAGATGATCGGCGTGTTGTCGAAGTCCGACCTCATCGATCCGCCGCGCACCCGCTTGGCATTGGTGGACCACAACGAATTCGCCCAGGCCGTCACTGGCGTTGAGGAGTGCGAGATCGTGGAAGTCATCGATCACCACCGCCTTGCCGGCGACCTCGTCTCGCGCGAGCCGATCCGTTTCCTCAATGAGCCCGTCGGCTCCACGTCCACGCTGGTCGCGAGAAAGTTCCGCCACCGCTATTTGGAGCCCGACAAGGGCACCGCGCTGTGCCTGTGTGCGGGGATCATCGCCGACACGCTCTGCCTCACCTCGCCGACCACTGCCGAACTCGACCACGAGATGCTCGGCTGGCTGAGTGGCTTGGCGGGGATCGATCCCGCGACGTTCAAGGCGGAGTTCTTCGCCGTTGGCTCGCTGCTCGCCACCGGCACGCCCGACGCGATCCTCAATGCGGACCGCAAGGAGTTCGATGACGAGGGCGTGAAGGTCACCATCGCCCAAGTCGAGGAACTCGGGCTGCAAGGATTCGAGCCGCGCCGCGAGGAGCTGGAGAAGGCATTGAAGACGCTCGCCGCCGACAATGGCTACGAGCTGGCGGTGCTGGTCGTGACGGACATCGCCGAGCACCACAGCGTGGTCCTCGCTGCCGGCAATCCGCGCTTTGTCGCGAACCTGCCCTACGCCCGCATCGATGGCAGTCTCTACGACGCCCCCGGCGTGGTCAGCCGCAAGAAGCAGATCTTCCCGGCGGTGTGCCAGGCGCTGCGCAAGGCGGGGTGAGGCTTCTGTAGGCGCGTTCGACGCGGGAGCACGGGAAGAGTCCGCCACGAGGGACCACTCCGCACTGTCACCAGTGCGCCTACGTGAACGACGAGCGGCCTGCTCCTTCGCCAAGCCGACCTCCAGCCAGTGACCCAACTACTTCCCTAATCCCGCCACGATCGCCGCCACGTTGTTGCGAACCATGGCCTCGTAGCTTTCCGCAGTGGAGCCATCGGCAATCAACGGCTGGCCGAGCTTGATGCCGGTGTCCTTGGTGAGCGCTTCCAGAATCTTGGGGTTCGACTCCTTCTCCGGGAAAATCGCGCCGACCTGATGCTCTTTCAGTTCCGCCACCAAGGCGGCGAGTTTCTTCGGGTCCGGCATCTGTTCCCGATTCATGCCCTGCACCGGCACCGGCTCGAAGCCGTGGTCCTTGCAGAAGTAGCCGAAGGCGGCATGGGCGGTGGCGAGGTGGCGCTTTTCCCGCGGAATCCGGGCGATCTCCTTGCGGGTCCAGCGCTCCAGTTCATCGAGCTTGGTCCGGTAGGCCGCCGCGTTCTTGGCGTAGGTGTCCGCGCCGGCCGGGTCGGCCTTGGCAAAGGTGTCCGCCGTGATCGTGGCGGCGCGGCGGAACAGGTCGATCGAGTGCCACCAGTGCGGGTCGATCTCGTGCTCGTGGTGATCATGATCGTGTCCTTCGTGATCGCACTCGCCTTCGATCGACGGCAGGTCCTTGCCGATTTCCACTACCTGCGCCTTGGCGCCGACAATGCCGCGGAGCGTCTTGAGGTAGCTTTCCAAGCCCATCCCGGAGGCGAGGTAGAGTTTCGCGTCCCCGGCCTTCTGAAGGTCGGTTGCGACCGGTTCGAAGTGGTGCGGGTCGCCATTCTTGCCAATCAGGTCCACGACCTCGACCCGCTCGCCACCCACTTGCTTGGCGAGGTCGCCGATTAGCGGGTGAAGGCTGGCCACCTTCAATTCGGCGGCGGCCAGCGGCAGGGAAAGGAGTCCGGTCAGCAGTGCAGTCAGGCGCATGGCGGGACTGTGCGGAGGCAAAAGCTTTCTGCAAGACAATTGCGATAGCGGGAGGCCGATTGTGAATAACCGGAACTGAATCAAACGATCGTCAGAGTATTCAGCGTGCCCGGAAGCAGAGAAACCGGGTTTCAGCTGTTCTGTATCAATAACACGCTTGATTCAATCGATCGATGGAATCAAGCGATGGATTCATCCCGGCGTTGTGAATAACCGGTGAACAAGCGTGAATGGAGCCGCCCCTCGGCTACTTCTTGTCTTCCACCTGGATATCCACGTCGCCGGTCTTTTTGTCGCGCTCGACCTCGATCCCGCCACCGGGCGTTTTCACATCGAGCACCTTCTCCTTCCGGTTGCAGCCTGCGCTGGCGAGCAGACACGTGCTGGTGAGGAGCAGGCCGAGGGTTTGTATCGGATTTTTCATGGTAGTGGATGGGGTTGGTGAGACGGGGAGGGAAACGACCCTGTTGGTTATGTTAGGCTCGTTTTCCCGGTCGCGCCAGTGGATCGAATCAACCCCGCTGTTTCGCTCCGGAGCTGCATGGTCCCGGCTTCAGCCGGACCGAGGTGCGAAGAGCCCCGCATTTCCCGCGTGTCCGGGTGAAACCGCGACTTCGAACATCGGGAGCGGGGGCCTTACCGGCGCCTCGCGTTTTTGGCGTCTTGGCGGTGAATCCTGCCTTTTTCACGACAGCGGAACGGGAATAGCGATCCCTCGCGAATCCTTTCCCCGCCGTTGACGCCGTCGGCATTCCCCCCTGAAATGCGCGCCCCCGGCAGGATCCGGGCATGTATATGGACTATTCGCAGAAAATCGCCCGTCAGATCGCCGGCATTCCCCGTTCGGGAATCCGCGATTTCTTCGAGCTCGTCCAAGGCCGGGAGGGAGTCATCTCCCTCGGCGTGGGTGAGCCCGACTTTACGACTCCCTGGCATATTCGCGAAGCCGCCATCTACGCCTTGGAGAAGGGCCACACTTCCTACACCTCCAATCTGGGCTTGCCCGCGCTGCGCAAGGCCATCGCCCGCTACGTTTCGGATTTCTTCCACGTGGACTATGACGGTCTGACCGAGGTGCTGGTCACCGTCGGGGTCTCGGAGGCCATCGACATCGCCCTGCGCGCCCTGGTCAATCCGGGCGACGAGGTGATCTACCACGAGCCCTGCTACGTTTCGTACTCGCCGAGCATCGTGATGGCCTACGGCACCGCGGTCGGCGTCCACACCCGCAAGCGTGACGGCTTCTCGTTGAAGCCGGAGGAACTCGCCAAGGTCATCACCCCGAAGAGCCGGGTGCTGATGCTGAATTTCCCGACCAATCCGACCGGCGCGACCGCCAACCGCGAGGACCTCGAGGGCATCGCCAAGCTCTGCATCGAGCACGACCTGATGGTGCTGACCGATGAGATCTACAGCGAGCTGCGCTACGATGCGAACGAGGAACACGTCTCGATCGCGTCGCTACCCGGCATGAAGGAGCGCACGGTGCTGCTGCACGGTTTTTCGAAGGCTTTCGCCATGACCGGCTTCCGCCTGGGCTATGCCTGCGCGCCGCAGCCGATCACCGAGGCGATGATGAAGATTCACCAGTACTCGATGCTCTGTGCGCCGATCATGAGCCAGATGGCCGCGATCGAGGCGTTGGAGAATGGAGCGCCGGAAGTCGCCAAGATGCGCGACGCCTACCATCAGCGCCGCGACTTCCTGGTGAAGCGGCTGAACCAGATGGGCCTGAGCTGCCACTCGCCGGGCGGGGCATTTTACGTCTTTCCGGACATCCGCGAGACCGGCCTTTCCTCGAAGGATTTCGCCATGCGCCTGCTGGAGGAAGAGGGCGTCGCCGCCGTGCCCGGCAGTGCCTTCGGTGTTTCCGGCGAGGGCTTCCTCCGCTGCTGCTACGCGACCGGCTTCGATGACCTGAAGCTGGCGATGGACAAGATGGAGCGCTTCGTCGGGCGACTCTAACGCAAAGAACTTCACCGGGGCCCGATTTCACATGGACGGAAATCCTGATCGGGCCCCGGCTTCGCAGCTTCGGATTCAGAATTCCGACGCGTGGGTGAGAGCCCAGATCGTGCCCTTCGGGGTATTCATGGGTTTCCTGCTGCTGTTGCAGGTCTTCAGCAGCCTCTTCGGTTGGTCGCATCCCGCCGCGCCGTGGTGGCGGCACTGGCCGGAGCAGTGGATCTATCCGCTGCAGACGCTGGTGACCTTGGTCCTGCTGATCCGCTGGTGGAAGTACTACGAGTTCCGTTGGTCATGGAGGTGGTCCCTCGCCGGCGTGATCTTCGGTGCGGTGGGCATCGGCTTTTGGCTCCTGCCGACCGTGATGTACGACCGCCTCGGGCTATCCGGGGAAACCACGGGCTGGCAAAAATGGCTTGGGCTTGCGGCGCGCACCAAGGGCTTCAACCCCGCCGAAGCGTTTGGAGATGGCACGCCGGCATTCTGGGCGGCCCTGGTCATGCGCTTCGTCCGCGCGGTGGTGGTGGTGGCGCTGGTGGAGGAGATCCTGTGGCGCGCCTTCATGATGCGCTTCGTGGTCGATTGGGAAGGGGACTACTGGAAGCGACCCTTCGGCGAGGCGTCGTGGAAGTCGTATGCCATCGTCACGGCCCTGTTCATGGTGGCCCATGCGCCGGTCGATTACGCCGGGGCGTTCGTCTATGGCTCGCTGACCTACCTGCTCTGCATCTGGAGCAAGAACCTCGGTGCCTGCGTGATCATGCACGCCGTGGCAAACCTGCTGATGGGGCTGTTTGCGATGGCCTACGGGAAATTCGGGCTGTGGTAGGCTAGGGGTAGCGAGTAGCGAGGGGAAAGGCATGTCCTCCGCGGCTTTCTGGCTGTTTCTTCGCTACTCGTTACTCACGCCTGCTGACCGCAATTCGATTGGCACGGTGGTGATTCGTGGGGAAGAGTCGCAACACATGGACGAGAACGCGAACGCGGAGGAACTGCCGGATCTGGTGCCGGTCGGCGCGTGGTCGTCGCTGCGGGAGGCTCAGGAGTACGCGCTGGTCGTGCTGGCAATGAACCGCGAGTGCTGGATCTTTCCCGACGCCGGCCAGTTCGCGCTGCATGCCCCTTCCGCTGAGGTGCCGGGAATCCGGCGCGAGTTCGCGCTCTATGAAAGCGAGCAATCGGAACGCCCCGTGCGGGTCGAGCCGCCGGTCTTTCCCGCGGGCATCGAGCTGGCCCTGATGTGGGCGCTGTCGCTGCTGGTCGTCTTCTGGTGGCAGGGCAGGGATCCTTCGCTCGCGGAGCGCTTCTGCAATTCGAGCCAAGCGCTCGTCGAGGGCGGCCAATGGTGGCGGGCCTTCACCTCGCTCTTCCTGCATGCGGATGCCGGGCACCTGCTGTCGAACATCGGCATCGGCGGGATCTTTTGCGTGATGGTGGCCCACACGATCGGTGCCTGGCGTGGCTGGGCTCTCATCCTCGCCGGCGGGATGCTAGGAAATCTGCTCAATGCCTGGGCGCGCTATCCCGGCACCTTCGAATCGCTCGGCGCCTCCACCGCGACCTTCGCCGCGGTCGGCGTCCTGACCGGGGTGGCCACGCTTCGGGCGTGGCGGTTTCATTCGTTGCGGGAGTTGCGGCCTTTGTTGGTGCCGCTGTTGACCGGGCTGATCGTGCTCGGCTGGTACGGCAGCGGTGGCGACGGGCCGGATGCCGGTAGGGTCGATGTCGCCGGCCACGTCGTCGGCTGGACCAGCGGACTCCTGTTAGGCGCGGCGGCGCAGAAATTCGAGCGGACGAAAGCCGATCCGGCGGTCTAGACTCCGCGCATGAGTATCATCACCGGCCGCGGCGACGATGGCGAAACCGACCTGCTGTTCGGTCGCCGCATTTCAAAGACGTCCCAGCGCATCGAAGTATTGGGGACGGTGGACGAGTTGAATGCCGCGCTCGGCCTCGCCCGTGCCGCGGGGGCGACGGACGAGGTCGAGGCGATCATCGACCGGGTGCAGGACCTCCTCATCGGGTTGATGGGGCAGTTCGCCTGCCTCTCGTGCGACGAGGCCCGCTACGCCACTGCCGGCTACGCCCAGGTCACCGAGGCGGACCTCGAGTGGATCGTGGCCACCGCGCGGGATTTTGAGGCCCGCGGCATCGTCTTCAAGGGCTGGGCACGGCCGGGCGTCGAGCACTCGATGGCGCGGGCTGGGATGGATTTCGCCCGGACCATCGCCCGCCGGGCCGAGCGGGCGGTCTTGAGACACCACGATGCGGGTGGAGAAGTTCCTCCGTTGTTGCGGCTGTTCTTCAATCGCCTGTCGGACCTGCTGTGGATTCTGGCGCGGACGGCTTGAGCGGCGCGGACGGCTTGAGAATTACCCTAGTCGCGCCCCAGCCGCCATCGGCCGCCGGGTAGTGGAACTCCGCCACCACCGGCAGCCGCCGCAGCAGCGCATGGACGCCCTCCCGCAGGGCACCGGTGCCTTTCCCGTGAATCACCCGCACGCCGCGGATGCCGAGGCGCAGGCACTCGGAGAAATACTCCGGGAGCAGCTCGCCAATCTCGGAGGGACGAAAGGTGTGAAGATCCAATTCGTTCGTCACCGGGACCGGATGGGGCTCGTCGTCCATGACGCCGGGGATTCTCGTCCCCTCGGCGGGAAATGGCGAGGGGCGAAGCGACCGTCATCACGAGCAATTTTTACCTTTGCAAGCTAGGGGGGCTTCGCGTAGTTCTCCGGCCCGCCGGTGAAATGGTGGCCGTAGTTCAATGGTAGAGCCCCAGATTGTGATTCTGGTTGTTGCGGGTTCGAGTCCCGTCGGTCACCCCACCTCTTTTTTCGGGAGCCAGGTCGCTCCGGTTTGAAGAGGCGGAAACGGGTGGATTTGCCGTATGGAAAGTCTCGAGAGCCGCCTCGGATACAAGTTTCGCAACTCGCTTCTATTAGCCGAGGCGATGACCCATCCGAGTCTCGCTTACGAGTCGCAGCGGCCCCATTTCGACAACCAGCGCTTGGAGTTCTTGGGCGATGCCGTGCTCCAGCTCATCCTCACCGAGGATCTTTACCGGATGTTCCCGGATTTCCCGGAAGGCCGGCTGACCAAGCTGCGGTCGCAGCTCGTTTCGCGCCGCGCGCTGGCCCGCTTCGCGCTGAGCATCGACCTCGGCAGCTACGTCCTGCTGGGCAAAGGCGAGGAAGCCACCGGAGGCCGCCGCCGGATGTCCACGCTGGCCGATGGCTTCGAAGCCCTGATCGGCGCGGTCTATCTGGACATCGGCTACACCGGTGCCCGTGACCTGGTGCTGAGGCTTTTCCAATCCGAGATCGAAGCGCTCGCCGGCAGCCCGGAAGAGCGCAACCCGAAGGGCGAACTGCAGGAGTGCCTGCAAGCGATCCATCCGCAGGCTCCGAGCTACCGCATGCTCGGCGAGAGCGGCCCGGATCACCGCAAGGTCTTCCAAGCCGAGGTCTCCTGGCGCGGCCTCGTACTCGCGACCGGCAAGGGGAAGAGCAAGAAGGAAGCCGAAGCCCGCGCCGCCAGCGAGGCGTTGCGGACAAGGTTGTGGGAGAAGGCGTAAGGGACTTGGAGGGTAGTGCTCAAGGTTGAGCCCCCGCGAGTGGTCGGAGACCCGGACTGCGGCAGTCTGCTGCCGCTCAAAGCCAGCAGCCCTGCTGCGGGGAAGCACGGGGTACGTCGTTCATCGTGGCAAGGCCGCCCAAGCCGAAGCACCGGACACCTCAGCGACCCATTCAACTTCGGACCAGTGGTCGGAGACCCGGACTGCGGCAGCCTGCTGCCGCCCGAAACCAGCAGCCCTGCTGCGGGGAAGCACCGCCGTGCGTCGTTCACCGTGGCCAGCCCGCCCGAGCCGAAGCACTGGACACCTCCGCTGATTCAAAAGTCCCTCGCCTAACCATCATCGTCCAACTCCGCAATGCGGTCATACCTGAAACTGGTGATCGTCTTGACCCATGCCGAAAGCCTCGTTCTTCCCACGGTGCGATCGCAATGATTCAGCTCCTTGGTCGTTAGGCTATGGAGATGCTGGACCACGCTTCCGAGAGAGTTGCCACCCTCCTTGGGACTGTGTGCGACCAGGTGAGTGTGATTGGAGATGCACTAGGCTTCGAGCTTCCAGCCCGCTTCATCGATCAACTTGCACAAGGTGTCTTGGAACCAATCTTTGAGGGCATCGTCGGCCAATAGGTGCAGGCGTTCCGCGGTTGGGGCGGTGAGGAAATAGACCCCGGCGGACAGGAGCCGGAGGGGAGGAGCATGAGGCCAGTCCCGCGTGCCTGCAGCTCTCGTTGTCGGGGAGAACGGGTGGAGGGACCATTGGGGAAACTTTGGTCTTAAAGGGCGGGGGTGGTCATGCGAGTAGTTTCGGCTTCCCGAGGTTTGGCGTGCCGGAGGGCGTGTCCGTCGGACGGATTTCCTGATGGAGATCGTGCACCCAGGTGCTTCCCCGCAGCAGGGCTGCTGGCTTCGGGCGGCAGCAGGCTGCGCGCAGTCCGGGTCTCCGACCACTGGTGCGGGCCTAGTCCTGTGACGGCCCTCAAACCTCCTCCATCGCATGGATGCTGATCCCGTGCTCCTGGCACAGCCGGAACACCGTTTCCCGCTCTAACAGCAGCGTCTTGCCCGCTTCCACGGTGATCGATCCCACCCCAGCTCCGATGCAGGTTTCGATGGTCTGTGGACCGACCACGGGGACGTCGAAACGGAAGTCCTGGTTGGGCTTCGAAACCTTCACCAGCATCACGTCCTTGCCGCGGCCGAGTTCGCCGCCACGCTTGATGCAGGCATTGGTGCCCTCGAAGGCCTCGACCGCCAGCACGGTGCCGTGGCGGACCACCACCGTCTGGCCGATGTCCAGGCGGCTGGTTTCCTTGGCGATCTTGAAGCCGAAGTTGGCATCCTCGATTTGGCGTTTTTTCATCGCCGGCCCGCAAACATGGCCCGCGCCCGGCAGCAGGTCCTCGAGAAACGTGGTGGCCGGCAGCAGGTGAATGTGGTCCTTGGCCAGTTCCTCGGCGATGCCGCCGAAGAGGGACTCGGCATTCCGCTCCTTCAGCCGCGCCAGCAGCATCAGTGTGCGCAAGTCGGGGCGCAGGTCGAAGAGGTTCTTCGGCGCGATCTGGCCGACCATGATCGCCTCGACCGCCTTCTGGGACTTGAAAAACTTGATCAGCTTGCCGAGTTGGCCGACCCGGAACCACCCGGAGGCATCGACGAGGTCGAGGAATTCGGGCTTGGTTTCGCCTTCGAAAGCGGCGGCCACCAGCCGGATATCGGGGCATTTCGCGCGAGCCGCGCGGGCGAAAGTTTCGGGATAAACGCCGTTACCCGCGATGATGCCGATGGTCCGTGTCTCCGCCATGCCTTCGTGAAAAGTCCCGGAGAACACCCGTAGCGGCTGTGGGACTCGAACCCACACTCGTTAGAACTCGATTTTGAGTCGAGCGCGTCTACCAATTCCGCCAAGCCGCCCTTCGGTGTGCCGGGGAGAAAAGCGTGCCCGCCGCCGCGGCGCAAGCGGCAAGTTTTCAGGAAATCCCGCGCAACCCGTCCTTGGCGTCGCCGAGTTCGCCGGCTTTGACCCCGGCAGTCTCCAACATATTGATCCACAGGCCGCACAGTGGGGTGCCGGGCTGGTAAACGACGTGCTTGCCGGTTTTGAGGCCCGCCTTGCCGCCGCCGGCCACCACGATCGGGACGTTCTTCGGATCGTGGGCATTGCCGTCGCGGATCGGTGAGCCGAAGGCGACCATCGAGCGGTCCAGCAGGTTGCTTGTTGGTGCGTGGGGTTCATTTTTCGCTTTCGTTTGCCTCAAAATGGGGTGGAACGGCCAATGCCGTTGGTTGGCGCGTGGAGTTCACTTGTTCACTTTTCAGGTTTGTCGTCCTCAAACACCTCACGGTTTGGATCAAGGGCATCCTCGGAGTCAAATGTGCCTCGGCCGAGAAAGCGAAGGTGAAGTGCTTGGTTGGTCTTGGGGTCGATGGTGGCTGCTCCCGTCGTCCCGCCATCAAGCTTCACGCCAATATACTCGATCTCGCCATTCTTCATGTCTGGGTGAAAGGGGGATACCCTCGGGATGTAGATTACTTCACCTCGATCCTTGAAGATAAAAAATGATCTCAGCTCAACGTTGTCGCCAAGCATGACGAGTTCGCCGGATTTATATGTAACTCCCTTAATCATCGGTGAAGGCGGCGACGGTTTGTGATGCAAATACGGCACTCATCCACCATCCCGACACATCGTAGGAACGAGTCGCATTCCTTGCCGAACTCTTTCCGGAAGCCGCCATGGCGCGATTCAATGGCTCCCTAGGGGTGACCGGGACAGCGCTCCGAGGCGAGCACTTGTCGTACGTCGGCTGGGCGGAGGATGTAGGCGTTCGGGTGTTCTTTGCAACCACGCGTGCACCCGCCAGCCGTGGCTCGTGCATGCCTCGCCCAACCGGGCCACGAACACCGCATGGTCCTCCTCGGTCTCAAAGATCCGCT
>CBKZPU010000095.1:0-19284 GCA_966696705.1 uncultured Verrucomicrobiaceae bacterium | reverse complement strand
TCCCGGTGCCATGACGCGGAGGTGGAATCGATGGAGCAAATCGTCGCCCGCGAGGTCGGGGCAGAAGGCTTGGCAGCGCTGGTCGCGGCCTTTTACCGGCGTGTCCGCACCGACGATGTGCTCGGTCCGCTTTACCCCGAGCAAGACTTCGAGGGCGCGGAAAAACGGCTGCGGGAGTTCCTGCAATTCCGCTTCCTCGGCCACGAGGCCTACGTGGAAACCCGCGGCCACCCGCGGCTGCGCATGCGCCACTTCCCGTTCGCGATCGGCGACAAGGAAGCGGCGCGCTGGGTGGAGCTGATGGAGGCGGCGATGGCCGAGTGCGAGATCAGCGGCGAGGCGTGGTCGGTGATGTCGCCGTTCTTCGCCCAAGTCGCGGATTTCCTGAAGAACCGGTGACGTTGCTCATTCGACTTGGCCATCCGGATTGCGGACGAGTCGAACCGTTTGCCCGCGATTGTTGGTCCCTGCCAGGATCTTGCCCTGTCCTTCCGGAGAAAGCTGATCGATGTAGCCGCTGTTCCAGGAGACCACGTAGCGGACCTGATTGGCCTCAAGCATTTCCTTGATCCATTGGCCCTTACTGCCGTGGGAGCTCTTGCAAGTGCCGTCCCCGGCGAAGGTGACGACGGAATTCGAGGTCTTCGATGTCCACTCGCCGATGATCGAGGTGTTAGCGGCGGCGACGGCGGACGGCATCTTCGCTCCCAGCGCGGTGAGCCATGTGTCGAGATCGGCCGCGGCTTCGGCTTTGGCTTCCAAGGCCTTCGCCACGTCTTGCTCGCCCGCTTCGATGGACTTGCCGGCGGCCTCCTTGACTCGCGTCACATAGGCATCGCGGATCCTGGCGGCCTTGGTTTCGAAGTTCTCGTCGATGGACTTCTGCTTGCGGGCGGCAAATTCCGCGACCTTCGCCATGCGTTCGGACAGGTTGATGCCGCTGTCGCTATCGACCCGCGTTGGGACCCGGTCGCCGGTGGCGAGCCGCTTCAGCCGTTCGACGTGGGGCCTCCACGTGATTTGCTCGGTTTTGTTGAGGGACTTGATCCACGAGTCGAGATCCCAGCCGAAGGTCTTGAAATTGGCCGCGAGTTCCTTGTCGCGATCCGTTTCAAGCCCGGCCACAAGCGACTTGGCCTTGGTTTCCAGTTCGATGATCGCCGGCGGGAGTTCGACGGTCTTTTCGGCGGTTTCGGCCGGATCCGTCTCTTCGTCCCTCATCGGGTCCGAAGGGTGGTCTTCCGGGAGGGAGTCATCCGCCGTGGCGATTTCAGGCTCGCTGGAATCGGGAGGCGTCGCCGGATCCTTTGTAGTCGGCGAGGGAATGTGCGGCTTCGGCTCCGGTTTCGCGGCGGGCTTGGGCTTCGAGGAGGGTTCCGCGGTCGCGGTGGGGTTCGCCTTGGAAGCGCGGTAGGCCGCTTCGTCGGCCGCCTTCTTCTGCTCCATGCCTTTCAGGTGTTTCCACGCGATGGCGGTGACGACGATCAAGGCGGCGAGGACGGCGGCTTGGGCCACGAAGCTGGAGCTGCCACGGCTTTTCACGACGATCGGTGCGGCTTGGGCGGCCACGGGGCGCGGCGGGCGGGCCGGAGCATGGGAAATCGTGGCGGTGGTCCGCGGTGGCGGGACGCGAGTGCCACCACGGAGCCACTGGTCGAGCGCCGCGGACATCGACTCGGCGCTGGGATAGCGCATGCTGGCCGCCGGGTGCATGGCGATCGCGCAGATCACATCGAGCGCCGGATCACAGCCCACGATGGTGGACGGCGCCGGCGGGGGAACGTCATACGGCGGGCAGCGGCCGATGAGCAGCTCGTAAAGGACCACGCCGAGCGCGAAGATATCGGAGCGGTGGTCGGCGTGGTCCGGCTGGCGGATGATTTCCGGCGCGCTGTAGCCGGGGGTGCCCATCAGCAGACCGGTGGAATCGGCACCGGCGGGGCGGGCCAAGCCGAAGTCTCCGACCTTCGGGACGGCTTTCGGGGTGAGCAGGATATTCGCCGGCTTGATGTCGCGGTGGATGACGCCGTTCTCGTGGGCGTGGACCAAGCCATCGCAGATGGCTTTGACGATGGTGACGGCCTGGCGCGGATCGACCGCGAGGTTGTGCGCCGAGTGGAAGAGCGACTTGCCCGGCACATACTCCATCACGATGTAGGGCATGCCGTCGGCGTCGCCGAAGTCATACACTCCGATCAGATTCGGATGGTTGAGCCGGGCCATCGCCTTGGCCTCGGTCTCGAAAGACTGCCGGAACTCCGGGTCGGCCCCGAGTTCGCGTGGCAGGATTTTGATGGCGACGTCGCGATCGAGACTGCGCTGGCGAGCCTTGTAAACCGCCCCCATGCCGCCTTGGGCAATGAAGGCAATCAAATCGTAGCCGGGCAGCAGGGACTCAAGGACTTCCAGCGACGGAGGATCAAAGGATTCCGCATTCATGGGAGGGAAAAAACGGGTAATTCAGGGAGGCGGTGGTTCTGCCCCTTTGGGCACGTCTGGAGTGGTTGGCGGCGGCGGTACCGGCTTGGTTTCAGGGGCGAAGCGGATGGTGCTCGGATCGGGCTTCTTCTCTTCTTCCTCTTTCTTCTTCTTCGCGGCTTCGTTCAGTGCCCGGATTCGCTCGTTCTCTTTTTCGACGGCCAATCGCTTCGCCTCAGCGTCGCGCTGGTTTTTGGCTGACTCGTTCATCTGGTAGGCGACCAGTCCGCCGCCGATCACCAGAATGCCGATGAAGATGAGGGGCACGGTCATGTCCGTCTTCTTCTTGTGCATGATCATCGCGGCCGGGGCGCGGCGCGGCATGGCGGCGTGGGCGGCGCGCACGTGCGGGACATGGGCACCCGCATGCGGGACGTGAGGCCGCGGTCCGACAGGGCGCTGGATGAAATGCAGGGTGGAAGTCTCCGGCGCCCGCTTCGCCCAGCCTTCCAAGTCCTTGGCCATCTCCTCGGCGCTGTTGTAGCGGCGGGCGGGATCCGGATCGGTGGACTTCTGCCAGATGGCATCGAGCTTCTTGTCGCAGGCCACGATTGTGGACGGCGGCTGCATGTCCTCGTCCTCCGGCTTGTGGCCGGTGAGGAGTTCGTAAAGGATGACGCCGACCGCGTAGATGTCGGTTTTGACGTCGAAGTGTTCCGGGTTGTCGTAAATTTCGGGCGCGGTGTAGCCGGGAGTCCCCATGATCAGGCCGGGGCTGTCCGCATCGGCCGGGCGGGCCAGGCCGAAGTCGCCGATCTTGGGCACCACCTTTTCGTTGAGGAGAATGTTGGCCGGCTTGATGTCGCGGTGGATCACGCCGTTTTCGTGGGCGTGGGCGAGACCGTCGCAAATGCCCTTCACTAGGGTGGCGGCCTGCTCGGGATCCACGGCCAAGTTGTAGGCGGAGTGGTAGAGCGACTTGCCGTTCACATACTCCATGACGATGTAGAGCATGCCGTCGATGTCGCCGGAGTCATACACGCCGATGAGGTTCGGGTGATTGAGGCGGGCCATCGCCTTGGCCTCGGTCTCGAAAGACTGGTGGAAGGCCGGATCCGCACCGAGTTCACGCGGCAGCACCTTGATCGCCACGTCGCGGTCGAGCGCCTTCTGGCGGGCCTTATAGACCGCTCCCATGCCGCCTTGGGCGATGAAGGAGTCGAACTCGTACGCAGGCAGCAGTCCGGCTAGGACTTCCAGCGACGGCGCTACGAAGGAAGTGGCACTCATGAATCTCGGGGGCCTCGAATACAGGTTTGGTAAGGCAATGGCGAGTGGAACCCTGTCACGAAATCATAGCGGCGCATGATAAACGATCCATTCAGGGACCTTGATGGCGAAATTATAGAGCGCATGGAGGACAATGGCGGTCACCAGCCTGCCGGAGGCCGCGAAGCAGAGGGCACACGCGACGCCCAGCAAGCCGACGGAACACAATCCGTAGGCATTGTAAAAATGTACCGCCGCGAACACCGCGGCGGAGATCAGGGTTGCGGCGGGGACCCGCAGGCCGTTGGCCAAGGAGCGGAAGAGCACCCCGCGGTAAAGAATCTCCTCCGCGGCCGGGGCGGCGAGGCAGGCCGAGGTGAGGGCCAGCACCAGTCCCCACGACCCCTCTTCTAATTCAGAAAGTCCGCCGGCGGGGTCCTCCGGGATCTCGTCGCTGAGCATGAAATGGCGGAGTGCTTGGTCTGCAATCATCAGCAGGGCGAAGCTGCCGAGCACCAGCTTGCCATCCGGGGCTGTATGCAGTCCGAGCCGGGTCCAGACGTGGCGGCCCCGGCGGAACAGGAAGGCGAAGGCCAGCAAGGCCGGCAGAAAGCGCGTGGCGGCATCGAGCAGCACAAAAAGCCCCGGCGAGATCGAGACCGGCTGGCCACCCTCGCCGGTCCATTCATGCGAAATCAGGCGATCGAGCGCGTTGCCGAAGCCGATCGACGCGAGGTAAGCGAGCAGGAAGACCCCCAGCCCCAAGGCGGTCGGCCAGTGGCCGACGTAGCCCCGTGGCTGGCTGCGCAGGGCTTGCAGATAGCCGCGCCCCACCGCCGGCAGAAATGCCAGGCCGCAGAGCGCGAGCAGCCACACCGCCCCGCGCGACAAAATCGCCCGAAGGGCCACCTCGCGATTGCGGGGATCGCTTGAGCGTGTCGTCGACAGAATGGTGCCGTCGGGCCGGATGGTTCCCAGCCGCGTCAGGTACTCCCGGTCCCACCAGAAATCGTCCCCCTGCCTGACTCTCCGGAGGAGCACGTCGGGGTCCTGCGGCGGAGGCATCAGGGATCCGCCATTCCGCGCCGATCGCAGCACCCCCAGCGCGAAGGCTCCGTCTTCATCGAGCGAGCGATCGCTTTCCAGCATCTCCAGCGAAAGGACGGCGTTCTTGAGCGCCCGGTCCCGGTCCGGAATGGCGAGCAACTTGCGCAGCTGCACGGGCAAATCCCCCGCGCTGTCGGCCAGCCGCAGGTCGCGGTCGGCCTTCCGCAAGGCCATCCGGCCGACCCCGTCTTCCCAGCCGAACTTCGGGCTGAAGTGGTTGTCCCACAGCCACACCCCCATCACGAAGATCAGCAGCGCCAGCAGGGGCTCCGGCATGTGCCTGCGCAGGATCGAGCGGTAAGGATTGGCGGCCTGCTTGGACACGGAGGAGAAATGCGGTGCCGCGACCATCCCGAATTTTTGGAAAACCGCAAGCTTCTCGGATCATCATCATTTATTAACTAAAATTTCCCCGCCCATTTCCCGCTGGCCCCCCTCCGGTCCCGCCGCCACATTGCCGCCGCCGAATGGGACTGTTCATTGCCGCCACGCCGCCCCCCGCCTTCGATCCGGATGCCATCATCCTGTGGACCTTCGCGGCTGCGGCGCTGGTCTTCTTCGTGAGCTGGGGAGTCCGGATGGCGCTCGGGAAATTCGAGCGCATCGAGGAAAGCCCCGCCGCGCCGAAAATGTCCGCGGAAGACGCCGCGCTTTACGTTCCCGCGGCCACCTCGCCTCCGCCGTTGCCGCGAACCGATGCCGATTCGCCCTATGCGCCTCCCGGCTCGGTCCCCCCGCCGCTTCCGGAGCCCGTGGCGGCGGCGGCCCCTGCGGGCGTTCTGAAAGTGAGCACCGCGCCTTACCGGCTGCTGGATCTGCCGCTCATCGGGCTGGTCTTTCTCATCTTCGCCGGCCTCACCGCCGCCAATGGGGGAGCGGAGGAGGTGCCGCTGGACAAGAAATACACGCCCGCGGTGCTGATCGCCTCGATCATCTTCCAGTTCCTCATCATGGGCATGGTGCTGGCCTTCGTCACCTGGCGCGTGAAGATCAGCGAGTGGCTCGGCCTGCGCTGGCGGCAGTGGCCGCTCGCCATCCCCATCGCGATCGTCACGCTCTTCTTCATGTGGTTTTTCATGGGGGTGCTGGTCTTCGCCGGTTGGAACCAGTGGCTCGAACAAAGCCTTGGCATCGAGTCCATGCAGGAGGCGGTGAAGGTCTTCAAGGAGGTGAAAGACCCGCTGGTGATCGTCCTGATGGCGGTGACCGCGGCGGTCGTCGCCCCGCTGGCGGAAGAGGTCGTGTTCCGCGGCTATCTTTATCCCGCCGCCAAGCGCTTCTGCGGACCCGCGGGAGGCATTCTCTTTTCCTCGCTCGTCTTTGCCGCGGCCCACGGGCACGTGGTCGCCTTGCTGCCGCTGTTCGTTTTGGCGGTGATCCTTTGCCTGCTCTACGAATTCACGGGATCGATCTGGGCCTGCATGTCGGTGCATTTCCTCTTCAACGCGGCCACGGTGACCATCCAACTTCTCGCCCGCTCCGGCATCATCGACATGCCGGCCGACTCATGAAAAAAAAGCGCCTGCGCGATCTCGGCGAAGACGCCCTCATTGCCCGGCTGCTGCGCGGTTTTCCCGGCGGCGAAAAGCTGATCGTGGGACCGGGCGACGATTGCGCCGTGGTCGATCCCGGTCGCGGGCCGCTGCGCCTGCTGAAGACCGACGCCATCGTCGAGGGCGTGCATTTCCTGCCCGATACTCCGGCGGAGAAAGTCGGCTGGAAATCGATCGCCCGCGTCCTCAGCGACTTCGCCGCCATGGGGGGCGTGCCGGAGCACCTGCTGGTCACGGTGGCGGTCGATCCCGACAAGCCGGTTGCGTGGATGGACGGCCTTTACCGCGGCATCCGCAAGTGCCTCGCAACCCACGGCGGCGTGCTGGCTGGCGGCGAAACGTCCCGGCTGCCATCGGGCGCGATGATTTCCGTGGCCGGCGAGGGACGGGTGGAGCGGAAGCACCTCGTCCTCCGCAGCGGCGGCAAGCCCGGCGATCTCGTGGTAATCACCGGCCGCCTCGGCGGGGCAATTCGGGGCAAGCATCTCAACTTCATCCCTCGCCTCGCCGAAGCCGCCTGGCTGGTCCGCCAGCTCCGGCCGTCCGCGATGATGGATCTTTCCGATGGCCTCGCGAAGGACCTTCCGCGCCTCGCCGAGGCCAGCGGCTGCGGCTTCGAGCTCGATGAGGTTCCCGCGACCCGCGGCTGCACGCGTGTGCAGGCGCTTGGCGATGGCGAGGACTACGAACTCCTCTTCACCGTTTCTCCGCGTCGTTGGCAAATGGCCTCCGGCAAATGGCCGGCCGGCTTTCCCGAACTCACCGCCATCGGCCGCCTCACGCCTCCCGGCACCGGCATGACGTTGAGCGGCGGCTGGGACCATTTCTCGCCATGAAATCGCTGATCGAGAACTACTACGCCGCCTTCAATGCCGGCGACCGCGAAGCCCTGCTCGGACTGCTGGCCGACGACGTCGTCCATGAGGTCAACGAAGGCCAGGCCGAGACCGGCAAGGACGCCTTTCGCGCCTTCCTCCAGCGCATGGACCGCAGCTACCGCGAAACCGTCGAAGAGCTGGCGATTTTCATCGGACCGGAGAACCGCGCCGCCGCCGAGTTCCACATCCGCGGCGAATACCTCGCCACCGACGAGGGCCTGCCCGAGGCGAGGGGCCAGACCTATCGACTCCGCGTCGGCGCCTTCTTCGAAGCCCGCCTTGGCAAGATCACGCGGGTGACGAACTACTACAACCTCCGGACTTGGCTCGCACAGGTGAGCTGACAAGGGAGGCCACTCCCTTGATAGCGGGAGGCCGGCCCCACCTTCCGTAGGCGCGGTGGTGACACCGCGGAAGTCACTGGTGAAGCGGATCTCACCCTCACTTCCCGCGTTCTCACGAACGCGGCTACGGTTTGCCAACGCGGACCGTCTTCGTCATCCGTAGGCGCGGTGGTGACACCGCGAAGGCCACCGGAAAGGCGGATCTCACCCTCACTTCCCGCGTTCTCACGAACGCGGCTACGGTTGCCGAAGGGAGGCCGGTTTCAGGGGATCGGCCTGCCGCGGACCGCCCGGCCGGATCGCCACGCCTCGAACTTCCTGAGGATCCGCAGGAAGAGCAGCACCACGAGATGGACTGCCACGAAGATGGCCACGGCACCGAAGCCGATTTCGAGGGGGATCGCCGCGAGCAGGAAGAGCAGTCCCCAGATCAGGCAACTGAGCCCGAGAAAAGCGCCGAACCGGAGCCATAGCGGGAAGCGCCGGATCCTGAGCCACAGCGAAAGCATCGGCACGGGCGTCGCGGAGCCGCGGCGTAGCTCCGATACCACGAACCATTCATACACCTTGCATCCCGGCCACAGCAGGACCGTCGCCACCGCCAGCCATGCGAGAAAGACCAAGACGAATTTGAAGACGGCTAACAGGACGATGGCGATCCACCAATGGTCGCGGAGGACGACGAGACCCGCGCGAATCGATTCAAAAACCCGCGAGGGAAGACTGAAGAGGCAATACAAGATGCTGCGCCGTGCGACCGCGTTGAAAAGGTCCCGCTGGTACTCGCGGTTGCCTGGCTCCGCCCGGAGCGCCATCCGGTAGTGCTCCTCAGCTTTCGACGGATTCTCCAGTTCGTCCAGGTACACGTCCCCGATGCTGTTGTGCAGGGAGGCGTTCCCGGGCTCGAGCGCGAGTGCCGCCTCATACTCCCGCAGACGTTTCCAAGCCTCCGTCGCGGATGTCTCCATCGCGGCGTGGAGGCGGATGTGAAGATTCACGATTTCCGGGTCCTCGGGTGCCAGCTCGCGGGCGCGGGTGATGCGCTTCCGGGCCTCGGCGGGCCGGTACTGCCGGCATTCGACGATGGCGGCGGCGAAGTGGAAATAGGCAAAGTCAGGAGCGATCTGCAGCCCGGCCTCGATGAATCGGAGGGCCGCCTTCCACTTCCGTTTCACCAGATGGAACCGGACGGCCGCGACGTGCGTGTCCACCGACTCCGGATCCAGCCGCAGCAAGTGCTGCACATGTCGCTCCGCCCCATCGAGCTGACGCAGGTCGCACAGCCCCATCACCAGATAATAGTGGGCATCGAGATCCTCCGGATTGCGACCGAGGCAGCGGTAGGCCTCGGCGACCAGCCGGTCGGGGTTTCCGGCATCGCTGAGAATCGAAAGCACCCGGCCCGAGGGCAATCCTTGCGGAAAGCCCTCCGAACTCCCGCTGTCAGGATCGTGCGCGTGACTCAACCGCGGAAGTGGAGTGCAAAGCGCCTCCTGCCGGAAGCCTTAACATCCGGCCGGGGATGCAATGGTTGGAAACCGCGGCTGTTCCCGCGACCTAGGCGAGGACCTGCCGGTGACAAACAATGCGCGCTCCGGACTTGGCTCGCCCCCGTTTCGCGACGAGATAATGTTCCCATCGTCATGAAACTCATCGCTCCCCTTTTCCTGTTCGCCGCCACGCTCCACGCCGGCGAGAAGCAGCTCTTCAACGGCAAGGACCTCACCGGCTGGGAGGGCAATCCCAAGCTCTGGTCGGTGCAGGACGGCGCGATCACCGGCAAGACCTCCGACAGCGGCGAGACGAAGATTTCGCACAATACCTTCCTCGTCTGGAAGGACGGCACGGTGGGTGACTTCGAGCTGACCTTCCAATACCGCATCGAGAAGGGAAACAGCGGCGTGCAGTACCGCTCGAAGCAGCTCGAGCCGGGACCCTTCGGCCCGGTGGTCAGCGGCTATCAGGCAGACTTTGAAGCCGGCAAGACCTACAGCGGCATCCTCTACGAGGAAAAGGGCCGCGGCATCCTCGCCAAGCGCGGCGAGAAGACCGAGATCGGCGATGACGGCAAGCCCAAGGTTACCGGCAATGTCGGCGACTCCAACGAGATCCAGGCCGCCATCAAGGACGAGCAGTGGAACGACTACAAGGTCGTCGCCAAGGGCAACCACGTGCAGCACTTCATCAACGGCAAGCAGACCGTCGATGTCACCGACAACGACGCCAAGAACGCGCCGAAGGAAGGCATCCTCGCGCTGCAGATCCACGCTGGCCCGGCGATGGTGGTGCAGTTCAAGGAGCTGGTGCTGAAGACCGATTGAGCCGATTTTCCAACCGTAGGCGCGTTCGTGAGAACGCGGGAAGCCTCCGGAGAAGCGTGCTTTCGGGGACCATTCCGCACTGTCACCAGCGCGCCTACGGAAGCTTGTTCAACCTTCGAAGTTCGATGTTCGCCTTTTCATTGTGAAAAGGCATCCTCCCGCCGTGATCTCCCGCCGCAAGATCAAGTATTCCGTCTCCCCCTCGCTCCGGCAGTATCTCTATCACTTCGACCGCCTGCGCGACATCCCGCTCGTCTATGACGACCTCGCGCGCTTCGCCGGCTCGATGCCCTACGAGGATCCGCGCGGGAAGGAAACGCTTTGGCTCACGGTCTTTTACCCGCAGGAGCTGATGCTCGAGCTGCGGCCGAAGCTCACGAAGATCTACGCCGAGCTGAAGATCGGCGGGGAATCGGACCTCCACGAGCACCTTACCGTCGATCGCATCGACTTCGGCGAGTTCGGCAACTCGCGGCCGTTCCGCATTCGCATCACCAACCTCTACAACGACAACTCCGACTACTTCTACGTGAAGCAGGCGGACGCCTCGCGCATCTACGGCTTGGAGCTGGAGCACATCCTGTCGCCGAACCGCATCAACTACCTCGTCAACGGCAACACCTTGATCGAGGAACACATTGCCGGCGTGCCGGGCGACGTGTTCCTCAAGGAGCACCTGCCGCGGCCGGAGCTGAACAAGGTCCGCATCGCGAAGGAGTTCACCAAGTTCAACGAGCGCTGCTTCATCCGCCTGCTCGGCGACATGCGTAGCGTGAACTACGTCGTCGATATCACGCCGGACTTCGAGGAGGTGCAGTACCGCGTCCGCCCGATCGACTTCGACCAGCAGAGCTACGAGCGCCGCGGCAAGACCTACCTCGCCTACCGCTTCGATTCCAACAAGACGGTCACCAAGCTCGCCTTCGACGTGCTGAACCGGAAAACCATCGACCAGTACGTCGCCGAGGAACACGCCCAGATGACCCGCCGTGCCAAGGTGGAAGGCGCGCGTTTGAAGGCCCTGTTAGGCGTGATGCGCCGCGAGGAGCTCGCCCCGCGCGAGCACGTGGCCTCGCTCGCCGCCGATCTCGCGAAGTATCACCACACCGACATCTTCCGCGACTGCAAGACCATGGGCGAACTCACCGCCGCCCACGTGGCGCACATGCTGGAACTCTGAATCGCGCGATGGCGAACCCGGCTTCACGGCATGAAGAAACCATCGCTGGAATCTCTCGGTCTCGATCTGCTGGAGACGACGACAGCAGAGCGTGTCCGCTGCTTGGCGCTTCCCTTCGTTACCTGCGCCGGGTTTTTCGCCGCCGGTGAGCGCGGCTGGTGGGTGGTCGCCTTGGGCTGTGCCGTGCTGCAGAGCTTCTTCACCTACGCCTCGGTTTCCCACGATCTCGTGCATCGTACGCTGCGGCTGCCGGCTTGGCTGAATGAGCTGCTGCTCTTTCTCATCGAAGGCCTGTCGTTCCGATCCGGTCACGCGTTCCGCGAAACGCACCTGCACCATCACCGGAGGTTCCCCGACGAAGACGACCTGGAAGGTGCCGCGGCACGCATGTCGTGGTGGCGAGCCTTGCTTGAGGGCGTCATCGCCCAGCCTCGCCTGTGGGGATGGGCGCTTGTGCGCACGACCGGCAGAAAGCGGTTGTGGATCGTGATCGAGGGCCAGGCTGTCGTCGCATGGGCTGCGTGGTGTCTTGAGTCGCAAGTCGGGACGATCTATCTGGCGGTGACCGTGGCGGGAAGCTGGGTCTATCCCTTCATGACCAGCTTCATGCCGCACGATGCGACGGGGGACGACCCGCTGCGGCAGACCCGCCTGTTTCGCGGGAAAGTGGTCGCTTGGCTGAGCTTGGAGCACCTCTATCATCTCGAGCACCATCTCTACCCGCAGGTGCCTCACCAGCGTTGGCCGGAGCTTGCCGAGCGGCTTGATCCGTTTTTCGAGGAACAGGGACTCAACCCGGTGGTGCTGTGGCGATGAACTCCGATGACTCCCGTAGTTTCCTTTCGACGCTGATCGGAGACGGCCGCCCTTTGATTCTGTTCACGGCGATCGCGTTGTTGTTCTCCGGTGGTGGCGCGATCTTCCTGTCCGTGACGGGTCATTTCCTGCCGCACGATGTCGAGTTCCTCGGCATGCAGCCGGTCGCGCTGTGCGAGTTGAACCAGTGCCGGATCGTCCACTTCATGATCCACGACCGGATGTCCTTCGGCGGTGTGCTGGTGGCGCTCGCGGTGCTCTATGCGTGGATCGCCCTTTTCCCGCTGCGCGAGGGAGAGAGCTGGGCGTGGTGGACGCTGGTGCTGACGAATGTGACTGGCTTCGGCAGCTTCCTCGCCTATCTCGGCTACGGTTACCTCGACGGCTGGCATGCCTGGGCCACGCTGCTCCTGCTGCCGCTCACTCTAACAGGACTGTGTAAGACGCGGCGGCTTTGTTCGAAGCCGCTGGACTTTCGCCCTGCCGCCTGGCCCGCAACCTGGCGGAGCCGGCAAGCTTTGGGGTGGATGCTGTGGATAGGGTGGGGCGCCGGTTTGGTGGCGGCGGGAGCGACGATCCTGACCGTCGGGATGACGCTGGTCTTCGTTCCCAGCGACTTGGATTTCATCGGCTACACGCGGGAGCAGCTCGATGCGATCAACCCGCGCCTGATCCCGTTGATCGCCCATGACCGCGCGGGCTTCGGTGGCGGCTTGTTCACGACCGGCCTGATCATCCTTTGCATCCTGTGGAAAGCCACACCGGCGAAGCACGTTTGGCAGGCCTTGGTGGTGGCGGGCATCGTTGGCTTCGGTTGCGCGATCGGCGTGCATTATCCGATCGGCTACCTCGATTTCTGGCATCTTGCCCCGGCGTGGGCCGGAGCCGCGGTGTTTGTGGCCGGGGCATGGTTATCGAGGCGCTAGTGCATACATGTTGGAGCTTTGACAACATGCCTCACAAAGGTCATTTCCTCATCTCGAAATGAAGGCCTCCCATTTCCTCGTCGGCATCGTGGCGTTGCTTGCGGGCTATTGGCTGGGGAGGATGCAGACCGCCGGCCGCGAAGCGGCGCAAGAAGGGCGCGGGGAAGCATCGGGTAGATCCGCATCGCTGGCCTCCGCCACGGAAAGCGAGCCTCCCGTCGCCACGCGCAGCTCCCGGCCGGTGGCTGTGATTCCCAGTGGAGCCAAGCTGCCCGAAGAGCTTCACCGTACCTTCCTGATCGGCAATCCGATCACCCGCAGCCTGCGGTTCGCGGAATTGTTGGAAGGCATGACGCCGCAAAACGCCAAGGATTTCCGCGAGCTGTTCTTCGGCTTCGACCGGCAAGGGCTGCGCTACGACAGCGAGTGGCGGCTGCTGTGGCATCAGTGGGGAAAGGTCGATCCACTCGCCGCGATGGCGGCGCTGGAGGAAGAAGGCAGCAACGGCCGCAGCGCACCGTATGCGGCTTCGGTGCTGGAACTCATCTTCTCAAGCTGGAGCGAGATCGACAGCGCCGCGGCTTCCACGCACCTCTCGCGTTTGACCGATCCGGACCAGTACAACCGCGCCTACTTCGGCCTGCTGCGCGGGATGGATCTCGAAAGCGCCAGCCGCTTCGCCGAACAAACCACCTTTCCCGAGGGCACCACCGCCTCGTCCGCCGCGGAACGGCTCACCGAACGCGCGCTGCGCGAGAGTGGCTCAACGGATCAGATGAAGTCGTGGTACGACGGGCTTCGTACTCAGGAGTTCAAGCAAGCGGCCATCGATCACGTCTATTGGCGCCTCAAACAGGCCGATCTCGCGACCTCCGCGGCGTGGCTCGGCGAGCAAACCGTCGGTGGAATGGACACCCGCAGGATCAACGGAGAACTCGTGGCGGACTTCGTGAAGGCCGATCCTCTCAAGGGCTTGGATTGGTACTTGTCCCTGCCCGAATCTGCGAGAGTTGCGGAAGATATCCGGCGTCTCACCGAGGCTGCGGCAAAGAATCCGGAGTCGTTCCAAGAGTGGCGCTCCAAGTCGCCGGTGGCCGGACGTTTGCCCGCGCCCTAAGAAACTCAGGGTTCTTCCGACGGGAGCAGCAGCGCGAACAGCGCCGCGGGGATGAACAGCCACGAGGCCATGAGGAGCACGCCGGCGAAGTCGCCCTGGACCTTGTTGAAGATTCCGAAGAACACCACGCCCGCGGCGGAAAGGATGCGGCCGATGTTGTAGCAGAAGCCCGCGCCGGTGCTCCGCAGCAGCACCGGGAACAGCGGCGGCAGGCACATGGTGAAGAGCCCGAAGCATCCTTGCATCAGCCCGATGACGGCGAAGAGGAAATAGACGGTGTGCAGGTCGTGGCCGCGCGAGAAGGTGAACCACATCACGAGGAAATACCCGCCGAGCATCCATGCGATGGCTTTCCCGTAGCCGATCAGCTTGGCGAGGAAGCCCGCGAAGAAGTTCCCGATGATGGAGCCGACCATGATCCACAGCAGCGCCATCACCGTGGCGTGGTCCTTGTCCGCCTTCAGCGCGCCGACCTCCGGCAAGCTGCGGATGTAGCTCTGCTGCCAGAACATGAAAGTCCAGTGCGCGGTGAGCGAGACCGCGCAGATCAGCATGACCCGCAGCGTGATGCTGCGCACCTTCGGGCCGAAGAGTTCGCGGATGCGCGGTGCGGGCTGGTCCTTCCGTGCCTCGCTCCACTCCTCGGTTTCCGGCACCGATTTGCGGATCCACAGCGTGATGAAGGCGGGCAGCACGCCGACCAGGAAGATCCAGTGCGGCGGCTTGCCGGCGAGCAAGGCACCCGCAACGCAGGCGAGCAGGATGCCGCAGTTCACCGCGCTCTGCAGGGTCGCGGCGATCCAAGGACGCCACGAGCGCGGCCACGTTTCCGAGAGCAGCGACGCGCCCACCGCCCATTCGCCGCCGATGCCCAGCGCGGCGAGAAAACGGAAGACCAACAGATGCCACCACTCCGTCGCGAAGAACGACAGGCCGGTGAAGCAGGCGTAAGTCAGGATGGTCAGCACCAGCGCCCGGCTCCGGCCTAACAGGTCGGCCACGCGCCCGAAGAACCCGCCGCCGAGCGCCCAGCCGACGAGAAACGCGGCTTGGATGATGGAGGCCTTTTGCCCGACCTCGGGATTCGACTCGCCGGTGGAGAGCAGCACCGCCACGAAGGCGGAGGCGACCAGCGTGTAGAGGTGCATGTCCAGCCCGTCGAAGAGCCAGCCGAGCCACGCGGCCACGCCGGAGCGCACCTGCTGCGGCGAGAGGTCGCGGAGCCGGCGAACCTCGCGGTCGCGGGCGGGCACGGGGAGGGAGCTCATGGAGCCGCCGACCATCGGCAACCGGGCGATGGAGACAAACCCATTCAGCGGCATGAACCAGGGCCACCTCGTTTTGGAAGGGCTTGAAAGCAAGGATCCGCGCGGCAGCGCGGGTAGGGGATGATCCGCCCTCTACTCCTTCGGATTTCGTCCGTTTCGCTCGTTTCGTTGTGCTCCCAGTCTTCCCGTGCTTCCCCGCA
Source organism: uncultured Verrucomicrobiaceae bacterium (assembly GCA_966696705.1). Taxonomy (GTDB): domain Bacteria; phylum Verrucomicrobiota; class Verrucomicrobiia; order Verrucomicrobiales; family Akkermansiaceae; genus Haloferula. The sequence goes on along the minus strand of CBKZPU010000095.1, from coordinate 3,887 downwards.
GCAGGGCTGCTGGCATTGAGCGGCAGCAGGCTGCGCGCAGTCCGGGCCCTCCGGCTACAGGTGCGGCGCTTCAAAATGAGGGAGCCCTGCGGCATGAACCGCCCGGGGTCTGCTCGCGACTTACTCGTCGTTCCGCTTGTCGGCGGTCGGCGGCGTGGCGATCACGCCGCCACCGGGCGCGGCAGGTGCGGTGGCCGTCATGTCTCCCTTGTCCGGGAGCTTGAGAAGCCGATCTTCGGGAATGCGCATGCCGCTCTGTTGATTCACCAGCGGTGGCGGGGACTCCTGGGTTTCCGCCGGAGCGGGACTCGTCTGGTGGGCAGGCTTGCCGCGCGTTCCCGTCGTGGGCGGTGCTACTTCCTCGATGACGATCGCCTTCTTCGGCGCGCAGGCGGCGAATCCGAGGGCAAGGAAGAGGCAGCAGACGGGCTTCGTCATCGGAAGGAAACGTTGGAACAGCCGCCGCGGCTTGGCAATGGCGAAGCCGGTGCGGTCCCGCGGCCTCAATTTTCGGCATCCGGGAGCTTCACCAGCCACTTCTCGACGTCGGTGATGACCTTTTCCTTCAGATCGTCGTACATCAGCAGGTGGTAGCTGTCGGGATAGTAGCGCCGGGTGCGGTTGGCTTCCTTGGGGATATTCCCGTAGAAGGCTTCCACGTCGGCGGCGCTGCTGAAGAAATCCTTGCCGCCGTGGAGGACGAGCGTGGGCACCGCGAAGCTGTTGGCGCATCGGGGCATGCCATCGATCAGGTCACTGAGCGCGGCAAGCAGCCGCAGCGTGTGCTTGTCGATGTGCCAGGCGTTGGTTTCGGCCTGCTCCGAGTGCAGGGTGTCATGGGTCATCTGGACCTCGTGGCCGCCGGCGATCGTTTCTAGCGAGAGGCGGGCGGTCGGAGCGATTCCGGCCGCGCCGTGGACCAGGTCCTTCTTCCACTTTGGAAAATCCTCGCGGAACTTCACCACCGGCGAGGAAAGGATGACCGCGTCGCAGGGCGGCGGCTGGCCGGCGGCGACGGTATTCAGGTAGGCGTGGGAAACGATCAGCGCACCCATGCTCTCCCCGAACCACACGATGCGGGCCTTCGGGTGCTTGGCGCGGACCATGGCGGAGAATCTCGCGAGGTCGCTGAACCAGAGGTTCGGGTCGTCGATGTCGCCGCGGCGCGCCTTGAGCGGGTCTTTCCCTTGGCCGCGGACCTCGTAGGCATACACGGCGATCTTCGGCTGCTCCTTGAGCAGGCGCTTGCCGAGGTTCTCGTAGTCGATGGACGCCCCACAGAATCCGTGGACGCCGATGACCACCGTCTCCGGCTTGGCCTCGGGCCGCAACCACTTGCGGTAGCCGAAGGTCTCGTTGCGCACGGCTTCCTCCGGCCGCTCGGCGACCAGAGAGTAATCCGTGGCGCACTGGGTGAGCAACAAGGGCGCGAGAAGCAGCGCGCCCAGCCGTGCGGCCGTGCGTGTCCGGGTGCTTCCGGCTCTGGAAGGGCGCTTCATCCGCTGGCAAAATGCCACCTCTTGCCGGGGACGGCAATCATGCATTCTACAATATCAGCACGGCTGGTGCGTTAGACCGGGGCAGCTTCGCGCTGTGGCAGGCCGCGGTGGATCGCCGGCAGGATGTCGCCGAGTTCGTTGGCCACCACGAAGTCGCCGGGCTGGCACATGTCGCCGAGCAGGTCGATGAGCGGGTCCCAGAAACGCACGCCGGCGGGATTGGCGCGGTTGAAGAGCACCACCGGCTTGCCGGTCATGAGCGGGTTCCTCTGGTGTTTGAAAATCATCAGGGCCAGCAATTCCTGGAAGGTGCCCGCGCCGCCCGGGAAAATGACGAAGGCATTCGAATTCTCGATCATCACCTCCATGCGGGTGTAGATGTCGGGACGCAGCCAGAAGCTGGAGAGGCCGTCGGGCAGCCCTTCGAGCTCGATGATGTGCGGGACATTCGATCCCGCGGTCCAGCCGCCGCCGCCGACTGAGCCCTCCACCACGGCACCCATGATGCCGGAGCGACCGGCCCCGGAGACGCAGCCGAGGCGGTTCACCGCCAGCAGGCGGCCGAGTTCGCGGCCATCGGCGAGGTAGGCCGGATCTTCCAAGGTGGCCGAGCAGAAAACGCAGACGTTTCCGGCGTAGTCGGAGGGCACCGCACTTTCGAAGGAGGTACCATGGCAATCGCCGATCTTGTGGCGGCCGGCATCCGGGATGCCCTTCTCGCGGACGATCTCCAGCGTTTCCAACACGCCCTCCGGGCTTCCCGCGGTGAGCAGGAAGTCGCGGTGGTCCTGCTTGATGGTGCCCATCTTGTTCAGGTGATCGAGCACCGAGAAGAAGGGATCCCAGGAGAAATCGGTGTTGAGGATAATGGTCGGCTTGCCCGCGAGATTGCGATCGAGAGTTTGGTAGCCGACGAAGATCGAGATCGCCTTGAACATGTCTTCCAGCGTCGCGCCGGGCGTGAAGACGAAGGAGTCGGCCTCGATGATCTTGCGCTCGATGTTGGAGAGGGTGATGCGCTGGTCGCCGTTGGAATTGTAGATATCCCAGCCGGAGCCGAAGAGCAGGTAGAGGAGGCGGGCGCGGACCGCGCGGCCGGGGTCGTCAGTACCGCGCACGGTTCCAGAAAGTCTTACTTTAGGCATGGGATTCGCTAGAGTGGGGTGATTTCAGCAGGCGCCGTGCCGCGGCTGGCGGACGGCTTCCAACAGTGCAAAATAACGCCATGGACCCCTTTCTTCAAGCAGCCATCTCGGAAGCGGCTACGGGTCTTTCCGAAGGCGGCATCCCCATCGGAAGCGTGCTCGTCCGGCAGGGCATCATCCTTGGCCGGGGCCATAACCGCCGGATGCAGCAGGGAAATCCGATCCTTCATGGCGAAATGGATGCCCTTCAGAACGCCGGCCGCCTGCCCGCCCACATCTATCGGGAGTGTACTCTCTACACCACGCTCTCGCCGTGCCCGATGTGCTCCGGCGCGATCCTGCTCTACGGCATCCCGAGGGTGGTCATCGGTGAGAACCAGACCTTCATGGGTGAGGAGGAGCTGCTGAAGAGCCGCGGCGTCCAAATCGAGGTGGTGCAAAGCCCGAAGTGCGTGGACCTGATGCGGCGCTTCATCGAGGCGAACCCGACGGTTTGGAACGAGGACATCGGCGAGCCGTGATCCGATGCCTGGCGAGCGATCACATCGCCGTCAATCATTCGGCCAGACGAACGAGCCATCGTCACGAAACTCGAGCGTCATGGTTTCAAATTCCGCGAGGCAACGGAAGCGGGTGCCTTTGAGGAAAAAGTCGCGGCTGACGTGATGGTGGCCGAAGATCCATGCCTCCGGTCGGTGGTGATCCAGCATGGCCTGCAATAGCGTGGCGGTGGCGGATGGAGTGAAGAAGAAGAGCGCCATCGGTCCGCCGGCGGCGAACAGGCTTGCCGGGCCATCATGGGAAATCACCAGGCGTGGCCGGGCATCGGCATAGGCGTCGAAGGCGGCTCGCATCTGCGAGGCGTCCAATTCTTCGTCCGGCCACCAGTCGCGACCTTCGACGCGCCATGCGCGATCGATGCTGAAGGCTCCCGAAACCCAGAAGACACCGCGGGCGGTACCCCAGTCGCCGAGATAGCGCGGGTCGCGTCGACAGATCGCCGGGCTGTCGTGGTTGCCGCGGATGAACCGGAAGTCCTCGCGCCTCGTGACTTTTTCGCGGAAGGCCGTGGGCGATACGAAACCCGCGCCGAGGTCGCCGACTTGAATGACCGGATGCCCGGGTTTGGCGAGCCGCCCGAGATGGCCATGGACATCCCCTTGGAAAGTCACCGGGCCGTAGAGCGATTCCATCCAGTGGCACGCGGCTGTATTCATGGGCGGAAGATTTCAGGCTTCGCAGG